>CAMBVS010000037.1 GCA_945871425.1 Rhizobium sp. Q54 | reverse complement strand
TCCGAGGTCGAGCACGTGCTGGCGACCCAGACCCTGGTTCAGTCGCACGCGAAGAACATGCTCGTCACCGTCGAGGGCGAACTCACTCCGGGCGTCACCGCCAAGGACATCGTGCTCGCCATCATCGGTAAGATGGGCACCGCTGGCGGCACCGGGCATGTGATCGAGTATGCCGGCTCCGCCATCCGCGGCCTTTCCATGGAAGGCCGCATGACCGTCTGCAACATGACGATCGAGGGCGGTGCCCGTGCCGGCCTGATCGCGCCGGACCAGACGACCTTCGATTACATCAAGGGCCGGCCGATGGCGCCGAAGGGCGCGGCCTGGGAGGCGGCGGTCTCCTACTGGAAGACGCTGCCCTCGGATCCCGGCGCCAAGTACGACCGCGAGATCCATCTCGACGCCAAGGACATCGCCCCGCAGGTGACCTGGGGCACGAGCCCCGAGGACGTGCTGCCGATCACCGGCAAGGTGCCGAATCCCGCCGACGTGGTGGACGCCGGCAAGCGCGCCTCGATGGAGCGCGCGCTCGACTACATGGGACTGACGCCGGGAACGCCGCTCGCCGAGCTCAAGGTCGACAAGGTCTTCATCGGCTCCTGCACCAACGGCCGCATCGAGGACCTGCGCGAGGCGGCGAAGGTCGCCAAGGGCCGCAAGGTCGCCGCACACGTCAACGCGCTGGTCGTCCCGGGCTCCGGCCTGGTCAAGCATCAGGCGGAAGAGGAAGGCCTCGATCGCATCTTCATCGAGGCGGGCTTCGAGTGGCGCGAGCCGGGATGCTCGATGTGCCTCGCCATGAATGCCGACAAGCTGGGATCGGGCGAGCGCTGCGCCTCGACGTCGAACCGCAATTTCGAGGGCCGCCAGGGCCGCGGCGGACGCACCCACCTAGTCAGCCCCGCGATGGCGGCGGCGGCGGCGGTGACCGGCCGCCTCGCCGACATCCGCACGCTGTAGGACCTAGCGCACGACCTCGGAAATCAGGCGGTTGTTGTAGTCTCGGACGATGCCGGGGATGAGAAGCGCATCGATGAGCCACCAGAGCGCCGGAATCCCCATCAGGATTGCCCCGACGATGACGATGTACAGGGCGCCGGAGACGAGCGTGAGCAGAAGCAGGACCAACCCGCTTCCGGTCCGGCCCAGATAGAAACGGTGTACGCCGAACATGCCGAGGAAAAACCACAACAGGTAGGCGACCACGATCGACTTCTTGTTCGCGTCGTAGCGCATCATCGCCATCGCGTCGCCGCTCGGCTGGCCATATGGCTGTGTCACGGCATCCCCTTTCGCGCTCCGGAGTCCTTACGCTCACACGAGGCTATTCCCCGAGAACGACATCGACAAGGCGGGGCTGAACAGGGCCATACTCTGGTCCTTGGCATCGCCGCCTGATATCTGGAGACCCGAACGCCCAGCCGAGAACGGACATGCAGAAGTTCACTCAACTGACCGGGGTTGCCGCCCCGATGCCGATGATCAACATCGACACCGACAAGATCATCCCCAAGCAGTTCCTGAAGACGATCAAGCGCACCGGGCTCGGTACGCACCTCTTCGACGAGATGCGCTACGACATGGACGGCAAGGAGAAGCCGGACTTCGTGCTGAACAAGCCGGCCTACCGCAAGGCCGAGGTGATCGTCGCCGGCGAGAACTTCGGCTGCGGCTCAAGCCGCGAGCACGCGCCCTGGGCGCTGCTCGACTTCGGCGTGCGCTGCGTCATCTCGACCAGCTTCGCCGACATCTTCTTCAACAACTGCTTCAAGAACGGCATCCTGCCGATCCCGCTGCCTCAGGCCGAGGTCGACAAGCTGATGGCCGACGCCGAGAAGGGCGCCAACGCGCGGGTCACCATCGATCTCGTCAGGCAGGAGATCACCCGCCCGAACGGCGAGGTGATCAAGTTCGAGGTCGACCCGCACCGCAAGCACTGCCTCCTGAACGGTCTAGACGACGTCGGCCTCACGCTTCAGAAGGGCAAGAGCATCGATGCCTTCGAGGCCCAGCGCCGGCAAAGCCAGGCTTGGCTCTAGAGCGACCTGCTTCGGAGTAGCGCGGCCGAGGATTGGTGTCGCCAGCCCGAGCGGCTATGCTACCCTAGGGGGCGCCGAGGGTGGCCGATACACCTAGCGTCGTTGACCGACCCAACCGGGGAGCGCTCGCCGGTCGCGGCGCCCCCTGGTGTTAACCTCCTTCAGGACCGCTTTACCCATGGAGACGACGCACTAGTCATCGAACTCTACGGCGATCGGGGGGCACAGCTATGACAACTCAACGCATCGAGTGGTCGGTGTCGGGGACGCTCGAGACCCAGCATGACTTCCCGCTCGAGTCCACGCCGCCGCCACCGACGCCGGGCGAGGTGAGCGTCTCAAGGTCCCGTCCGCTGCCACTGGCCGATGTCGAGATCACGCTCCTGGCCGAGACGTCGGACGGTTCCGGCCAGTTCGTCGTCCGGGCCGAGGGCCGGACCGACGCTGCGGGGCGCTTCACTTTGCGGGACCGCGGCCCCGACGGGCCCACCCGCTTTCGCCTGAGCGCCCGGTTCCGCAACGACGACCTCCATCTCCGGCCGTCGGCGACGGGTTCGGGGCGGATGACGGTCTTTCAGGATCCGATGCCGGTGACCGACATCAGGCGCGATGTCGGAACGCTGCTGTTCTCCATGAATGCGCCGCCGACCGCGGCGGGCGGTCTGCAAAATCCCGACAACATTGTACGCGCGATCTTCTGGACGGCGGCGCTCAGGCTGGCGAACCGCCTCCGGAGGGTGAATCCGGCCCTCGCCTTCACCGGACGGGTGCACGTCATCTGGCCGGCGCAGCGGGCTGTGTCCTCGGCGACGCATATCGCCGGGCTCCTGACCCAGCGCCAGGTGCATGTCTCGCAAAGCGTCGGCAACGTCAGCAAGCTGTTCATCCTGTTCCACGAGATCATGCACATCTGGAACTATGACCATAATCGCGGATCGACCGACTGGGTCGGCGCGTACCTGTCGGGTCGCGACACGATGGCGGCGCAGGAACAGCCCTACATCGCCTTTCACGAAGGGTTCTGCGATTTCGCCGCGCGCGAATTGCTGACCGAGTTTTATGGCGAGCCCAAACGACTGCCGCTGCGCCGGTCACTCATTGCCCGGGCGGTCAATCCGGCGACCCCGACAGCCGTGACGCTGGCTCAATCGGAACGCAACGTCAACTCAGTGATCAGCGGCCTTCGATGCCTGACCACGCCCGACCTGCACCGCTACACCTTCGGTACGGCCGCTGATCCGGACACTTCCGACGAAGTCCTGGATAGGGCGGCAGACGACCCCAACATGCGGATTCGTCCGGTCAATCCGCCCTGGCCCGCCATGACCATCTGGGAAGTTCTGGCGATCTTCCTGCCGGGGCCTCCGGGCAGCGCCTTTCCGACCGCATGGCAGGTCGGGGCCAACAATACCGCCAATGGCATTCGCTTCTTCCTCGGGCGCGCCGCGGCGCTGGCGCCTGCCGGGCGGGTCACCGGGCAGGTCCGGCGCCTCATCGTCGACCTGATCGATCCGGCCGGAACGATGGAGCCGATGGACCTTGCGACGGCAGGGGGCTGAGCGCGTTCGATGGCGATCGATCTCCCGACCCTCACCGCGCCGCATGGGTTTCGCGACGGCATCCGGTGGGAGCTGACGCAGAAAGGCGTTCTCTGCGAAGGCGAGACCAGGCCCAAGGGCAGCGGCGGCAAGCCGGCGACGGTCACGCGCATCTGGCAGACCTTCGAAGCGGACATTCGCACTGCGGCTAGCCGATACGAAGTTCCGGTGGAACTGATCCTCGCCACCATCGCGACGGAGTCGCGAGGCAACCCTGCCGCCGAGCGTTCCGAACCCGGCTTCGTCTCCTATGAGGAGACTCCGCATCGGGTGTCGATCGGCCTGATGCAGACCTTGATCTCGACCGCGCGCGAGGCGTTGGGCGATTCCGCGCTCGGGCCTGAGAACCTGCGCGATCCGGCAACCGCGATCCTCGCAGGCACCGCCTACATCGCGAGCCAGAAGCGCGTCACCAAATTCGATCCCCCGAAAGTCGCCTGCGCCTACAATGCTGGCGGCCTCTACCATCAACAGGGCGTCAACAACCGCTGGAAGATGCGCCAGTTCCCGATCGGCACCGGCGCCCATGCCGACCGCTTCGTCGCCTGGTTCAACGACTGCTTCATGGTTTTCGGCGATCCGGACGACCTGCCCGAGCCGAGTTTCGTGCATGCGCTGCGAGGCTCTCCGCGGTAACGCAGGTCCAACTCGCCTAGCTGATGTTCGCGGTGCAGGCGCCCAGAGGGCGTCGGCTCTTGCGCATCCTGGGCATCCTCGGTAAAGACCCCATTCCCCCGAACGAGGTTGAGAGTGATGGCGGCGAACAAGCAGCTTCTCGTGCTTCCCGGCGACGGCATCGGGCCCGAGGTGATGGCCCAGGTGCTTCGCGTGGTCGACTGGTTCGACAAGCGCCGCGCCGTCCGCTTCGACCTGAAGGAAGGGCTGGTCGGCGGCGCCTCGCTCGACAAGCACGGGACGCCGATCTCGGACGAGACCATGGCGGACGCGCTGGCGGCCGACGCCGTGCTGTTCGGCTCGGTCGGCGGGCCGAAATGGGATGCCAATCCCTTCGACAAGAAGCCGGAGCGCGGCATCCTGCGCTTGCGCAAGGAGATGGATCTCTTCGCCAATCTGCGCCCGGCGACGGTATTCGATGCGCTGGTCGATGCCTCGACGCTGAAGTCCGACGTGGTGAAGGGCACCGACCTCCTGGTGCTGCGTGAAGGTACGGGCGGCGTCTATTTCGGCGAGCCCCGCGGCGTCGAGACCCGCGCCGACGGCAGCAAGAAGGCCGTCGATACCCAGGTCTACACGACGCCCGAGATCGAGCGCATCGTGCGCCTCGGCTTCGAGCTGGCGAAGAAGCGCCGCAACAAGGTGCACTCGGTCGAGAAGGCCAATGTGATGCACACAGGCGTGCTCTGGCGGGAGGTCGCCAACCGCATCCACAAAGCCGAGTTCGCGGACGTCCAGCTCGAGCACATGTACGCCGACAACTGCGCCATGCAGCTGGTCCGCAATCCGAGGCAGTTCGACGTGATCGTCACCGACAATCTGTTCGGCGACATTCTCTCCGACTGCGCGGCGATGCTGACCGGCTCGCTCGGCATGCTGCCGTCGGCCTCGCTCGGCGCCAGGAACAAGACCACCGGCAAGCGCCACGCGCTCTACGAGCCGATCCACGGCTCGGCCCCCGACATCGCCGGCAAGGGCATCGCCAATCCGCTGGCGCAGATGCTGTCGTTCGCGATGCTTCTGCGCTACTCCTTCGATCTCGGCGACGACGCCGATCTGATCGAGAACGCGGTCAAGGAGGTGCTGGCGTCCGGCATGCGCACTCCCGACATCATGGCACCGGGCTCGGCCAAGGTCGGCACAACGACCATGGGCGACGCGGTGCTGAGGACGCTGGACAAGCTCGGGGCGTAAGACCCCTCTCCCTCGTAAGCCCTTCTCCCACCGGGGGAACGGTTTGGGATGAGGGGGCGTGCCTCGTTCCTAGTCCGCCGCCGTCACCAGCCCATCCCGGAGATCGCGCGCGCTGGCTTCGCCCGCCCGCTCTGACGGAGCGCCGACGCCGCCGCCGCCGGGGGTCATCAGCACCAGGCGCTCGCCGGCGGGGATGGTCTGGAATCCCTTGCCCTTCAGCTTCTGGCCGGACTTGAGCTGAAGCACGCCCGAGGCACCGTTCTCGCCGCCGTCGCGGCCGCGGGCCGGGTGGTCGATGCGGTCGAAGGCGGCGAGCAGCTCGAAGGGCAGGCCTTTCGAGGACTCGACCTCGATCACCTGGCCCATGCCGCCGCGGGTACGGCCGGCGCCGCCGGAGTCGGGGCGAAGCTCCTTCCGCCAGAACACCACCGGCGCGATCGACTCGGCGATCTCGACCGGCGTCCCCTTGACCCCTGACGGATAGGCGGTGGCGTCGAGCCCGTCCTTCATCGGCCGGGCGCCGGTGCCGCCGTTCGAGGTGATGGTGACGGCGAATCCCCGCTTGTCGGCGGCATCCGTCGCCGTCGGTCCACGCAGGCTCATCATCCAGATGCAGGACGTGCCCTCGGCCGGCACGCGCTCCGGCACCGCCTGGCGGAGGCAGCCGAAGACCACGTCGGGCAGCATCTGGCCGATGACGTGGCGGGAGGCGACCGCGCGCGGATAGGGTGCGTTCAGGATCGAGCCCGGCGGGGCCGAGACGGTGAGCGGCGCCAGAGATCCGGCGTTGTTGGGGATGCGGGCGGCCACCACGCAGCCGAGGCCGAAGCAGGTATAGGCCTCGGTATAGGCCATCGGCACGTTGATGCCGCGCTTCTGCACGCCGGTGGTGCCGGTGAAGTCGACATGGATGGTCTTCTCGCCCACGGTGATCGCGGCGGTCAGGTCGATCGGCTCGTCATACCCGTCGATGCGCATGGTGTTGCGATAGGTGCCCTTGGGCAGCCTGGCGATCTCGGCTTCGACCGCGGCGCGGGAGTTGGCGATCACGTGCTCGGCGAGATCGTCGAGGGAGTCGAGCCCGAACTCGTCCATCATCTCGGCGAGGCGCTTGGCGCCGACGTCGTTGCAGGCCGCCAGCGAATAGACGTCGCCCTCGGTGTCGACGGGAAGCCGTGTGTTGGCGCGGATCATCGCCATCAGCGTCTCGTTCATCCGGCCACCCTCGGCGAGCTTGAGGTGGGGGATGTAGAGCCCTTCCATGAACACGTCGGTGCCGTCCGGCCCGAAGCCGATGCCGCCGATGTCCATCAGGTGGCTGGTGCAGGAGAACAGTGCGATCAGCTTGCCACGGTGGAAGGCCGGCGTGGTCAGGACGAAGTCGTTGAGGTGGCCGGTGCCCATCCACGGGTCGTTGGTGATGTAGATGTCGCCGGGCTGCATGGAGGCCAGCGGGAACTTCTCAATGAAGTGCGAGACCGAAAGCGCCATGGAGTTGACGTGGCCCGGCGTGCCGGTGACCGCCTGGGCCAGCATGCGGCCCTTCAGGTCGAAGATGCCGGCCGAGAGGTCGCCGCATTCGCGCACGATCGGCGAGAAGGCGGTGCGGATCAGCGCCTGCGCCTGCTCCTCGACCACCGCGATCAGGCGGTTCCACATGATCTGATAGCGGATCTGGGCGATCTGACCGGTCATGAGCGGCGCTCCAGGACGATCGAGCCGGCGGCATCGATATGGGCATCGAATCTAGCGGAAAGGAAGGTCGTGGTCTCGTCCTCGACGATCAGCGCCGGCCCGGCGACCGTCTGCCCAGGGGCGAGGTCGGCGCGACCGTAGACCGGCACTTCGGCAAAGGCTTCGGCTTCTGCGTCGAATACCGAGCGCCGGTCGATCGCCCTGGCGCCGCCGCTGCGGGCGACGGGGGCGAGCGCAGCGGGCAGGTCGTGCGGCGTCGAGAGCGTCAGGGTCCAGCTCAGCACCTCGATGGCGCCGTCCGGGATCACCCGCTGGAACAGCGCCTCGTATTCCCTCTCGAAGGCGGCCCGAAGCCCCGCCGTATCATCGGCGATCAGCGCGCGTGATGGCACCGGCACGACGATCTCATGGCCCTGGCCGACATAGCGCATGTAGGCGGTGCGCCGTTCTTCCAGCGAGCGGCCGCGAGCGCCGGACTCGACCACCTGACGCGCCTCGGCGGCCAGTGCCTCGAACAGCGCGTTGGCGCCGGCGGCATCGAAACCCTCAAGGCGCATGTAGCGGCTGCGGACGACCTCGTAGGCGACCGGCGCCCGGAGGAATCCCACGGCCGAGCCGACGCCGGCATTGGGCGGGATGATGACCTTGCGGATACCCAGCTTCTCGGCGAGGCGGGAGGCGTGCAGCGGGGCAGCACCGCCGAAGGCGATGAGGGTCGCGTCGGCGACGGCGCGGCCCCGCTCGACCGCATGCACGCGGGCGGCGTTCGCCATGTTCTCGTCGACGATCTCGACGACGCCGAAGCCGGCGACGGTGGCGCTCAGGCCCAGCGGCCCGCCGACGTGGCGGGCGAGGGCGGCGGCGGCCTTGGCCGCATCGAGGCGCATCTTGCCGCCGGCGAAGCGCTCGGGATCGATACGGCCCAGCGCCACGTCGGCGTCGGTCACGGTCGGCTCGTCGCCGCCGCGGCCATAGCAGGCGGGGCCGGGCTCGGAGCCGGCGCTCTCCGGTCCGACAACGATGCGCTTCAGGCCATCGACCTTGGCGATCGAGCCGCCGCCGGCGCCGATCTCGACCATCTCGATGACCGGGATTCGCAAGGGCAGCCCGCTGCCCTTGAGGAAGCGGGCGGCGCGGTCGACCTCGAAGGCGCGGCTGGTCTCGGGCTTGAGGTCCTCGATCAGGCAGATCTTGGCGGTGGTGCCTCCCATGTCGAAGGAGAGCACCCGGCGTTCGCCGGCCAGCGCGGCGACGTGGGTGGCGAGGATGGCACCGCCGGCGGGGCCGGACTCGACCAGGCGGATCGGGAAGCGCGCCGCCGCCTCCAGCGCCGTCAGGCCGCCGCCGGAGGTCATCAGGTAGACCGTGCCGCGGAAGCCGGCGGCCTGGAGAGCTCGATCAAGGCGACCGAGATATCCGGCCATCAGCGGCTGCACATAGGCGTTGGCGACGGCGGTCGAGGTGCGCTCGTATTCGCGGACCTCCGGGCAGACCTCGGAGGAGAGGGTGACGGCGAGATCGGGCAGGGCCGTGAGCAGGATCTCACGCACCCGCAGCTCATGTGCCGGATTGGCATAGGAGTGCAGAAGCGAGACGGCGACGCTCTCGATGCGTTCAGCCTGAAGCTGCGCCGGGAGGGTCGCAGCCGCCGCCTCGTCGAGGGCGAGCAGCACGCGGCCGCCGACATCGACCCGCTCCGGCACGGTGAAGCGCCGGGCGCGCGGGACCAAGGACACCGGCTTCTCGATGAAGATGTCGTACTGGTCGTAGCGGCTCTCATAGGCGATATCGAGGACGTCGCGGAAGCCGTGGGTCGCGATCAGCGCCGTCCGAGCGCCCTTCCGCTCGATGATGGCGTTGGTGGCGAGCGTGGTGCCGTGGACCAGCACGTCGACGGCGCCAAGCGCGACCCCGGCCTCGGCCAGCAGCGCCAGGGTTCCCTCCATCACACCCTCCTCGGGCGCGCGCGAAGTGGTCAGCACCTTCTTGGTCAGGCGGCGGTCGCCGGCCTCCAGCACGACGTCGGTGAAAGTACCGCCGATATCGACGGCCAAGCGGGTCTGGGTCACGGGAAAAGGGGCTCCGGACGCGGGCGGGAGGTGCGATCAAACCCGATCCGGCGGGGGCGTCAAGGGCGGGCTGTCGAGTCGCCCGCGATATTGACTTCCGAAGGTTGCCGTGGCCCTCTCCGCCGCCATTTCGGACCTTTTCGGGAGATGATCATGAGACGTAACCTATTGGCCGCGTTGGCGGCCGGTTTGATGCTGGCGGGCACCGTCGCCGTTGCCGGCACGCTCGACGACGTCAAGAAGCGCGGCAACCTGGAATGCGGCGTCCATCTCGGGCTGCCGGGCTTCTCCTACGCCGACGACAAGGGCGTGTGGACGGGCATCGACGTCGATCTCTGCCGGGCCGTCGCCGCAGCCATCTTCGGCGATGCCACCAAGGTCAAGTACACCCCGACCTCGGTGCAGCAGCGCTGGGCGGTGCTGACCTCGGGCCAGGTCGACATGCTGTCGCGCAACTCGACCATCACCTTCTCGCGCGACGCCTCGCTCGGCATCGACTTCGTCGGCATCAACTTCTACGAGGGCCAGACCTTCGTCGTCCGCAAGAAGGCGAACGTGAAGCTGGTCAAGGACCTCGACGGCGCCACCGTCTGCGTCGCCGCCGGCTCGACCGAGGAGAAGAACGCCGGCGACTATTTCCGCGAGCGCAACATGAAGGTCACCATCGTCACCTTCGCCAAGAACGACGACGCCATCGCCTCGTATGACTCCGAGCGCTGCGACGCCTACACCGCCGGCATCGGCGCGCTCGCCGGCCAGCGCCAGAAGCTGAAGGTTCCGGCCGACCACGTCATCCTGACCGAAACCGTCTCCAACGATCCGCAGGGGCCGGTGGTGCGCCATGGCGACGCTCAATGGGCCGATCTCGTCCGCTGGGTACTGAACGGCATGATCGCCGCCGAGCATCTCGGCATCACCTCCAAGAACATCGATGAGATGAAGGCCAAGTCGCAAAGCGCCGAAGTCCGCCGCATCCTCGGCGTCGAAGGCGACTTCGGCCCGATGGTCGGCGTCGGCAAGGACTGGCTCTACAACGCGATCAAGCAGGTCGGGAACTACGGCGAGTCCTATGAACGGACCGTCGGCATGGGCTCCAACCTCAAGCTCGAGCGCGGCATGAACCAGCTCTGGACCAAGGGCGGCATCCTTTTCACCTCGCCGTTCCAATGAGCCAGGTCTATCCGGCGGCGGGCCTTCGCCCGCCGCCGGTCGCCTCCTTCATCAACGACAAGCGGGTTCGCGACACCGCCAGCCAGATCCTGGTGATCGTCGCCCTCCTGGCGGTGGTCGGCTACTTCGTCGCCAATGCGCGCGAGAACATGGTGCGCGGCGGCATCGCGTCCGGCTTCGGCTTCCTCTGGACGAACGCCGGCATCGATCTGCCGATGAAGCTGATCGACTATGGCGCCGCCTCCACCTACGCGCGGATGCTGCTGGTCGGCGTGCTGAACACGCTGCTGGTTTCGGTGCTGGGCATCGTGCTGGCCAGCCTCGTCGGATTCCTCGTCGGCATCGCGCGGCTCTCGCGCAACTGGCTGCTCTCGCGGCTGGCCTACGCCTATGTCGAGTTCGTCCGCAACATCCCGCTGCTGCTGTTCGTCTTCTTCTGGTACTTCGGCATCATCCGCGCGCTGCCGCCACCACGCGAGGGCTTCCGCCTCTTCGACCTTGTCTTCCTCAACAACCGCGGCCTCACCTTCCCGAGCCCGACGAGCGGCCTCGCGTTTCTCGCCGTGCCGGCGGCGCTGGCGGTCGGGGTCGCCGTCTTCCTCCTCGTCCGCCGCTGGGCGCTCCGGCGCCAGGCCGAGACCGGCCAGCCGTTCCCGATCCTTGAGGCGGGCGCCGGACTCATCGTCGGCTTGCCGATCCTGGCCGCGCTCGGCGCCGGGTCGGCGGTCGCCTGGGACATCCCTCAGCCTCGCGGCTTCAACGTCTCCGGCGGCGTCGTGCTGATCCCGGAATTCGTCGGCCTCCTGCTGGCGCTGGTGACATACACCGCCGGCTTCATCGCCGAGATCGTCCGCGGCGGCATCCTCGCGGTCGCCGACGGGCAGCGTCAGGCCGCCCGCGCGCTCGGCCTCAGCGAGGGTCAGACGCTCCGCCTGGTGGTGCTGCCGCAGGCGATGCGGGTGATCGTGCCGCCGTTGACCAACCAGTACGTCAACGTGGTGAAGAACTCCTCTTTCGCCGCCGCCATCGCCTATCCCGACATCGTCTCGGTCTTCGTCGGCTCGGCGCTCAACCAGACGGGACAGGCGGTCGAGATCATCGCGATCACGCTGGCGATCTACCTGGTCATCAGCCTCACCGTCTCCGTGCTGATGAACTGGTACAACCGCGCCGTGGCGCTGCCCACCCGATGACCTGGCTCGCGTGGATCCGGAAGAATCTGTTCGCGACGCCGCTCGATGCGGTGGTGACGCTGATCTGCTTCTGGGCGCTCTGGCGGATCGTCCCGCCGATCGTCGAGTGGAGCCTGATCGACGCGACCTGGGTGGGCGAGGGGCGCGACGCCTGCCGGGCCGACGGCGCCTGCTGGGTCTTCGTCCGCGCCCGCTTCGGCCAGTTTATCTACGGATTCTATCCCGAGGAGCTGCGCTGGCGGGTCGATGCCGCAGCTCTCCTCCTTGCCGCCGCGGTGGCACCGCTGATGTGGCCCGGCATGGCGGCCAAGGGCTGGTGGGCGCTCGGCACCTTCCTCCTCTATCCGCCGATCTGCCTCGTCCTCCTGGTCGGTGGCGTTCTCGACCTTCCCGTGGTCGAGACACGGCTCTGGGGCGGGCTGATGCTGACCACCTTCATGGCGGTCTTCGGCGGCCTCGTCGCCGTGCCGCTGGCGATCGCGCTGGCGCTCGGCCGCCAGGCGAGCCTGCCGACCATCCGCGTCGTCTCCATCACCTTCATCGAGTTCTGGCGCGGCGTCCCGATCATCACCGTGATCTTCCTCGCCTCGGTGCTGCTGCCGCTGATCCTCCCGGCCGGCGTCAGCGTGGACAAGCTGGTGCGGGCGCTGGTCGGGCTGGCGCTGGTGGTCTCGGCCTACATGGCGGAGGTGATCCGCGGCGGCCTGCAGGCGGTGCCGAAGGGGCAATACGAGGCCGCCGCAGCGCTCGGCCTCGGCTATTGGCAATCGACCGGCATGATCGTGCTGCCGCAGGCGCTGCGCATGGTCATCCCCGGCCTGGTCAACGAGTTCATCGCGCTGTTCAAGAACACCACCCTGGTGCTGATCGTCAGCCTGTTCGACCTGCTCGGCATCGTCCATGCGGCGCTGGCCGATCCAAAGTGGGTGGGACTGACCGCCGAGGCCTATACCTTCGCCGGCGTGGTCTTCTGGCTGATCTGCTTCTCGCTCTCGCGCTACAGCCTGCGCCTCGAGCGGACCCTCAACGTCGGCCAACGATGATCCCGGGAATCGAGCCGATCGAGACGGTGGAGATGCATACGGGCGGCGAGCCCGTCCGTATCATCGTCTCGGGCTATCCCGAGCTGCGCGGCGCGACGTTGCTCGATAAGCGCCGCGATGCGCGCGACCGCCTGGACCATCTCCGCCGCCGGCTGATGCACGAGCCGCGCGGACATTTCGACATGTATGGTGCGCTGCCGGTCGCGGCCGATCACCCGGAGGCGGCCTTCGCCGTCCTCTTCCTGCACAACGAGGGCTATTCGACCATGTGCGGCCACGCCACCATCGCGCTTGGGCGCTGGGCGGTGGAGAGCGGCCGGGTCGCCGCGGTCGAGCCGGAGACGCGCTTCGTCCTGCAATGCCCCTGCGGGCCGGTCGCGGTCGCGGTCGAGGTCAAGGACGGGCGCGCCGGTCGCGTCCGCTTCGAGAGCGTGCCGGCCTTCACCGCCGCGCTCGATCGGACGATCGAGGTGCCGGGTTTCGGCCAAGTCACGCTCGACATCGGCTATGGCGGCGCCTTCTACGCGATTCTGCCGGCGTCCCGCCTCGGCCTCGACATGGCCGGCTCGCCGCTCCGCGACCTGGTGGACGCCGCGACCGTGGTGACCGAGGCAGCAAAGGGCGCCGTTCTGCTCGAGCATCCGGACGACGCCGACCTCGCCTTCCTCTACGGTACCATCCTGACCGATGGCGGCGACGGGCGCGACCGGCCGTCGGTGAACGTCTGCGTCTTCGCCGAGCGCGAGGTCGACCGCAGCCCGACCGGCTCCGGTGTCACCGCCCGCCTGGCGCTGGCGCACGCGCGAGGACAGGCGAAGCCCGGAGAGCGGCATGTGTTCGAAAGCCTGACCGGCGCCCGCTTCGAGGGAAGGGTCGTCCGCGAGACGCGACTCGGTAAACGTGCCGCCGTCACCGTCGAGGTGGCAGGCGAAGCCCACTACACCGGTTCGGCCCGCTTCCTCGCCGAGCCTGGCGACCCGCTGAAGGACGGCTTCCTGCTGCGGCCCTGACAGTGGTCATCGCTTCGCCGGCGTTTCGCGCACGGTGAAGGTCACGATTTCCGTCATCACTTGACCCAGCGCCTGGTCGAAGGCGGCAACCACGGCGGGGGCGTTCGAGGCTTGGGCGACGACCCGGGCGGTGAAGTCGCGCGTCCATACGATGTCCTGGCGGCTGCTGCGGACCAGCTTCACCGTCAGGCGGACGTGGATCGTCGGGGTCTTGGGCGTCGTGAGCAGCTCCGCCTGGAAGTCCCGTAGCTCCGACTTGAGAATGTAGTCGGCGCGCGTGCCGACTGTGTAGCGGTCAGCAGCGGCGACGGCAGCGGAGCGCTCGAAGGACTCGACGAGCAGGCCCTGTACCATGCGCGGCGCCCGCTCGACCCAGCGGATGTCGGCGAAGTAGCGGACCTCGTTCGCGGTCGGTTGTACGGCGATGCGGTTTGCATCCAGGCCGCCGACGGCGGTCGGCTCCTCGATCATGATCTGCCAGGGCACCGTGGGCAGCCCGTCGGCGAAGCGGGCTGCCGGCGAGAGCGTGTAGAGGTCTGGCGCCGGTCCGCCGCCGGTCAGGAAGCTGGAGCAGGCGGCGATCGCCAGCAGCGGCAGCAGCAGGAGTGATCTCATCTTCCGGTATTCCCCGGCTTGAATTCCGACTCGTTCGACCCGAAGAACACCTGGCTCGGATTCTCCTCGATCTTGGTCGCGACCCGGCCGAGGTTTTGGACCAGGACCCGCGCCTCCTCGATGAAGCGCCGGAACTCGACCAGGCCGTCGGTGGCGAATGCGTCGAGCGCCTCGCGGTTGTCGCCGAGCAGCCGGGAAGCATCCTTGGCGACCCGGCCGATGGCGGCGACGGTCTCGCGCACCTCGCCGTCGATCAGCTGGTCGGCGCCGGCCAGCGTGCCGCGGGCGACGCTCATGGTCGCCGACAGCTCCTCGGCCACGCGGTTGCCGCGGCGGACCAGCTCGCCGACCCCGGCGCTGGCCGCCGACAGCTCGTCGATCGCCTTGCCGAGGGTTTCCGTGCGTCCGGCCATCGCCTGCGTCACCTGGCGGAGATCGCCGAGGGCGGCGGAGAGGTTTTTGCGGTTCTCGTCGTCGAGCAGCGCATTGCCGCGGTCGACGAGCTGGGTCGAGCGTTCGAGCAGTTTGGGCAGCTGGTCGACCAGCTCGGTGATCTGCGAGGGGCGCGAGCGTATGACCGGGTAGGGGAATTCCACGCTCGGCTCGACCCGTGCCGACGCCTGTGTCCCGCCGCTGATCTCCACATAGGTGACGCCGGTGATGCCCTGCAGCTGCATCGTCGCTGACGAATCCGCGCGCACCGGCACGTCGGCGTCGATCTCGACGGTCACGCGCACGCGAGTCGGATCCTCGTGATCGATGGCGATCCGTTTGATCGACCCTACCTTGATACCGTTGAAACGCACATCGCCGCCGAGAGCCAGACCAGAGACCGCGTCGGTGAAGATGATGTCGTAGAGTGCTAAGTCCCGGTCACCCCTGGCCTTCGCCAGCCACACGACAAAGACGAATAGCGCCGCGACGAACACCAGGACGAAGGCGCCGATCAGGACGTTGTGTGCGCGGGTCTCCATGGGCCTCGGCTCAGCTGGTTGCGTCGATCATAGCAGAGCCTTTCGCGGCGCGACCGCGGGGGCCGTGGAAATATTCGTGGATCCAAGGATGCGGATGCCGCTCGAGCTCGGCGATCGGCGCGGTGACCAGCACCTTCTTGTCGGCGAGCACGGCGATGCGGTCGGTCACCGCATAGAGCGTGTCGAGGTCATGAGTGATCAGGAACACGGTGAAGCCGAGGCTGCGGCAGAGTCCCTGGAGCAGATCGTCGAACTGGGCGGCGCCGACGGGGTCGAGCCCGGCGGTCGGTTCGTCGAGAAAGACGATGTCGGGATCGAGGGCGAGGGCCCGGGCGAGCGCCGCGCGCTTGCGCATGCCGCCGGAGAGCTCGGAAGGGTACTTGTGGCCGTCTTCGGCCTTGAGGCCGGCGAGCTTGATTTTGAGCGTGGCGAACTCTTCGGCCAGCGCCGCCGGCAGGTCGAGATGCTCGCGCATCGGCACCTGGACGTTCTCCGAAACGGTGAGCGAAGAGAAGAGAGCGCCATCCTGGAACAGAACACCCCACCGGCGCTCGAGCGAGATCATGGTCTCGCGGTCGATCGGATCCACCTTCTTCCCCAGCACCTCGATGGTGCCCTCGCGCGGCCGGATGAGGCCGAGGATCGTGCGCATCAGCACCGATTTGCCGGTGCCCGAGCCGCCGACCACGCCCAGGATCTCGCCTTTCCGCACCTCGAGGTCGAGATCCTTGTGAATCTCCTGCCCGCCGAGCTTGGTGCGGAGACCGCGGACGCGGATGGCGGGTTCGCTCATACGTCGATTAGGCTGAGGAAGATCGAGAAGACCGCGTCGACCACGATGACCAGGAAGATCGACTGGACGACCGAGCGCGTCGTCAGCCTGCCGACGGACCCGGCATCGCCCTTGACCTTGAGGCCCTGGTAGCAGCCGACCAGCCCGATCATCGCGGCGAAAACCGGCGCCTTCACCATGCCGACCCAGAAGTGCTTGATCGAGGTGTTCGCTTGAACGCGCCTGACGAACGTCTCCGGCGAGATGTCGAGGTCGATCCAGGCCATCATCGCCCCGCCGATCAGGCCCATGAGATCGGAGAAGAAGCAGAGAATCGGCATCGCCACGACCAGCGCGGCGAGCCGCGGCAGGACCAGGACCTCGACCGGGTCGAGGCCGAGCGCGCGCATCGCGTCGACCTCCTCTCGCAGCTTCATCGTGCCGATCTGCGCGGTGAATGCGCTGCCGGATCGCCCGGCGACGACGATGGCGGTCAATAGGATCCCGATCTCGCGCAGGACCGAAATGGCGACGAGGTCGACGACGAAGATCTCCGCCCCGAACTGCCGTAGCTGGGTCGCGCCCTGATAGGCCATGACGACGCCGATCAGGAACGAGATCAATCCCACGATCGGCAGGGCGTTGAGCCCGACGGCCTCCAGGTGAAAGGCGAACGAGGTGAACCGGAAACGATGCGGCCGGAGCGCAATCCGGGCGGCCGTCTCGAGGGTGAGGCCGAGGAACCCGAGATAGGAACGCGACTCCCTGACCGCGAAAGCGGTGGCGAACCCCAGCCGCTCCAGGAGCTCGATCACGGTCGCTGGCGCCTTGACCGGCGTATCGGCGGACTGATCGACGCCGGCGACGGTCTCCAGCAGCGCCGAGGCCCGCTGGTCGGCGCCGGCGAGGGCCACGGTCACCCCGCCGTCGGTCAAGGTCTTTGCCGCCTGGCGGATGAGCCACGCGCCGGCGGTGTCGAGGTGCTCGATGCCGCTCAGATCGAACGTCGCCCGCCGCGCCTTGAGCAGGCGGAGGCGGCGGAGCTGGCTGTCCAGGTCGGCGGCGGCGGCCACGGTCCAGGCCCCGGCGAGGCTCACCCGGGCCGTCTCGCCTTCCTCGGTCACGCTTACCTGGGTTTTTGCCGCCATAGTTGAACTGTCGCGGATCGGAGGGGAGCCGGCAAGGCATGCCCGGTTGACGACCGGGAACGTTATACTGTATCGAACTTGCCTCGATGCACGACCATCCACCCCCCACCTCTCAACCTCGTTCGGCCGACGAACGTTCCGAAGGCAGGAACCATTTGGCCGGCCCCGAGATTGGAATGACCGGGGCAAGCGCCCTTCTGGCTTCGGCCACCGGTCGGCTCGGCCTTGCCGGATCGGCCATCGCCGGCCTCTGGCTCGCAGTCCTTTGGGCCCTCTAGCCATGGCGACGATCCGACTTGACGGCCTGACCCTGGCCTATGACCGTCACCCGGCGGTCCACCATCTGACCGGCGACTTCGCCGCGGGCTCGCTCACCGCTGTGGTCGGCCCCAACGGCGCCGGCAAGTCGACGCTCCTGAAGGCCCTGGCCGGATTGATCCAGCCCGCCGAGGGCCGGGTGACCCTGTCGCGCCTGAGCCGGCGGGAAATCGCCTATCTGCCTCAGCAGGCCGAGGTCGACCGCTCCGTGCCGCTGTCGGTGCTGGAGGTGGTGGCGCTCGGCCATTGGCGGCGGATGGGGATCTTCGGCGGCCTCGGCCGTCCGGAGATCGAGGCGGCGCGGGAAGCGCTGACCGCAGTCGGGCTCGGCGGTTTCGAGGCGCGTCCGATCGGCACGCTTTCGGCCGGCCAGTTCCAGCGCGCCCTCTTCGCCCGGATGATGCTGCAGGATGCCAAGGTGATCCTGCTCGACGAGCCCTTCACCGCCATCGATGCCAGGACCACCGCTGACCTTCTGGAGCTGGTGCAGCGCTGGCACGACGAGAAGCGGACGGTGGTGACCGTCCTCCACGACTACGACCAGGTCAGGCGGCTTTTCCCCGAGACCCTGCTGCTGGCCCGCGAGATGGTCGCCTGGGGCCCGACCGAGGAGGCGCTGAGCCCCGCCAACCTCCTGAAGGCGCGGGCCATGGCCGAGTCCTGGCAGGACGACGCTCAGGTCTGCCGGCGCCCTGCCGCGTGAGCGTCTCCGGCCTTTTTCTCGACCCCTTCCTCGACTACGCCTTCATGCGCCGGGCGCTGGTAGCGTGCCTGGCGTTGTCGCTGGGCTCGGCCCCGATCGGGGTCTTCCTGATCCTCAGGCGCATGAGCCTGCTCGGCGATGCGCTCTCGCACGCGATCCTGCCGGGCGCCGCCGTCGGCTTTGTCTTCGGCGGTCTGAGCCTCTGGCCGATGAGCCTCGGCGGTTTCGCCGCCGCGGTCGCCGTGGCGCTCCTGTCCGGCTGGGTCGCCCGCGCAACCCGGCTAAAGGAGGATGCGAGCTTCGCCGGCTTCTACCTGATCGCGCTTGCGCTCGGCGTCCTCTTGATTTCCAGGCATGGCGGCCCGGTCGACCTGATGCATGTGTTGTTCGGATCGGTGCTGGCGGTCGACCGGGACTCGCTCTTGCTGATCGCCGCCATCGCCACCCTCACCCTCGTCGCCCTGGCGCTGATCTGGCGGCCGCTCGTCGTCGAATGCTTCGACCCCGGCTTCCTGAAGGCCGTGGGCGGCCCTGGAGGCACTGCGCATATGCTGTTCATGGCGCTGGTGGTGGTGAACCTGGTTGCCGGCTTCCAGGCGCTGGGGACCCTGATGGCGGTAGGGTTGATGATGCTGCCTGCGGCGTCGGCGCGGTTCTGGGCGGCCAGCGTCGAGGGGATGGCGGCCGCCAGCGTCGTCCTTGCCGTGCTGGCCAGCCTCGGGGGGCTTCTCCTCTCCTTTCACCTCGAACTGGCCTCCGGGCCGGCGATCGTCCTGATGGCCGGTGCCGGTTACGTGCTCTCGATCCTCGCGGGCCCGCGGGAATCAGTATTGAGGCGCTACTTCCCCGGCCGCCATCTCGAGGCATAAACCGTTTGATTACCCACCAATGACGGCGTTACCTGTCCGGTTGTGGGGGATGGGGTTTCCTTCGTCGTTACGGTCTTCAACAAGGTCGGCTACCTGCCGGGCGTGATCGATGCGCTTGCCGCGCAGGTCCCCGACAGGCGCCGCCAGTTCATCTTCATCGACGACGGTTCGGTCGACGGCTCGGCCGACCTGGTCGAACGCTCGACCGCAGGGTGGTCGGATACGATTCTGGTCCGCCAGGAAAACGGCGGCCCGACCGCGGCAACCAATGCGGGTATCGCGCTGGCTCGACTCCGCTACCTCAAGCTGGTCGGTTCCGACGACATCCTGGCGCCGTTTTGCACACGCTTGCTGATCGACACCCTGGAGGCAGCCGGGGCCGACGCGGTGTTCAGCCGGCAGGACTACTACGGCGATCCCGGCGATATCGCCTTCAGCGAGCAACCGGTGGCCGCGGAGATTCCCCAGGACCCGGTCGGCGCGGTCATCGCGCGCACGATCTCCGGCACCAGCCAGACGCTTTACCGCCTGGAGGCGGTAAAGGCGGCCGGGGGTTGCGATTCCGGCGTCTTCGCCGAGGATTTTTCGCTGGCGCTTCGGGTTGCGAGTCGCGGGCGGATCGCGCTCCTCGACCTGGTGACAGCCTATGGCCCGGCCGGCGACGGCGAGCGCCTGATGGTGGGGCGGAAGCACCAGACTTTCCACGACTACAACCTCGCGCTTGCCCGGTTCATCGAACAAACTCCGGGCCTTTCGTCCGGGCTGCGGCGGCTGGCGCTGAGGCGGGCCGCCGGCCGTGCGGCGAAATGGGCAAGGCGAGAGGGTGGGCAGCGGCTGCCATTGCGCTATCTTGCGCTGGACCTAGCGGCTCGCATCGGACTCCCCCTCGACCATGCCTCGGCCATCCGCGCCACCCTGCCCGCCTTCGCTCTTGGCCCCGCCGCGAGCGCGCGGCCGCTCGTCGTGCCGGCGCCGGGCCTGACATGAAGCACACCCCGGAAATCTCCAGGGCGTTCGTCTATGAGGCGATGGAGCGGCTGCCGCTCGGCTTCTGCGTCTTCGGTGCCGAGCAGCGGCTGGTCTGGTGCAACGACGCCTTCGCTGCCTTCCAGGAAGAGGGGCCGGCGAAGCTGGTGGGCGAGACGGCGCTCTCCCTGGTCATGCGCGTGCTGCCGCGTTTTCGTGCACCGAAGGCGACACGGGCCCAGTGGCAGGCCTGGATCGACGCCTACTGGTCGGAGATCGCCCGCCGCAGCCCGCCGCCGATGGAAGTCGAGATGGCGGATGGCACCTGGTTCCTGATCACGGCGGTGCCGCTTCCCTCCGGGGGCGTCGCGGTCGTCCGGACCGACATCACCGAGCAGAAGCTGGCCCAGTCGCGCTACCGCGACATCGCCGAGGGTGCGTCGGACTGGACCTGGGAGATGGACGTCGACCTCAAGTTCACCTTCGTCGACGACCAGTCTCGGGTCAGCTCCGGCAACGATCCCAAGCGCGCGATCGGCCGCCGACGGGACGAGATCGCCGACCTCACCTTCGACCCCGAGGGCTGGCGGCAGCATCTGGCCGACATGGCGGAACGTCGGTCGTTCCGCGACTTCGTCTACCGGGTCGAAACCGATCTCGGCATGCGCTTCTTCCGGACCAGCGGCAAGCCGGTCTTCGGTCCCGACGGCGCGTTCCACGGATACCGTGGCACCGCCTCCGACATCACCACCAAGATGGCGGTCGAGCATGCGCTCCGGGATTCGGAAGCGCTGAAGGCGGCGATGATCGACACCGCTCTCGACGGCATCCTGGTCGTCGACGAGGACGGAATCGTGGTCGCCTTCAACGCCGCAGCCGAGCAGATGCTGGGCGTCTCGCGCGCCAAGGCGATCGGCCAGCCGGTCGACCGTGTCGCGGTACCGCGCCAGCTTCTCGACGCCGCGGCCGCCGAGCCCGGGCGCCGCATCGAGGACACCGCGATCCGGCACGACGGCTCGGTGTTTCCGGTCGAGATCGCGGTCTCGCGGGTGATGGTCGACGGGCGCACCCTGACCATCGCGTATCTGCGCGACATCGGCGAGCAGAAGGACTCCGAGCGCAAGCTCGAGGCGTTGGCCTATTTCGATCCGCTGACCGGCATCGCCAACCGCACCTTGATGCTCGAGCGGCTCGACCGGGCGGCGGCTGAGGAGCGCGACTTGGCGCTGCTCTATCTGGCGCTGGACCGATTCGAGATCGTGCGCTCGAGCGTCGGCCATGACGTGGCCGACCGGGCCCTGGCGGCGCTGGCCCAGCGCCTGGTGCGAGAGCTGCCGCAGACGGAGCTGGTCGCGCGACTTGGTACGGTCGAGTTCGGGCTGGTCGTCGCGGACGCCTCCGACGCCGCGGTCGACGCGGCGGTGGCGCTCACTCAGACGTTGCTGGCGCAGCCGATCGCCGTCGAAGGACGCGAGGTCGTGCTCGCCGGATCGATCGGCATCGTCCGCGCCGGCCGCCACTACAAGGCCGGCGTCGAGATGCTGCGCGACGCCGCCGTCGCCGCCGACCACGCGCGGGCGGCGCGGGCGACCGGCCATGCGCGGTTCCGCGAGCCGATGCGGGCGCGCGCCGTCGAGGCCCAGCGCATCGAGAGCGATCTGAGAAAGGCGCTCGAGTCGGGCGATCAGCTTCGCCTCAGCTACCAGCCGATCGTCCATCTCGAGGACGGCAAGCTGGCGGGCTTCGAGGCGCTCGCGAGATGGCGCCATCCGGAGCGGGGCCTGGTCCCGGCGGCCGATTTCATCGAGGTCGCCGAGCAGACCGGTCTCGTCATCCCGCTCGGCCTCTCCGTGCTGGAGCGGGCCTGCACCCAGCTCGCGGCCTGGCCGAAGCTGAGCCCGCTCGGCGTGCCGTTCTTCGTTTCGGTCAACCTCTCGGCGCGCCAGCTGGGACACCCCGACCTGGTCGAAGACGTCCGCCGCGTCCTGGCGCAGACCGGGGCCGATCCGACGCGGATAAAGCTGGAGATCACCGAGAGCGCGGTCATGGCCGATGCCGGCGCCGCGGTCGACATCCTGAAGCGACTGAAGGCGCTGGGCGTCCGCCTCGCCGTCGACGACTTCGGCACCGGTTATTCGTCGCTGAGCTACCTGACGCGCCTGCCGGTCGACAGCCTGAAGATCGACCAGTCGTTCATCGCCGCCATCCATGGCAGCGTCGAGAGCCGCGGCGTCGTCCGCGTCGTCACCGAGCTCGGCCGCCTGTTGCGCCTCGAGACCATCGCCGAAGGCATCGAGACCGCGGGCGACCTGGAGATCCTCAGGATCCTCGCCTGCGATCTCGGACAGGGGTTCCTGTTCTCCCGCCCGCTCGATCCCGAGGATGCCACGGCGATCATCGCCGCCGGCAAAGTGGAACGCCGCAAGACCCTATAGCCGGGCGATCGCGCGCTTCGCCGCCTCGAAGGCGGGCTTGACCTGGGCCCGCCTGAGTTCGACCTCGGTCCAGTCGCCGGCCCGTGCCGCGCTCTCCAGCGCCTTGCAGGCGGCTGCCAGGGCTCGGGCTCCGGCGCTGCGGGCCGCCCCCTTGGCGGAATGGGCGGCATCTTCGAGGGCGTGCGGTCACGGACCGCGGCATGGGCGTCGAGATCGTCCAGCATCGGCGTAGTCGTCTCGACGAACAGCTGCATCATCTCGCGCACGTCGCTGTCGATCTCGCCGAAGGCGGCGAGGAGCTGCTGCAAGTCCAGCGCATCGTCGGTCGGGATCATGCGAGCGTGAGCATAGCGCATAGGCAACGACCGCATCGAGACGGGTCGTTCGAACGACTCATCAGTTCAGGACCGAGAAAATAAGGGAGACGGCGCCGGCTGATGCCTATGTGGCGCCGCTCCACCTAGTTTGGGATTCTGTGACCCCCATGGACAGACGGTCATTCTCGGGGGGACGGGATAGCGACCGCATGTCCTTGATGATTAGTCGTAGGAAGGCGCGTCCAGGTTCAACGGCGAACGTAGGCGGTGGCGCGGGAGAGGGCGGCGAAGGCATCGACCATGCCGGGGCCTTCGGGAAGCGGGGCGGCGGTCTCCTTGAGCAGGCGGCGGGCATCGCCCGAGCCGAGGCCCGGTGCACGCTCGCGGAGAAGCGCGGCGACGCCGGCGACCTGGGCGGCAGCGACCGAGGTGCCGGTGACGTAGCCGACGACGCCCTCGGACACGGTCGCCCGGACCTCGACACCCGGTGCGGCCACGGCGACATGGGCGCCCTGGGCGCCGGCGGCATAGGGCTGATCGCGCGGATCGGTCGCCGTCACCGCGACGACGCCGTCATAGGCGGCGGGGTAGCGGGGCGGTGCATCCGGCCCGTCGTTGCCGGCGGCCGCCACGACCACGATGCCGCGCGACAGGGCTTGGCGGACGAGGCGACCGACCAGCGGATCGCGCGGGCCGGCGATGCTGAGGTTGATGACGTCGGCCTTGCGGTCGATGGCCGCATCGAGGGCGCGGGCCAGGGTCAGGGTCGTGGCGATGCCCATGTCCGGGTCGCTGGGGTCGTCGGCGAAGGCTTCTATCGACAGCAGGCGGGCTGCCGGTGCCACGTCGGCGATCAGGCCGGCGAGCGCCGTGCCGTGGCGGCCCTTGCCGCCGCTCTGGGTGACGCTGACCCGCTCGATCACATGGCCGATGAGCGAGGAGAGATCGGCGACCCGCGTGTCGATCAGTGCCACGGTGACGCCGGCGCCTGAGGCGAGGCCCAGTGCCGGCTGGATCTTCATGCGGTTTTGCGGATAAGCGCCGGCGATCGCCGCCGACGAGGTGCGGTAACGGAAATTCGGCTGGGCCGCCTGCACGCGCGAGTCGAGACCCATCGTGTCGATGAGGTCGCCGAGGCCGCGCGGCCTCAGCACGGTGAAAGTAACGAGCCGCACCCCGAGAGAGCGGATCGTCGCGTCGTCGTCGATCGCGAGCCCGTAGTCGTTGGCGAGACCGTCGCCGCCGCTCACCGGGACGATGGCGACCAGCTGATTGACGACCATGTCGCGCATGGTGACGCCGAGCATCGCCGTCGACGGCGCACCGGGCCGGGGCCGCGGGGCGGGTGCGGCGGGTATGGCTACGGTCCCGGCGGGCCGCGGTGTCTCGGCGGTGGTGGCAGGCGCGGTCGAGGCTACCACCGGAGTCGGCGCGGGCCTTTCTCCCTCGGCGATCGGCGGCTTGGCGGGGGCGTCCCTGGGAGGGGAGGGCTTTCCGTCCGGCGCGCGCCACTCGCGGCGCGCTGCCGGGTCTTCCTGCGGCCGAGGCGCCGAGGTATCGCCCTGCGAGTCGCGGCGGTGCCGTCGAAGCATATCCCGGCGCTGCATTTGATAGGGGCTGGGCGCGACTTCGCCACCGGTGTCGTTCGAGGTCGCTTCGATGATCGGCGCGGGTTTGATAGGAACGAAGAAAGCCGTCGGCGGCGGCGCCGGCCGGGCGCCAGGCGGCGTGACCACGGGGGGCGTCGGCGTCGTCACCGGGCCGGGCGCTGCGGCGAACGGCGGCGGCGACGGGGCTGCCGGTGTCGGACGAACGGGGGCCGGGGCGGGGGGCGGAACGCGAGGCGGAGATACGGGCCGTACGAAATCCGGCGGCCGCCCTGCGGTGTAGCGCGCGTCGGCGCCTTCGGCCGAGACCTCTCTCGAGCCTAGCGCCGCCACCACCGCCACGACGCCTATCAGGCCCACCCGAAGCAAAGAAGACTCCGTCTAGTCGGTTCGCGCGATCGTCCGCGTCACGCCACTTCGCTTCAAACGGTCCAGAGCCCGCTCCCCCTGAGCGGCCTCGAGGACATAGGCTCCATCGGGGAGCGGACCACGTATGATTCCCGCCTCGGCCTCGGAAAGCGCCTCACGAATTTGCGCGACCGACGCGTCCTCGATGAATTGGACCGCATACCGTGTCGATTCAATAGCAATTTTCTGTGCCGGTCCAGAGGCCGTCCGATAGACTGACGCCGGCGTGAGCCAGGCCAGGGCGACGCCTTCGACAATCGCAACCACAACGGCTGCGGCGAGCGCCGGTTTCATCCATAGCGGCATCGAGCGCGGCGCTTCCCTGGCTGCCGCGACCGCCAACAAGGCATCCGGGTCGATTTCCTCGGGCAGGGGCAGGGGGGCAGCGGCCACGGCGGCCTGCAGGCGCCGTTCCTCCTCGAACGCCTGGCGAAGCTCCGGCGAGTGCCTCAGCGCCTGCTCCACGCGCGCTTGCTGTTCGGGCTCGAGCCGGCCCGAGACGTACCAGGGCAGCAGCAATTCCTCTTCGGGGATATCCATCTCACGGGTCATGGCGTCACGGGCCCTCCACGCCAGCCTCGGCCAGTAGCGTCTTCATTCGCTTCCGGGCGTAGAACATGCGCGTTTTCACTGTGTTGATCGGACAATTGACGACGTCGGCGATCTCCTCGACCGACATCTCCTCGCGATAGGCCAAGTGCAGAACCTCCCTGTGCTCGGCGCTGAGCCGGTCAATCAGGCTGCCGACCAGCTCGGCGATCGACGCCCGGCCGACGGCCTCCTCCGGCGTCGGCGAGGGATCGACCACCTCGACCAGGGCGTCCTCGCCGAGATCGCCCTCGTGCCTGCGCCGGAGATAGTCGATCGCCTTGTGACGGGCGATCCCGAACAGCCAGGTGGAGACGGTCGACCGACCGCCGAACCGTCCCGCCCCCTTCCACAGCTCGAGCATCGTCTCGCTCATGAGCTCGTCTGCGATCTGGGGCAGGCGGACCAGACGGGTGAGGTAGGCATGGACCGGACGCTGGAACCGACGGAAAAGCCAGCGGAAGGCGACGTGATCGCCCCCGGCCACCTTCTCCACGAGGTGACGCAGATCGGCCTCTGCCACCCTCCTCCCGGATCCACTGTCGGCCATTCCTCCCCTTTCCCGTGCGTCGCAGGGGACGCCGATTGGGTTCAATCCCGTTTCATCCCAGTATATGGTGCGCGGTCGATCCGAGGGAGGAGACCGAATACTATGGCCAAGGCCGCGACGCGTCCGCTCGTCTACGTTGCCGACAAACCCGACACCGGGCCGGCTCATGCGATCACCCCTGCCCGCATCAAGGCGGCCGCCAAGCGCCATCCCGGCGTCTTCGATCGCGTGAAGATGGTCTACGGGCTGAACCCCAGAGACCTGGCCCAGGCGGAGATCGTTCTCGGCGTCGCCTTCGACGCGCTGACGCTGAAGGCCGATGCGCCGAAGCTGAAATGGATCCAGTCGCTGAACGCCGGCGTCGAGAAGCTGGCGCCCAAGCTCGACCGCAGCTTCATGCTGACCAACGCTTCCGGCCTTCACGGGCCGAAGGGCGGCGAGTTCGGCCTGACCGGCATGCTGATCCTGAACCACGCCGTCCAGCGCTTCGTCGGCAGCCAGAGGAAGAAGGCCTGGCAGCCGGTGTTCACCACCCCGATCGAAGGTAAGACCGCGGTGATCGCCGGGACCGGCGGCCTCGGCCAGGCCGTGGCCTTGCAGGCCAAGCGCCACAAGATGACGACCATCGGCATCAACACCTCGGGCAAGGCCGTCGCCGGCTTCGACCGCGTGGTCAAGGCTACCGCCATGGCCAAGGTGCTGCCGAAGGCGGACTTCCTGGTGGTGACCCTGCCGATCACCAAGGGTACCGAGAACCTGATCGACCGGGCGGCGATCGGGCTGCTGCCGGACCGTTGCGGCATCGTCAATCTCGGCCGTGCCCGGGTCATGGACTACGGCGCGATGGCCGAGCGGCTCCGGGCCGGAACCCTTTCCGGTGCGGTGCTGGACGTGTTCGATCCCGAGCCGCTGCCGTCCGACTCAGCCCTCTGGGACGTGCCGAACCTGATCGTCAGCCCGCACGCCGGCGTCGACGACGGCTCGGTCTATGTCGATCGCGGCCTCGACATCTTCGCCGACAACATCAAGCGCTATCTCGGGCGCCGCAGGCTGAAGAACCTCGTCGATCTCGACCTCGGCTACTGATCACCCATGCGCGGGGCGAACCGGCCGCGCGTGCTCGTCGCAGGCATGCAGTACGAGGTCAACAGCTTCACCGCCGGAACCGGGACGCTGGAGATCTTCAGGAAGCGCCGGATGGCCGAGGGCGAGGAGGTCTTCGCCACCAGCCACGGCGACGAGGTGGCCGGTGCCCGCGCCGTGGCGGCACGGCGCGGCGTCGAGCTGGTGCCGGTCTTCCTCACCTTCGGCGGCGCCGGGCCGATCCTCGAGGATGACGCCTACCACTACATGCGTGACCGCATCCTGGCAGGCGTCCGCCGGGAGGCCGGCCGGATCGACGGCATCTACCTGCCGCTGCACGGTGCCATGGCGACCAAGGGGTTCAGCGACGCCGAGGGCGACCTGATCTCACGCATCCGCGAGATCGTCGGCCGCGAGATGCCGATCATCGCGTCGTTCGACATGCACGCGAACTTCACCGCCGAGATGGAGCGGGGCCTCGACGGCGCCGTCGGCTTCAAGACCTGCCCGCATGTCGACTATCCGGAGACCGGCGAAGCGGCGATGGAGATCCTGTGCAAGGCGATGGCCGGCGAGGCGGAGCCCATCATCGTCCATCGCAAGGTCCGCATGATGACCTCGGCCGAAGGCCACGACACCACCACCGGACCGATGACCGAGGTGATCGCTCTCCTTCGCAAGGTCGAGGCGACGCCCGGTGTCCTTTCGGCCACGGTGATCGCTCCGCAGCCCTGGATGGACGTGCCCGAGCTCGGCTGGTCGATCCTGGTCGTCGTCGACGGCGAGGCGGCCGTCCCGGCCGGCAGACGCGAGGCCGACCGGATCGGCCGTCACGTCTGGGGCATGCGCGAGCGCTTCCGCTCGAACCGCATCTCGCTGGACGAGGCGTTCGATGCGGTGGCAGCGAGCGCCGATGCCGAGCGGCCTTTCGTGCTGTCGGATGCCTCCGATGCGCCCTCGGCCGGCAGCTTCGGCGACTCTGCGGTTGTGCTGCAGCACCTGTTGTCCCGGCCGCCGCTCGCCGGTCCGCTGCTGCTGACCATGACCGATCCCGTGGCGACGCGGGCCTGTCATGCCGCAGGTGTCGGCACGCGCCTCGCGCTCACCATCGGCGCGGCCTTCCAGCCGATCTACTACACGCCGGTGACCATCGAGGCCCGGGTGCTTCGCCTTGCCGAGGGACCCTACGTGTCCGAGTTGCCGCCGGTGCATCTCGACGCCGGGCTCCGCGCGGTGATCGAGGTCGCAGGCTTCATCCAGATCCTGCTCAGCGAGAAGCCGGTGATCACCCTCGACCTCAGGGGCTACGAGGCGTCCGGCATGTATCCGCGCGAGGCGAAGGCGGTGATCGTGAAGTCGGCGGGGCAGTTCCGTGGCTTCTACTCGCCCTTCGCGTTCCGGATCATCGAGCTGGAGACCCCGGGCCCGGTCGACAGCCAATTGCCGCGGCTGCCTTTCAAGCAGATCACGCGCCCGCTCTGGCCGTTCGATCCCGACCTCGCCGAGCCCTGGCAAGGCGCCGGTTCACCCAGCTAGCCGCGCGGGCGGTCGTCGTCACTTCGACGTCGCGTCGGTCTTTGGCGCAGTCGAGCCCGAGGGGCGCCAGGTCCGCAGCGTCAGCGCGTTGGCGACGACGCTCACCGAAGAGAAGGCCATCGCGGCACCGGCGACGACCGGCGTGAGCAGGCCGAACGCCGCGAACGGAATGCCGACCAGGTTGTAGACGAAGGCCCAGAACAGGTTCTGGACGATCTTCCTATGGGCGCGATGGGAAAGCTCGATCAGGGCCGGCACCAGCGCGAGATCCGCCCGCATCAGCGCGACCTTTGCCGCCTCCAAGGCGACCTCGGCGCCGCCGCCGATGGCGATGCCGACATCGGCCGCCGCCAGCGCCGGGCCGTCGTTGACGCCGTCGCCGACCATCGCGACCACCCCGCCCTCGGCCTTCAGGCGCTCGACCTCGCCGACCTTCGTCTCGGGCGCGACCTCGGCGATGATCCGTGTGATGCCGACCTGGCCGGCGATGGCCTCTGCGGCGCCGCGGTTGTCACCGGTCAGCATGACCGTCTCGATGCCCTTCGCGGTAAGCGCGGCGACCGTCTCGGCGGCGACGGGACGGATGACGTCCGCCGCTGCCATCAGGCCGGCGAGCTGGGGGCGGACACCGGCGGCGATCCAGATCGTCGTCTTGCCCTCGGCCTCGAATTGGCGGCCTCGTGCGACCAGCGGGCGGATGTCGACGCCGATCTCCTCCATCAGCCGGCGACTGCCGACATGGACGAGCCGGCCGCCGATCTCGGCTTCCAGCCCATAGCCGGGGCGGATACGAAACTCCCCCGGGGCCGCAAGGACGAGTCCGTCGGCCTTGGCCCGGTCGACCACGGCGCGCCCGAGCGGATGCTCGCTTCCGGTCTGTGCGGAGGCGGCGAGGGTCAGAAGGGCGGCGATGTCGCCGTCGACCGGAACGATGTCCGTCACCCGCGGGCTTCCCATGGTCAGCGTGCCGGTCTTGTCGAAGACGACCACGGTGATGCGGCGCGCTGCCTCGAGGGCCTCGGCGTCGCGGATGAGCAGGCCCGAGCGGGCACCGGCGCCGATGGCGACCGAGACGGCCGCCGGAGTCGCGAAGCCGAGCGCGCAGGGGCAGGAGATGACGAGGACGGCGACCGCGTTGACCAGTGCCTGCACCCCGTCGTCGGTGAGGAGCCAGGTCCCGATACCCGAGACCGCCGCGATCGCCAGCACCACCGGCACGAAGACCGCGGCGATGCGGTCGACCAGGCGCTGGACCGGCGCCTTGGACGCCTGGGCGCGCTCGACCAGGCGGACGAGACGGGCAAGGCGCGAAGCCGAGCCGACGGTCGTCGCCTCGATCTCCAGGAGGCCGAGGCCGTTGATCGCCCCGCCGGTGATCGAAGCTCCCGTCGCCTTGCGCACCGGCCTCGCTTCGCCTGTCAGAAGCGACTCGTCGACGTCGCTGTCGCCGGCACGGACGATACCGTCGACCGGAATCCGTTCTCCGGGGCGGACCAGCACGCGCTGGCCGGTCGCGACCTCGCCGACCGGGCGGTCGACGATGGCGTCGCCGTCGCGTACATGGGCAAGCGGCGGCCGGAGGTCGGAGAGCGCGGCGATGGCGTCGCCAGCCCGGCGCTTGGCGCGTGTCTCCAGCCACTTGCCGAGCAGCACCAGCGCGATGACGACGGCACCGGCCTCGAAATAGAGGTGGTGGCCATGGCCCTCGATCCAGAGCCAGAGGCTGAGGCCGAAGGCGGCCGAGGTGCCGAGGGCGACCAGCGTATCCATGTTGGCGGTGCGGGCCCGCGCCGCGCGCCAGGCGCCGCGATAGAAGCGGGCACCGAAGACGAGCTGCAGCGGGGTCGCGAGCGCGAGCTGGATCCAGATCGGAAGCCCCAGCCCGAGGATCATGTCGGCGACGAACGGTGCTGCCAGGAGCAGCGCGACCGCGACGGCGATCGGCTCGCGATCGGCGGCCGTCTTCGGCGGGGCGCCCTCGGCTGCTTGGGCTTCGTAGCCGGCGGCCCGGACCGCGGCGACCAGCGCCTCGGGGCGGACGGTCCCGGCCAGCGCCCGGACGCGCGCCGATTCTGTGGCAAGGTTCGCTTGCGCATCGAGCACGCCCGACACCCGCGCCAGAGCCGTCTCGACCCGGCCGACGCAGGAGGCGCAGGTCATGCCCGCAATCCTGAGGTCGATCTCGTCCTTGGGCACGTCGTAGCCGGCCTTGCGTACGGCCGCGACCAGCGCCTCGGGCGGAATCTCGCGGTCGAGCGCGACGGTTGCCGTCATGCTGGTCAGGCTGGCGCTGGCCGAGCGGGCTCCGGGAACGGATTCGAGGGCGGTCTCGACCGCGCGGATGCAACCGGCGCAGTTCATGCCGTCGATGGGGAGGACGATTTCCCGAGGCGCCGGCACGGCTGGGGCGAGGGTGGCATCGGTCATTGGCGGTCTCCTTGCCAGCTAGAGATGGGGCTTCCCGTTGCTGGAAGGTCAAGGGTCAGTCCGGTGCGGTATTGCGATAGGGGAGGCATGCTTGGTTTAATGGCGGCGCGCGAGTAGTTTGATTCGAGTCTCGGTACGGGGGAAGCGATCTATGTTGGATCTGACGAGTCTGATCTATGCACTTGTCGTTGGCTTCGGCATCTTCGGGCTCGATGCCGCGTGGAACGCCGGGACCGTCAAGACCGACGTCCAGATCTCCGACACGCTGGGCAGCGCCGGCATTAAGCCCGAGTTCGCTACCATCGTCTTCGACCGCGAGTTGCGGGAGGTGTTCAGCACCGCGTCCGTGATCAAGCCGCCGGCAGTCCGATCGTCGCACGACAAGACCTTCGTCTCCATCATGGCCGAGTCGATCGGGCTCAAGAACGCGACCGCCGCCTTCCAGGACCTCTTCGGCCTGCACCCTGTCAAGATCGTGGCGACGCTCACCACCGAGAGCACGCAGCCCAGGCTCGAGATCATCGGCGAGGCCGGTGAGCGCGGCAGTTTTTATCTCTCGCTCGAAGCGGAAACCGGCGAGACGGCGGTGTCGCTGATCCGCCGCGGCGCGATCGGTGCCGCCACCCGGCTCGATCCCTACCACACGGCGCTCTATCACCTGGACCCGCCTGTCGGCGAGCCGGACATCGCGCAAGCCAAGCGCGTGCTCGATGAGGCCATCGCCGCCCAGGCGCCGACCACGATCAACGCGATCCGCGGCCGGTTCCGCAATCTCAGGGGCATCGTCGCCCTGCTGGAGGAGGACAAGACGGCGGCGGCGAAGCTGTTCGAGCAGGCGATCGCCGACGATCCCGACTTGATCGCGGCCCGTCTCAATCTCGCCTTCACCCGGGTGGAGCAGGACCGCTACGCCGACGCGGGAATGATCACGCGTCACATCCTGCAGACCCGTCAGAAGGGACTGCCGACGGCCCTCGTCTCCGCCGCCAACACGATCGGCGGCGTCGTCGCCTGGTCGCAGAAGGATTACGCGGCGGCCGAGCGGCTTTTCGCGGCCGCGGTCGATGCGCAGCCAACGGTCACCGACGCCAACATCTATTGGGGCCGCATGCTGACGGAAACCGGCCGCGTCGAAGAGGGCCAGAAGAGGATCCTGCAGGGCGAGGCGAACGAGTCGAGCTTCGAGAACTATGCCGAGGTCGCGACTCTCTACTTCTGGCTGACCGAGAAGGACAACGAGCCGTTGCGGCGCCGTCCGCGCGGCAATGGCTCGATCCGTTGAGACCATTGCCCGGCTGACGGGGCGCTCGTCACCATCGCCTGGCCGAGGGCTCTGCCGCGGGCCCAGTGGACGGTCAGGTCGTTCGTGGTCTCGGGCGCAATGGGGGCGAAAGTATGTTGGATCTGACGAGCCTGTTCTACGCGCTCATCGTTAGCTTCGGTATCTTCGGCCTGGATGCCGTCTGGAACGCCGGCACGATCAAGACCGACTTCCAGGTCTCCGACTCGCTCGGCAGCGCCGGGGTCAAGCCGGAGTTCGCGACCACCGTCTTCGCGCGCGAGCTGCAGGTGATCTTCAGCACCGCCTCGCTGATCAAGCCGCCGGAGGTCCGGTCGTCCCATGACAAGAGCTTCGTCTCCCTCCTCGCCGAGTCGGCCGGGCTCAGCAACGCGACCGCGGCCTTCCAGGACCTCTTCGGCCTGCACCCGGTCAAGATCATCGCCACGCTGACGACCGAGGGCTGGAAGACCAGGCTCGAGGTCGTCGGCGAGACCACCTTGCGCGGCACGTTCTACCTGACGCTGGCGGCCGAGACCGAGGAGACCGCCGTGGCGTTGATCCGCCGCGGCGCCCTCGAGACCGCCATCAAGCTCGACGCCTATCACGCCGCGCTCTATCTCCTCGATCCGGCGGTGGGGGGCGCGCCGGATGCGGCGGACATCGTGAAGGCGCGGCAAGTGCTCGACGACGCCATCGCTGCCCAGGCGCTGATCGAGATCAATCCGGCGCGCGGGCGATTCCGCAATCTACGGGGTATCCTCGCCCTGGTGGACGGGGACAAGACCGCGGCGGCGGAGTTGTTCGAGCAGGCGATCGCCGACGATCCCAGTCTGGTGGCGGCGCATCTTAACCTGGCCTTCACCCGGGCCGAGCAGGACCGCTATGCCGATGCGGCCATGATCGCGCGCCATGTCCTGCAGACCCGGCAGAAGGGGCTGCGACCCACGCTCATCGCCTCCGCCAATACGATCGCCGGCGTCGCCGCCTGGTCGCAAAAGCAGCACCAGACCGCGGAACAATATTTTAAGGCAGCGATCACGGCCGAGCCGACTATCAGCGATGCGTTCATCTATTGGGGCCGCATGCTGACCGAGATAGGCCGCAGCGAGGAGGGTCGCAGGAGGATCCGGCAGGGCGAGGCGAACGAGGCGGAATTCCAGAACCACCCCGAGGTCGCGCTGCTCTATTTCTGGATGACCAGGGAGGAAAATGCGCCGCTGCAGCTTCGCACGCGCGGCTATGGCGCCGCTGCGCCGAAGTAGCGCAGCGACGCTTTGACTATCTCAGCGCCGCGCAGGCGCGCTGGATGCGCCGGCAGGCCTCCTCCAGCACCTCGGTCGAGGTGGCGTAGGAGACGCGGAAATGCGGGGCGAGACCGAAGGCCTCGCCCTGCACCACGGCGACGCCCTCGGCGTCCAGCAGGTAGTTGGCGAAATCGGTGTCATTGCTGATCGTCTGGCCACCGGGTGTCGTCTTGCCGATGGTCCCGACGCAGGACGGATAGACGTAGAAGGCGCCTTCCGGGCGATGGCAGGTGAGGCCCTTGGCCTGGTTCAGCATGCTGATGACCAGGTCGCGGCGTTCCTTGAACGACTTGTTGTGGAGCGGAATGAAATCCATGGGGCCGTTGAGCGCGGCCACGGCGGCCGCCTGGCTGATCGACGACGGGTTCGAGGTCGACTGCGACTGGATCGCGCCCATCGCCTTGATCAGGTTCTCCGGCCCGCCGGCATAGCCGATGCGCCATCCGGTCATGCAATAGGCCTTGGACACCCCGTTGCAGGTCAGCGTGCGCTCGTAGAGCCTGGGCTCGACCTCGGCCGGCGTGCAGAACTCGAAGCCGTCGTAGACCAGGTGCTCGTACATGTCGTCGGTCATCACCCAGACATGCGGGTGGCGCAGCAGCACGTCGGTCAGCGCCTTCATGTCGGCGCGGGTGTAGCCGGCGCCGGTCGGGTTCGACGGGCTGTTGAGGATGACCCACTTGGTCCTCGGCGTGATCGCCCGGTCGAGGTCCTCGGGCTTCAGCTTGAAGCCGCTGGACTGCGGGCAGGGGACGATGACCGGCTTGCCCTCGGCGAGCTCGACCATGTCGGGATAGCTGACCCAGTAGGGCGCGGGGATCACCACCTCGTCGCCCGGGTCGAGCGTCGCCATGAAGGCGTTGTAGAGCACCTGCTTGCCGCCGGTGCCGACGATGATCTGGCTCGGCTTGTAGTCGAGGCCGTTCTCGCGCTTGAACTTGGCGGCGATGGCGGCCTTCAGCGCCGGCGTGCCGTCGACGTTGGTATAGCGGGTGTCGCCCTTGTCGATCGCCGCCTTCGCCGCCTCGCGGATGTGAACGGGCGTGTCGAAATCGGGCTCACCCGCCGCCAGGGCGATGATGTCCCGGCCGGCCGCCTTCAGATCCCGGGCCTTGCCCGAGATGGCGATGGTGGGCGACGGCTTGATGCGGCCGAGACGGGCGGCGATGAAGGCCATGGCGTCCTCTGGAAGAGGCGGGAGGGAAGGCGAAAGCGGCGCACCCTAACGTCGCCGCCGGGGTACATCAAGCGCGAGCCTGACCCACCCTTGGACTCGCCTTCCCGGCTTCCTATGTTCTATCGTTGTTCCATGCGGGAAATGTCCTCCAAATATCTCGACGCCGTCGAGGCCGAGCGCAACTCGCCGCCCCTGGCTTTCCAGGCGACCGCGGCCGGCAACCCGTTCGTGCTGAAATGCGTGTTCCAGCCGGCGGGCGACCAGCCGCAGGCGATCGCCGACCTGACCCGCGGGCTCAAGGCCGAGGAGCGCGACCAGGTGCTGCTCGGGGTCACCGGCTCGGGCAAGACCTTCACCATCGCGCACGCCATCCAGAACGTGCAGCGGCCGACGCTGATCCTGGCGCCGAACAAGACGCTGGCGGCCCAGCTCTACGGCGAGATGAAGAGCTTCTTCCCCGACAACGCGGTCGAGTACTTCGTCTCCTACTACGACTACTACCAGCCGGAAGCCTACGTACCGCGCTCGGACACGTACATCGAGAAGGACGCCTCGATCAACGAGCAGATCGACCGCATGCGCCACTCGGCGACGCGCTCGCTTCTGGAGCGCCGCGACGTCATCATCGTCGCCTCGGTCTCCTGCATCTACGGCATCGGCTCGGTCGAGACCTATGGCCGGATGATCGTCGCGCTCAAGCAGGGTCAGCGGATCGAGCGGCAGAAGCTGCTGAAGAGCCTGGTCGAGCTCCAGTACAAGCGGAACGACGCCTCCTTCGCGCGCGGCACCTTCCGGGTCCGCGGCGACTCGGTCGAGATCTTCCCGGCCCACTACGAGGATCGCGCCTGGCGGCTGTCGATGTTCGGCGACGAGATCGAGGCGATCTACGAGATCGATGCGCTGACCGGCGAGAGGTCGGCGGAGTTGGAATCGGTCCGCGTCTACGCCTCCAGCCACTACGTGACGCCTGGCCCGACCATGAGCCAGGCGGTGAAGCAGATCAAGGTCGACCTCAAGCTCCGCCTGGAGGAGCTGACGGCCAAGGGCAAGCTGCTGGAGGTGCAGCGGCTGGAGCAGCGCACCCGCTTCGACATCGAGATGATGGAGGCGACGGGAAGCTGCGCCGGCATCGAGAACTATTCGCGCTACCTGACCGGCCGCGCCCCGGGCCAGCCTCCGCCGACCCTGTTCGAGTACCTGCCGCCGGATTCGCTCCTCATCGTCGACGAGAGCCACGTCACCGTGCCGCAGATCGGCGGCATGTTCAGGGGCGATTTCAATCGCAAGTCCGTGCTCGCCGAGTTCGGCTTCCGGCTGCCATCCTGCATCGACAACCGGCCGCTCAAGTTCGAGGAGTGGGAGGCGATGCGCCCGCAGACGATCTTCGTCTCGGCGACGCCCGGCCCCTGGGAGCTGGAGCGCACCGGCGGCGTCTTCACCGAGCAGGTGGTGCGACCGACCGGCCTGATCGATCCCGTCGTCGAGGTGCGGCCGACCGAGCACCAGGTCGACGACGTCATCGCCGAATGCAAGGCGGCGGCAGCCAAGGGCCAGCGCGTGCTGGTGACGACGCTGACCAAGAAGATGGCGGAGGCGCTGACCGAGTACATGCACGAGGCCGGCGTGCGGGTGCGCTACGTGCATTCGGACGTCGAGACCCTGGAGCGGATCGAGATCATCCGCGACCTCCGGCTCGGCGCCTTCGACGTGCTGATCGGCATCAACCTGCTGCGCGAGGGGCTCGACATTCCCGAATGCGCGCTGGTGGCGATCCTGGATGCCGACAAGGAGGGCTATCTTCGCTCCAAGACCGCGCTGATCCAGACCATCGGCCGCGCCGCCCGCAACATCGACGGCCGCGCCATCCTCTACGCCGACCACGTCACTGCCTCGATGGACTACGCCATCGGCGAGACCAACCGCCGGCGCGAGCGCCAGCAGATCTACAACGTCGCCAACGGCATCACGCCGGAAAGCGTCCGGCGCGGCATCGCCGACATCCTGGACTCGGTCTACGAGAAGGGCGACCGGGTGGTGGTGCAGGCCGCTGCCGAGGAAGGCGACGAGTTCGTCGGCAAAGACGTGCGCCAAGTGATCAACGAGTTGGAGAAGCGGATGCGCGAAGCCGCCGCTGACCTCGAGTTCGAGACCGCGGGCCAGCTTCGCGACGAGATCCGGCGCCTCGAGGCGATCGAACTCGGCCTGTCGCCGGCGGAGGCCGGCCGCTCGCTGATGGCCGCGGCGCCGAAGGGCGCACCGCCGCAGAAGTCGAAGGCGAACTACAAGATGCGGGCGAAGATCAACTCGCCCATCCAGCCCCGTCCCGGCCGGCCGAAGCGCGGACGCTAGCCGCCGGCACGACACCACCGGCGCCACGTCGCGCGATAGAGCCGTTCGATCTGGCGGGCGCGTGCGCGCGGATCGCAGAGCGGCGAGCGGGCAATGCGCTCGCGAAGACCACGACGGAGCGCAGTCAGCCGAGCCGGATCGCGCGCGAGCCCGCAGGCGATCCGCACATAGTCGTCTGGGTCGCGTGCAACCAGCTCTCCGAGGCCGATCGGCTCGAGAAGCGACGCGCTGAGCCGGCCGGCCAGATTGTCTCCGCGCAGGGAGATTACGGGCACATCCGTCGTCAGAGCTTCCCACGTCGTCGTCGAGCCGGTGAAGGAGACGGTGTCGAGGGCGATGTCGACATCGGCATAGAGCTTCAGGTGATCTGCAAGGCTGCTCGGTCCTGTGAGGAACCGGACGCGGTCCCGACCGACGCCGAGTCCATCGAGGATGCGTTGCCGGAGATCCGGATCGGCGTAGCGACCCATGTATTTGAGGGTCAGGGTCGCGCCCGGCGTTTCGGAGAGGATGCGGCCCCAGAGGGCCAACGCCCGGTCGTCGATCTTCATCGGGTTGTTGAAGCAGGCGAAGGCGATCCGGCCTGTCCTGAGGCTGGGGGGATCGGCTGGCGGCGATGACCGCGCCGGCGGCGCGTAGAGATGCAAGGACGGCAGCCGCAATACGCGCTCGGCGAAGCGCTCGGCGCGGCGTGACGAGGGCGGAACCAGGATGCGGTCCGCGATCAGGTAGTCCATCTCCGCGAGGCCGCTGGTGCCGCCGTCGAACAGGCTGATCTGGACCGGCGCCGCCCGATGGCTCGCCACCAGCGGCCGGTTGCGGTCGAAGCGTCCGCCGACGATGACCAGGATGTCGACACTGTCTTCGCGGACCAGGGCCGCGATGTCCCGGTCGGCGAGGCTGGCGACCGATCGCCAGCCGTCGGTCAGGCCGCGCAGCCGTTCGGTGGTCGAATCCGTGTGGGCGCCGGCTGCGTAGCCGATGATCCGGAAACGGGTCCGGTCATGCGACTGGATGAGCGGACCGAGACAGCGCACCATCGCGTGTTCGTAGAGATCGGACGACAGATAGCCGACCGTCAGGCGCCGCTCCGGATCTCGCGTGGCGGCGAAAGGCCGGCGGTCGGGACTGGCGGTGTAATGCTGGGCGAAAGTGCGGGCCGCCGCCCATCGCTCCTCTTCGCCGATCGCCGAGTA
>CAMBVS010000036.1 GCA_945871425.1 Rhizobium sp. Q54 | reverse complement strand
CAACCATTTCGAGGCCGCCTGCTTCGATACGCCGGCCTTGGCGGCCAGGTCGTCGAGCGTCAGCCTGCCGGCGACGAACGCCTCGACATCCTCACGCCCGAGGGCGGCCATTCCCGACAGGCCTTTGGCTCGCTCATGTGACATGGCTCGGCGATCATCGAGTCAGGCCGATACCCTTCCGCAGACCCTCGGCCATGCGAGCGATACCTCGGCCGTGCCCGCGACCGGCGGTCGAATGAGGTTGGGCGTTGGCAAGCCCGTCGCGGCGCTCGCCCTTGAAAGCCTTCAACAGCTTGCCCTTGCCCTCGGCATAGGCCCGGAGCGCACGGCCTATCCCACCATCTTTGTCGGCGGCCGATGGCGGCCGCTCGCGGTCCCGCTTCTCGTTGGCATAGAAGCGGTCGACCTGACCGCGCCACTGGCGGAACCTCGCGAAAAGATCGCCGAGGTCTTGGAGTTCGTCGACCTCGGCCGGCGTCAGCGCCTTGGCGTCATCGTCCTCCCTCTGATCTAGGAGCGCGCGGTGCCGGGCCTGAAGCTCAGTGGTGTACTCGGCGTCGGCAGGGCAGGCCGGCGGGGCGTCGTTACGGGTGCTCATCGGACGATCTCCGCCGGCTCGCCGTCCGCGACCATCGCGTGCGCGGCCTCGAAGGCGCTACGGACGACGCGACGCCTCGCGCGGCTGTCGACCGAGAACAGAGCATGCGACTTCTCAAGTTCCAGCATGGCGTCGTTAAACGCCTTGGTGCCCTCGGCCGCCTGCTCCCGCGCCAGCGTCCACAAGCCATTCCAGATCTCCCGGCCGACCTCGGCGCCAAGCTCCTCCGCGTAGATGCGGTGCAGCTCGTCGGCGACCTTGTCGGCGCTGGCGCCGTGCAGGCTCTTCGTGGACTTGGTCACGGCGTAGACGTGCGCGGCGGTTACTCCCGCGGCGATGGCGATCTCGGCAGTCGAGAGGCGGCCGGCGTCGGCATGAAGGTCGTAGGCGCGGATGCGGAGGCGCTGGAAGGGGTCTTTGCGGTTGGAAGGAAACGGCGTTGACATGATAGTCTCCGTGCAAGAAATGATGCATGGATACTAATCCATTGAACGCGTCAGTCAAACAGACCGCCAGTCTTCACTTTGTTGTCGGCATCAGTAACTGTAAATAGCGACTCAGTAACTGTCATCAGTGTCAGTCAGTACTGACTGACGTTCCCGTTGACGAGGCCACGGCCGAGCACCACAATGCTGCCGTCGACCGCCTTCGAGCGGGTCCAAGCTATTGAAATCGCTTGAGTAGTGGGTTGGGGAGTTGCGTATTCAATCCCCTCACCCGGCACCACCCCTCACCCGATCCCGAGTCTGTCCGGAACGTCCCCGGTCCGGCTCTGTTAACGGCCGGCGTATGCATCGAGCCGGATAGGTATCCCTATTCGTTGGCAGGATCTGAGGCGCAGCACGAACATCGAGGACCGCCGCGGCGTGGGCGGGTTCGGTGGCGGCCTCGGCATCGGCAGCGTCGTCATCGTTCTTCTTGCCAGCGCGATCTCCGGCTTTGATCCGCGCATCCTGCTCGATGGCGGGATGCCGGTTCCGGTCGAGCAGTCACGGCAGGCGACGAACAGCCCCGCCGTGGCTGAGGCCCGCGACTTCGTCGCCGTCGTCCTCGGCGATACCGAGCAGACCTGGGGCGAGCTCTTCCGCCGCGACGGCAAGACCTATCGCGAGCCGAAGCTGGCGCTGTTCAGCGGCGCCGTGGAGTTGGCCTGCGGCTTTGTCCAGGCGGCGATAGGCCTATTCTATTGTCCAGCCGATCAGCGCGTCGATGTCGACCTCAGCTTCTTCGCGGAGCTGCGCCAGCGCTTCCGCGCCCCCAGCGACTTCGCCCAGACCTATGTCATCGCCCACGAAGTCGGCCATCACCTGCAGAGCCTGCTCGGCATCGCCACACGGGTACGCATCGCCCAGCGACGCCTGTCGCGGGCCGAGGCCAATGCCCAACAGGTCCGCATGGAACTTCAGGCGGACTGCTTCTCGGGACTCTGGGCGCATCACGCCGAGCGCGCGCGGCGCGTGCTCGAGGAAGGCGACATCAAGGAGGCGTTGAACGCCGCGACCGCCATCGGCGACGGCCGGCTGCAGCGCCAGGCGCAGGGACGCGTCGTCCCCGATTCCTTCACCCACGGAACCTCGACACAGCGCGTGGGCTGGTTCAAGCGCGGCCTTGAATCGGGTGAGCTCAAGTCCTGCGATACGTTCGGCGGCGGTCCGCCGTAGAGCCGGCCTCAGGCCCGAAAATGCACTCTCGCGCTCGAACTCAAGAAAACTCGCCGCCGAAGACGAATCTCCGGCGGCGAACGAAACACGCGTGACCGTGCCCGGATCTACGCCCGCGCCAGGAAGTCGCGCTTGCCGATGCCGAGCCCGCAATGGCGCAGGATCGCGTAGGCGGTGGTGCAGTGGAAATAGAAGTTGGGCAGCGCGAAGTTCACCAGGTAGTCCGCGCCCTTGAACGTCATCGGCTGGCCGCCGATCGGGATGGTGACGTCGCGCGTCTCCGAGCCCTCGAGATCCGACGGCTTGAAGCCCTGCACATAGGCCGTGACCTTGGCGACCCGCGCCTTGAGCTCGGCGATGGTCTTCTCGGTGTCCTCGTATTTCGGCACTTCCTGGCCGGCGAGCCTCGCCATCGTGCTCTTGGCGAAGTCGGTCACCAGCTGGACCTGGCGGGTGAAGGCGAACATGTCGGGGGCGAGACGGTAGTTGAGCAGCACCGTCGGATCGATCTTGCGTTCGCTCGCATAGGCCTCGGCCTTGCCGAGGATACCGTCGAGGGCCTTCAGCGCCTGCAGGATCGCAGGAGCCGCCGCTTGATACATGGTGAAGGACATGGCGTCGCTTGCTCGCAGTTGTGGGGAACGGAAGGCGCTATCAGGGACGAAAGCGACAGCTGGCGCAAGCCGAGCGCGCGGCCGAGGAACGCCAGGATGCGTCGTTCAGCGGACGATCTGGACGAAGATGATCGCCATGCCGACGACACCGACCGCATAAGCCGCGGTCCTGACCCAGGCGACGCCGGCGATGTAGACACCCGCATGGACCACCCGGGCCCAAAAGAAGAGCTGGGCCCCGAGCGCGGTCGTGCCATCGGCCTTGCCGGCGACATGGGCGACCAGGACCAGCGCCGCGAACGGCAGCAGGTTCTCGATCAGATTCATGTGGGCGCGTTTGGCGCGGCCAATCCAGCCCTCGACCGTCGGAAAATTCTCGCGACTGCCGGCGAGGATCGGCAGGCCGAGCAGCTGGACCAGCCCGATCGTGTAGGGAACGGCGAGCACGAGGCTGAGCACCGCGCTCCAGGCCAGCATGGTCAGATCGGTCGACATCGCGTCCTCCTCGGCCCTAAGGCCGCGTCAACTCCATTCGACGGCCGTCTTGCGCTGCGGCGGCGCCTTCTTCGGCGCTGGCTTCGGCCCCGCCGCTCTCGTCGGCGCCGGCTTCTTGAGCTTGAGGCCGCGGATCTCAGCCAGGATGTCGTCCTGGCTTTCCGCGATCCGGCTCTGGCACCGCGACAACAGCGTATCCGTCGTTTCCCGCGGCAACCGGCGGAACTCCGCCTCGGCTACCCCGTAATTATAGATGAAAAGCGGATCGTTCGGGCTTCTGATCGCAGCGACCAGCGCCGCTGCGAGCGGCGCATCCTCCGCCAGGATCCCGTCACAGGCGGTCGACAGCAGTTTCACTGCCGTTCGCTTCACCGCCAAGTCTTCGGATTCCGTCTGGGCCATGAACTCTCCGCGATCCACCGCGCGGATCCCATCAAATTCTGACGTCAACTTACTTTCTTTTGTTCGTTTTATGCCGAAATTCTTTTCACGCTGCAAGATACTTCCCGTTCGGGTCCTCTACGTGAGCGCGTACTCGCCCCGGTCGGCCATTCCGGCGCCCGGGCGGGGAGCCGCTCCGCCCGAGACCGCTCCGTCTGCGCTGACGGAGCAAGGCCTCGAACGACGAAGCCCTCCCGACCGGGAGGGCTTCGTTCATTTTCAGCTGACCGAGAGCGCTATCGGCGCCGCCACCAGCCGCCGCGCTTCGGCGTGACCGTCGCGTCTCCGCCGATCACCTGAACCGGCGGATTCGGATCGATCGGCATAGCCGGCTCGGACGGGCGCGCGCCCTCGCCCGACGCGGTGCGCGGCGAGGTCTCCTGGGTCTCCATCTGCTCGAAAGCCGACAGCACCTGATCGGCAACCGATGTCGGCTGATAGGCAGGCTGATAGACCGCTGGCGGCGGCTGGTAGGCGGGCGGCGCGACGACCGGCGCAGAAACGGGTACGGGCGCTGCAGCGGGCGGCGCGGCGCCCTCCTCGGACGCCCCTTCACCCTCCTCGCGCCGACCGCGGCGACGACCGCCGCGGCGACCGCGACGGCGGCGGCGCCCGCCCTCGCCTTCCTCGCCCGCCACTGGCGGGCCGCCGGTCCCAGGCTGCCCGGGCTCGTCGCTCTCGCTCGATCCCTCCGCGTCCTCGGTACGGGCCGTGTCATCGGAGCGTTCGGAGCCGGTCGGCGCCCCGGACGCCTCGCCATGGACGTCCGGAGGCGGGGCACCTTCTCCCGGAAGCGCCGGGCGCTCGCCGCCTCGCCGGCGACGACGACGGCGACGGCGACGGCCGCGCTCCTCGCCACCTTCGCCCTGCGGCTGCTCGCCCTCGGTGGTGCGCTCCGGTGCCTGGGCCTCGCCCTCCTCGTCGTCCTCTTCGTCGTCGACCGCCGGCGGCGGAGGCAATGCAGCGGCCTGCGGTCTCGGCTCGACCTGCGGCGCGTCGGGATCGCGAAGCTTGGTCCGTTCGATGCGGTGGTTCGGCGGAATCAGCTGGTCGTCCTGAGCGAGGAAGACCTTCATCTCCTGCCTGATCTCGATGTCGGCGAGCGTAGTGCGCTTGTGGTTGAGGATGTAGAGAGCGACACCGGTCGGCACATAGACCGTGACCTCGGCAGCGCGCCGCTTGGCGCCTTCCTCCTCGATCGCCCTCAGCACATGCAGCGAGGTCGACTCGGTGGAACGGATGTGGCCGGTGCCGCCGCAATGCGGGCAGAGCGTGGTCGAGGCCTCGACCAGGCTCGGGCGCAGCCGCTGGCGCGACAGCTCGAGCAGGCCGAAGGCGCTGATGCGTCCGATCTGGATCCGCGCACGGTCATGCCGCATCGCGTCCTTGAGGCGCCGCTCGACCTGGTGGTTGTGCCGGCTATCCTCCATGTCGATGAAGTCGATGACGATGAGCCCGGCGAGATCGCGGAGCCGAAGCTGGCGCGCGACCTCGTCGGCCGCCTCGAGGTTGGTCTTGAGCGCCGTGTCCTCGATGTGCCGCTCGCGCGTCGCACGACCCGAATTGACGTCGATCGCGACCAGCGCCTCGGTCTGGTTGATGACGATGGAGCCGCCCGACTTCAGCGGCACCATCGGCGAGTGCATGGCGTCGAGCTGGGCCTCGACCTGGAACTTCTGGAACAGAGGGACGCCGCCATCTGCCTTGTAGCGCTGCACGCGCTTGGCATGGGACGGCATCAGCATCTTCATGAAGTCTTTGGCGGCCTTGTACTGCTCCTCGCCGTCGACCAGCACTTCCTCGATGTCGCGGGCGTAGAGGTCGCGGATCGAGCGTTTGATCAGGTCGGCCTCGGCATGGATGAGGCACGGAGCCGTCGAGGTCAGCGTCGTCTCACGGATCGAGTCCCAGAGCCGGATCAGGTAGTCGCAGTCGCGCTTGATCTCGGTCTTGGTACGCTCGCTGCCGGCGGTGCGGACGATCAGGCCCATGCCTTCCGGCAGGTCGAGCTCGTCGATCAACGACTTCAGCCGCTTGCGGTCGGGCGCGCTGGTGATCTTGCGGCTGACGCCACCGCCACGCGCGGTGTTCGGCATCAGCACGCAGTAGCGGCCGGCGAGCGACAGATATGTGGTCAGCGCCGCGCCCTTGGTGCCGCGCTCTTCCTTCACCACCTGCACCAGCAGGATCTGCCGGCGCTTGATGACCTCCTGGATCTTGTAGTTGCGCAGCAAGCGCTGGCGCCGGCGCGACAGCTCGTCATTGTCGTCGCCACCGAGGGTCTCGACCTGGCTCTCGCCTGCGGCCTCGGGCGTCGAGGCGCCGGAATCGCTTTCGGACCGCTCGCGATCCCTCCGGCCGCCGTCATGGCGAGCCTCGTCGTTGCGATCGTCGCGGCGGGCGGCCTTTTCGCCGTCCTCGCTCGAGGCCTCAGCGGGCTCCGGGTCGTAGAGGACGTCCGGGGCGGTGCCCGACGCTTCGGCAAGAGTGGTGCCGGTTTCCGGCGCAGGCGTCTCGGCAACCGGGGCCTCCGTCACCGGCTCCGCCGGCATCGGCGCCGCTTCGCCGGCAACTGCCTCGGCGGGCGTCTCGAAGGAAAGCTGCTCCGGTGAAGACCCCGCGTCGGTCGGCGGGGCCGCGTCTTCGCCTTCTCCGCCAGCGGGCGCCTCGCCCTCGGCCCGGCGCGGGCGCCGGTCGGGACGGCCGCGGCGGCCGCGACGCTCGTCGCGTTCGCGCCGACGCCCGCCCTCGTGGCCATTGCCGGGATTCTCGCCGCGCTCGATCTTCGCCATCTCGGCGAGCAGGCGTTCGCGGTCGGCGACGGGGATCTGGTAGTAGTCGGGATGGATCTCGCTGAAGGCGAGGAATCCGTGGCGGTTGCCGCCGTAGTCGACGAACGCCGCCTGAAGCGACGGCTCGACCCGGGTTACCTTGGCGAGATAGATGTTTCCTTTGATCTGTCTCTTGGTCGACGTTTCAAAGTCGAAATCTTCCAGGCGATTGCCGGAAAGCACGACGACCCGGGTCTCTTCCGGGTGCGTCGCGTCGATGAGCATGCGTTTGGCCATCAGGCGCGATCTCCGCGCGGCCGGGACCGAGACGCTCGATACTCGTGCGTCGGCCGAAGCCGCGGATAAGGATGTGAGTGTGATTGCGACGCAGCCGCCCGGTGGGGCCCTCGCGACCATCTGCCTCGGCCCGCAGCGGTATCCGCGGGGCTTGGGGGCTCGGAAGCTGGGTCGGGCGCTGCATCAAGCGTTGATTCGGCGGCCCCTCTGAGGGCCTCTACGACGGTGGTTTCGGCCGTGTCAGGCGTGGGTCCCGGCAACTCGTTGAGAGTCGGCGGTCGGCCACAGCCTCCGGCTAGGGGATACATAGTCCGCTTTTCCACAAGCGACAACGTTCTTGTGGCCGACTTGTCCCAGGCGCCGGCGGTCAAAAGGCTTCTCGCTCCGAAATCTCCCATGTATATGGGGGCTTAGGCGAGATCGGTCACAAGATGTACGCGAATCGACGGTGGATTTGGGCATGGGTCGTCGTCCTGGCATGGCTCGTCGCCAGCCCGGCCATGGCCGAAGCCGTGATCAGCCGGCTTGCCATCGTCTCCGGCAGCGAACGGACGCGCATCACCCTCGATCTCAGCCAGAAGGTCGAGCCGCATGCCTTTCTCCTAGCCGACCCCTACCGCGCGGTGATCGACCTGCCGCAGGTGGCATTCCGCTGGGCCGAGGCGCTGCCGAGCCCCGCCGCCGGGCCGGTCGCCGGTTTCCGCCACGGCCTCTTCCGCCCAGGCACGTCGCGACTCGTCGTCGACCTTCGCCAGCCGATGCGGTTCGTCCAGGCGCAGGTCACCGAGCCCGGCCAGGGCCAGGGCTGGAAGCTCGTCATCGACCTCGCTCCCACCAGCCGGGAGGCCTTCCTGCAGGCGGTCGCCGCACCGCCGTCGTCGCCGTCCCCGGCGGCAAAACCCGCGACGCCCTCCCAGGACGGCCAGATGCCGCGCCGGGCCGACGGACGGCGGACGGTGGTGCTCGATCCGGGCCATGGCGGCATCGATCCCGGCACCACCGGCTTCGGCGGCATCCTCGAAAAGGCGCTGACCCTCGATATCGCCCAGGACCTGAAACGCGCCCTCGAGGCCAGCGGCCGCTACCACGTGGTCCTCACCCGGACCAGCGACAGTTTCATCCGGCTCCGCGAGCGAATTGCGCTTGCGCGGACCTCGCGCGCCGAGATCTTCCTGTCGCTTCACGCTGACGCGCTGGGCGACTCGAGCTTCCGCGGGATGACCGTCTACACCCTCTCGGACAAGGCTTCCGATGCCGAGGCGGAGGCGCTCGCCCAGCGCGAGAACAAGGCCGAGCTGATCGCCGGCGTCGATCTCAGCGACGAGTCGCCGGAAGTCGCCAGCATCCTCATCGACCTGGCCCAGCGCGAGACCATGAACCTCTCGGCCAGGCTCGCCGGCCACCTCGTCCAGGAGCTGTCGCGCGAGGCCCAGCTGCTACGGAACGGCCACCGCTTCGCCGGCTTCGCGGTCCTGAAGGCGCCGGACGTGCCCTCGGCGCTGATCGAGCTGGGCTATCTCTCGAACCGCCAGGACGCCCAGCTGCTCGCCCAGGCCCAGTACCGGCGGCGACTCGGCCAGGCCGTCCTCCGCGCTCTCGACCAGTTCTTCAAGTCGCGTCCCGGCGCCGCCCGCGCCGGCTGAACGCGTCGCCGTCTGTTGTTTTGCCGAAGCGGCCCGGATCGACTACGATTGTCATGATTCGGCCGCAATCGGGAACCAACGTCCCCGGCGCCGGTTCCTTCCACACGTTTTGTCCCAGGTGCCGTCCCCGCCATGCGCGTTGTCGCTGCCCTTGCCGCCTTGATGCTCTTCGGAGTGATCGCCGCCGTCGGCGGCGGCCTCTATATCCTTTGGCACTTCGGCCAGGGCTTGCCCGAGTACGCGCAGCTCGCCGATTACGAGCCCGCCGTGGTCACGCGCGTCCATGCCGGCGACGGCCGGCTAGTGGCGGAACTCGCGACCGAAAAGCGGGTATTCGTGCCGCTGGACGCAATTCCGAAGCGGGTGGTGAAGGCCTTCCTCGCCGCCGAGGACAAGAACTTCTACAGCCATCCGGGAATCGACTTCTTCGCGCTGGCACGCGCCGCCTTCCAGAACGTCAAGCAGCTCGGCTCCAACCGCCGGCCGATCGGCGCCTCGACCATCACCCAGCAGGTCGCGCGCAATTTCCTCCTGAGCGACGAGCTGTCGCTCGACCGCAAGGTCAAGGAGGCGATCCTCGCCTTCCGCATCGAAAGCGCGCTCAGCAAGGACCGGATCCTCGAGCTCTATCTCAACGAGATCAATCTGGGCTTCCGCGCCTACGGCGTCGGCGCCGCGGCGCTCAACTACTTCGACAAGTCTCTGGACGACCTGACCCTCGCCGAGGCGGCGTATCTCGCTGCGCTGCCGAAGGCTCCCAATCGCTACAACCCGCTCCGCAACCTCGCCGCCGCCCAGGGCCGGCGCGACTGGGTTCTCAATCAAATGGTCGAAGCCGGATATGTGCGTCCAGAAGAGGCCGCCCAGGCCAAGACCGATCAGATCCAGGTGCGCCGCCGTGACGACACCGATCTCGTTCGCGGCGCCGACTACTTCGCCGAGGAGGTCCGCCGCGAGCTGATCCAGCGCTACGGCGAAAAGGCGGTCTATGGCGGCGGCCTCTCGGTCCGCACCACCCTCGATCCCAGGCTCCAGGCCTTCGCCGACCGGTCGCTGCGCAACGGCCTCATCGCCTACGACCGTCGCCACGGCTGGCGCGGGCCGATCCAGCGGATCGAGACCGGAACGGGCTGGGAGCAGCGTCTCGCCCAAGTGACGGCGCCGGCGGGGACCACCGAATGGCGCATGGCGGTCGTCCTGGCGTCGAACCGGGATGCCGCCGAGATCGGGTTCATCGACGGCGCCAAGGGCGCAATTCCGCTGGCCGAGCTCAAATGGGCGCGCGAGCCGCGGCCCGAGCAGAAGCTGGGCCCGGCGATCGATCGCGCCGATCAGGTGCTGAAGTCCGGCGACGTGGTTCTGGTCGAGGCGACCGAGCGCAACAGCTTCGCGCTCCGCCAGGTGCCCGCGGTCGGCGGCGCGCTGGTCGCGCTCGACCCGCACACCGGGCGCGTGCTCGCCATGTCCGGCGGCTGGTCGTTCGAGCAGAGCCAGTTCAACCGCGCGACCCAGGCGCAGCGCCAACCGGGCTCGTCGTTCAAACCCTTCGTCTACATGGCCGCGCTCGACCACGGCTATACGCCCTCGACCATCGTCCAGGACTCTCCGATCACGCTGCCGCAAGGCCCCGGGCTTCCCGACTGGCGCCCGGCCAATTATTCAGGCGACTCCCTCGGCCCCGTCCCGCTCCGCGTCGGCATCGAGAAGAGCCGCAACCAGATGACGGTGCGCATCGCCAATGACATCGGCGTCGAGCGCATCGCCCAGTATGCCGCCGCCTTCGGTGTCGTTCCGAATCTGCCGCGTTATCTCTCGATGGCTCTGGGCGCCGGCGATACGACCGTCCTGCGCATGACCACCGGCTATGCCCAGATCGTCAACGGCGGCAAGAAAATCATCCCGACGCTGATCGACCGGGTCGACGACCGCAACGGCAAGACCCTTTTCCGCCACGACCAGCGGCTGTGCGAGGCCTGCGCCGACATCGTCTGGCGGGGCCAGGCGGCGCCGCTGGTGCCCGACCCCCGCCCCCAGATCGAAGATCCGCTGACCGCCTACCAGATGGTCTCCATGCTGCAGGGCGTGGTCGAGCGCGGTACCGGCGTCCGCATCCGCGAGCTCGGCCGACCGCTCGCCGGCAAGACCGGCACCTCCAACGACTTCATCGATACGTGGTTCGTTGGCTTCTCCCCCGATCTCGCGGTCGGAGTCTTCGTCGGCTTCGATCAGCCGCGGACGCTCGGCAGCGGCGAGACCGGGTCGGCAATCTGCGTGCCGATCTTCAAGGAGTTCATGGGCGAGGCGCTCAAGGAAGCGCCGAAGACGCCTTTCCGCATCCCCCAAGGTCTCCGACTCGTCCGCACCAATCCGGAAACGGGGCGGATCGCCCGCCCGGGCGAGAAGGTGATCATGGAGGCCTTCCGGCCCGGAACCGAACCGGGCGGCGCGCTCGACGTCAGCCGGCCGGCTGACAGCGGCGGCGAGAGCGGTGGCAGCGGCTCCACCCTGCCTGCCTCCGCCACCACCCCCGCCGGCGGCGGCCTCTACTAGGAACGCCCGGCGAGAGCGTCGGCGACCCCTCCCGCAACGACGTCCTGGCAATGCCGGGCGAGTGCCTTGCGCGAAGCGAATGAATCGGCGCGCACCGGCGGATGGAACTCCACGTCGACGGTCATCCGCCCGAGCCCGAGCAAGGTGAAGAGATGCGGCGCCAGCTCCATGTCGCCGTACCAGGCGACCAGGGGCCTGAGCGCGCGGCCGAGCGGCATGCCATCGAGCCGCGTGTAGCCGATGGAGACCGGCTGGATCGGCAGGTCCGCGCTCCCCTCCAAGGCTGCGAACAGAGCGCTCTTGAACGGCAGCACGCGACCACCGTCGTTGCTCGTCCCCTCCGGGAACAGGATCAGGTTGTCGCCTCCGGCCAGCCGCCGGGCGATGTGGTCGCGCTCGCCGGCCGTGGCGCCGCGTCTGCGCTCGACGAAGGCGGTGCGCTGGAGCTTGGCGAGGAGCCCGAAGAGCGGCCAGCCCGCCACTTCGCGCTTCGCAACGAAGCAGCCCTCGATCAGCCCACCGAGCACGGTGATGTCGAGATAGCTCGCATGGTTGACGACGAAGAGCGTCGGGCGCGCCGCATTCGGGACGCCGCGCACGCGCACCTCCAGGCCGATCGGGCTCCAGAGGCGGCGGTGATAGAAGCACGGCAGCCGTTCCTTCAGCCGGCCCGGGACGGTGACGGCGACGATCTGCACCGGCAGCAGGACCAGCGTCCACCCGAGATAGAGGAACAGGCGGAGCGAGGCGACCCAGGCCGATCCGATCCGCACTCCGTCAGGCCTCGGCGGTGTCGCGATTCGACCGCTCGTAGTGGCGATAGTACTTCGCCGTCACCAGGTCGGTCTTCACGATGACGCAGACGTCGGTCGTGTTGAACTGATGGTCGATGACCGCGCCGTCGCCGACAAATCCGCCGAGCCTGAGATAGCCTTTGATCAGCGGCGGCAGCCCGGCAACCGCGCGGTGGGCGTCGATCGCCTCCTTGTCCATCAGCGCCATTTCGATACGGCGGCCCTCGACCGCGCGCGGCCTGAGTTCAGGCGGCGCGAGATGGTGGTGGTGGAGATAGGCAAGCGGCAGGCGCAGCGCCTCGACGTCGGTCCCCGGAAGACTGGCGCAGCCGAACATCAGGCCGATCTCGTAGCGGAAGACGTAGGCCGCGATTCCCCGCCACAGGAGCTGCATGGCCGCCCGCGTGCGATAACCCTCCGCCACGCAGGACCGGCCGAGCTCGAGGATCTCTCCCGGATGCGCCAGCAAGGGGGCGATGTCGTACTCGCCGGCCGAATAGAAGCCGCCGTTGAGGACTGCGGCCGAGCGGCGGATCAGCCGGTAGGTTCCGACCACCGCGCCGGACGTGACGTCGATCACCAGCAAGTGGTCGCAGATCCGGTCGAAGTCGTCGAAGTCACGCCCGGCCTTCAGCATGTCGGATGTCGGCCGCGCCGCCATCTCGTCGTAGAAGACGCGATAGCGAAGTCTCTGGGCGTCCAGAACTTCCGCCTCGCTGCGGGCGAGCCGGACCTCAAGGTCGCCCTGACGAACGGACTCCATCTCATTCGACCGAGGAAAGGTCGCCGGCGCGACGATCGTCGGCTTGCGCTCGATCACGTCCGGTCTCGCATCATATGCGGCCATATTCCACGCCTCCCGATCAGCATGTCTCTAGCGCGGGCACGTGACAATACGATTACGGCAAAATGTCGGCTGATTCCTATCCGCGGCCTTTGCGCTCGCCCTTGCCGAGCGGGACGCCGAAAAGCTCGAGGCGGTGGTCGACCAGCTTGAAGCCCAGCTTTTCCGCGATCTCGCGCTGCAGGCGCTCGACCTGCTCGTTGCGGAACTCGATCACCTTGCCCGACTCGACGTCGATCAGGTGATCGTGATGCGATTCAGGCGCCTCCTCATACCGCGCGCGTCCATCGCCGAAGTCGTGGCGCTCGAGGATGCTGGCCTCCTCGAAGAGACGGACCGTGCGGTAGACCGTTGCGATCGAGATGCGCGGGTCGACCTCGGCGGCGCGACGATGCACCTGCTCGACATCGGGGTGGTCATCGGCGTCCGACAGCACGCGCGCGATCACGCGGCGCTGTTCGGTCATCCGCAGCCCCTTCTTGATGCAGAGCTCCTCGATCTTGGAAATCACCCGAAGCCTCTCCCTTCGCTATCCCCCATAGGCTAGCACGGCGCCTAACGTGGCGCCGCACCGCCGACCCGATGAACCCGCCGGCGACCGCCGACGCCCGGCTACTTCGATCCCCGCCGACGCGCGCGCGTGCCGAGGCCGATATCCTTGGCGAGCTTGCTACGCTGCTCGGCGTACTTGGGCGCCACCATCGGATAGTCCGGCGGCAGGCCCCAGCGCTCGCGGTACTGCTCGGGCGTCATGTTGAAGGCCGTCTTCAGATGCCGCTTCAGCATCTTCAGCTTCTTACCGTCTTCGAGGCAGATGATGAATTCGGGGGTCACCGACTTCTTGATCGGGACGGCCGGATGCGGTCGTTCCGGGGTCGGAGCCGGAGCTTGCCCTAAGGTGGAGAGCGATGCGTAGACCTGCTGGATCAGTTGCGGCAGCTCCGCGACGCCAACGGTGTTGTTGGACACGTGCGCGGCAACAATATCTGCCGTAAGCGCCAGGATCTCGTTGTTATCGGCCTGGTCAGCCATGGAAGGAATTCCTCATTGGGGGGGATCGTCGTGATTATAGAGACGCCAGGATTATTCATCAACAAGTCCTTGATATCTGCACTCAGACTTCTGAAATCAAAAGAAACAGTCGTTTCGTATTAGAAAGATAGAGGAAGCTAAATGGCTAGGCGCATCGTTACCGCGGCGATCCTTCGTCCTTCGGCGTCTCGATAGTAACCCTCGCGTCGTCCCATGGTTTCGAACCCGGCTCGCCGATAAAGCTCAAGAGCCGCCGGGTTGTCTTCGGCGACTTCGAGGAACACCGTCTTGGCGCCGAGACCCGCCGCCCGGATGAGCGCCCCCTCCAGAAGCCGGCCGGCGTGCCCCCTCCGCCGCAGCCCGGGAACGACGCCGAGAGTCAGCAGATCCGCCTGGTCGGCGACCACCTGGATGATGACGAAGCCGGCGGAGATCCGCCCCGCAGGCGTGGTGTCGCGGAGGAGAAGGGCGAAGGCCCCGGGCAGACTTAAGGTCTTGGCGATGCTCGCCGCGCCCCAGGGCTCGCGAAAGCAGGTCGCCTGCATCTCGGCCAGCCGCTCGATATCGGCCGGGCCGGCGGCGACCACCGCCGCCCGCGTCATCGGGTTCCCGCCTTCGGCAGGGTGACGTCGGGCGGCCGGAGATAGAGAGGCTCGGCGGCCAGGGCCGACGCCGTCCCGTGCCGGCCGGCGGCAAGACGGGCGACGGACTCTGCGTCGGGACCGTCGGGGCCGATGCGTTCCGAGCGTAGCCCAGCGGCGGCGAGGATCGGCTGCAGGCGCGTTGCACCATCACCGGCGAGGGCAAGCTCGCCCGCCGGCCAGGGATGACCGGCGAGGCGCTCGGGCGCCAGCGATACCGGCGGCCCCAGAGCGCTGCCGCGTGAGAAGACCTGGACGTAGAGATCGGCGCGCTTGCTCTCGAGCGCCACCACCAGGGGCGCCTCGCCGGCCGGCGCCGCCGCCGCGACAGCTTCCAGGGTGGTGACCCCCGCCAGCGGCCGCCCCCAAGCCAGCGCCAGCCCCTGTGCCGCCGCGAGGCCGACACGAAGCCCGGTGAAGTGGCCCGGACCCACGGTGACGGCAAGAAGGTCGAAAGCGTCGAAGCCGAGGCCGGCCTCGGCCGCGACCTCGCGGACCATCGGCAGGAGCCGCTCGGCGTGGCCGCGCGCCATCGGCTCGAAGCGATGAGCGGCAAGACGCCCATCCACCAGCGCAGCGACGGAGCAGGCAGCCAGCGCGGACTCGATGGCAAGGACCCGTCGGGCTGCGTCGCTCATGGTCTCGCTGATCCGCTCGCGGCTGAATCGGCGCTGCCGTCGGGCAGCACCGCGACGCCTTCTAGCGGAACGGGACGCAGACGAGAAGCGCGGGCGCGCGCCTCAAGCCTCGGCGCGAACCTCGATGACTTCCGGGATGTAGTGCTTGAGCATGTTCTCGATGCCCATCTTCAGCGTCGCGGTGGAACTCGGGCAACCCGAGCAAGCGCCCTGCATGTGCAGGGTCACGACCCCGTCCTTGAAGTCCTTGAAGATGATGTCGCCGCCATCCTGGGCGACGGCCGGGCGGACCCGCGTGTCGATGAGCTCGATGATCTGCTGGACCAGCTCGGCATTCTCGCCGTCCGCCTCGACCGGCTTGGGTGCCTCGCTTCCGGCCAGCACGATGGGCTTGCCGGAGGTGTAGTGGTCCATGATCGCGCCCAGAACCGCCGGCTTGACCACCGCCCACTCCTTGCCCTCGCGCTTGGTGACGGTGACGAAGTCCGATCCGAAGAAAACCCGCTCGATGCCCTCGATGCCGAACAGGACCTCGGCCAGCGGCGAACGGCCCGCCGCCGCCGCGTCGGCGAAATCGGCGGTGCCCGACGACATGACCTCGCGCCCCGGCAGGAACTTCAGGGTAGCGGGATTCGGCGTGTATTCGGTCTGAATGAACATGGCACCCTCGCGAGAACTGTCCGTCCAAGATGGGCAAGCCGGAGGGCCGGTTCAACCACGTTGACAGTAGGGGAACGCCCGCTCGACTGTGGGCGCCCGATGGCCAAGAACCCCGATCCCGCCGCCTTCTTCGCCCGCCTCGAGGCGGCGACGCCCGAGCCCAAAGGCGAGCTCGACTACGTCAATCCCTACACGCTGCTGGTGGCGGTGGTGCTTTCCGCCCAGGCGACCGATGTCGGCGTCAACCGGGCGACCAGACGGCTGTTCCAGACGGTCGACCGCCCGGCGAAGATGCTGGCCCTCGGCGAGGCCGGCCTCAAGGAGCACATCAAGACCATCGGCCTCTACAACGCCAAGGCCAAGAACGTCATCCGCCTCTCGGAGCTGCTCATAGAGCGCCACGGCGGCGAGGTGCCGAGAGACCGCGAAGCGCTGCAGGCGCTGCCCGGCGTCGGGCGGAAGACAGCCAGCGTCGTCCTCAACATCGCCTTCGGCGAGCCGACCATCGCCGTCGACACCCATGTCTTCCGGGTCGCCAACCGGACCGGCCTCGCCCCCGGCCGGACCCCCGACGAAGTCGAGGCGGCCCTGGAGAAGAAGGTGCCGCCAGCCTACCGCCGCCACGCGCATCACTGGCTGATCCTGCACGGACGCTACGTCTGCAAGGCGCGGAAACCGGATTGTCCTGTCTGCGTCGTCCGCGATCTCTGCCGCTTCAAGGCGAAGACGATCGACTAGAGCGACTTCGCCTGCACCATCGAGACCAGCGCCCCCTCGCAACGGCCCGACGACACCAGGTCGGCGCTGCGGTCGCGGAACTCGACGTGCCGGACCTTGAACGCAGGCCCGTCCCGGTAGAGGAAGAGGTTGAGGGTGCAGAGGTCGGTGCCGTACTGCCAGATCTGAGCCGGGCCGTCGCGGCGGACGAAGCGCGGACGGCCGAACATGCCCTCGACGTCGCGGGAAGCGAGCCCAACCAGTCCCGGTCCCTCGGCGGGACGTGGCGCCGCCCGCATCGGCTCGCTCGGCTCACGCCAAGCCGGCGCTACCGGCGTGCCCGGTGCCACTGCGATCTTCGCCGAAGGTGGCGGCGCGGCACAGGCGGCGGCGGCCAGCGCCGCCACCAAGCCCAGACGACGAATGGCCATGTCCCCCCCGCTTACTCCCGTCAGGTCGTCGGCGTGGCCCCGCCGGAGACCAGTTGCACGTCGCCGGTCACCTCGCCGCCCCGCTCCACCTCGAGCTGGCCATAGCGAACGACGCCAGTGACCTTACCGGTCGAGCGCACCAGGAGCCGGTTGCGAACGGTCAAGGTGCCGTCGAAAGAGCCGTTGATGTCTCCCTCGTCGATCTCCGCCTTGCCCTTGAAGTGCCCGGTCGAGGAGATCTCGATCGCATGGCTGTTGGAAAGCGTCGCCTCGACCCGGCCCTCGACCACCAGCACGTCGCAGGAGGTGATCTCGCCGGAGAGGATGATGTCGCGGCCGACCGTCAGGCGCTTGGTCTCGCCATCGGGCTTCTTGATCGGCTCGGCGCGCCTGGGCGGGCCGGGAATGTCGACTACACGCTTCGGCACTTCCGGATTGAAGCCGGTCGCGGGGGGTTTCTGCTGGGTCATCGAGGCACCTTTGGCCGGCAGATCGTCGGTCGCCGGGGTCGAGGCCGGGGAAAGCCCGGCCGGTTGATCCTTGGCGGTTCCGTCATCGCCGCCCTTCTTCTTGAAGAACATCGGAGAAATTCCGGTTGGTCCTGGGCGTCGTCCCTCTATACCAGATCATCCCGCGCCTTGGCGAATACGCTCTCGCTCGATCAGGTGAATCATCGCGGCGAGGCCGAGATAGGGCACGAAGAGGTTGAGCCCTGGGATCGTCAGCAACCCCGCCATGAGGGCGCCTCCGGCCCACAGACCGAGCCGCCGCCGGCGGCGGATATCGCAGGCGATCACCGGGGGAAAGCGCCGAGCGGCCGCCGATTCGAAATACTCGCGGCCGATCAGGTAGCCGTTGAGAAGGAGGAACAGGATGAGATTGATCCCGGGCACCAGAAGGTAGATCGGCACCGCGAGCAGGTTCAGCGCCAAACCCGCCAGCACCAGCCGGATGGTCGCGCCGAACCCTTCCACCGCCCCGGCGCCCCTCGGCTCCGGCGCCCCCGGGTAGTGCCGGCGTTCGACGGCGCGGGCCAGGCGGTCGCCGAGCAGGCCGGCGGCAAGCGCGCTCGCCGCCGGGAAGAGGAACCAGGCGAGCACCAGGCCGGCGAGACCGCCGAAGGTCGCCGCCGGCACTGCCGCCCAGTCCCAGCCAGGCGGGACGGCATAGGCGAGCAGAAACGAGATCGCGCCGGCGAGCCCGGCCAGCAGCAGAAGGGAACAGCCGATCCCGATCAGCACCAGCCGGCGGAAGGGCGGATCGGAGAGCTGGCCGAGGGCCAGAGCGAAGGCGCGAAGCACCCTAGAAATACGCGATGAGGCGGCCCGCGGCGGCGACCGCGAGCCAGGTCGCCAGCGATACCGCGCCGGATAGGCGCGCCGACGGCGGCGGACGTCCCTCCCGCCACGTCGCCAGCCCGGGCTTGGTCACGAACTCGAAGACCGCGACATTGGCGAGGCCGACGACGATCAGCAGCACTTTCGCCCGGAAGACAGGGTTCTCGATGATCGCCGAGGCCTCGGCGCTGAACAGCAGGACTCCGCTGACCACCTGGACGGCGAAGGCGACCACGGCGATCTGCCGCCAGCGGCTGACGAAGGGTGCCAACGGCATCGCCTGGAAGGCGCCGAGGAGCCGCGCATCCATGATCGCGATCGCACCGGCGAAACCGGCGAGCCCGATTATGTGCAGCACGTTGGCGAGCGGATAGAGGAACCACGACCCGCGCATCACCGCGCCGAGAGCCGACTGCTCGAGCGCGAGGAAGACGTCCATCAGCGCATCTCGTAGGTCTTGCCATCGACGGTGATGCGTTCGGCCCGCATCTCGTGCGGCCTCGCGGTGCTGGCGTAGCCATAGGCTGCCATGGTGTTGCCCTCCTTCACCACCGCGAGGACAGCCCTCCTGGCTTCCATCCGCGAGGGCGGCGCCAGGGTGATCTCCCAGGTGTTGCCCTGATGATCGATCATCACGTGCACATGCGGGTACTGGAACGTCGTGTGCTTGATCTGGCCGGCGATGGTCACGGGTTTGCTGGCGTCGTAGCTGCCCCAGCCGTGATGGGCGATCGCCGGGGCGGCAAGCGCGACGGTCAAAGCGGTGGCGAGGACGAAACGTCGGGTTCGATTCATCGTCTCGACTCCTTCTCTCGAGGACGCGGGAACTCGATTTTCGATTTCAGCACAGGAACGTCCTCGGCGACATCCCTGTTCCGCCGTGGTTATAGTGCCGCCATCACGATTCAACGAGGCGGGAGCGGTTCATGGCGGAGGCGAAATGGGACGTCGTCGGCATCGGCAATGCCATCGTCGATGTGCTGGCAAAGGCCGACGACGCCTTCCTCGCCCGCCAGGGCATGGCCAAGAACGCGATGATCCTGATCGACGCCGATCGCGCCGAATCGCTCTACCAGGCGATCGGCCCGGCGGTCGAGCAGTCGGGCGGATCGGCCGCCAACACCATCGCCGGCCTCGCCTCCTTGGGCGGCAAGGGGGCCTATGTCGGCAAGGTCGCCGACGATCAGCTCGGCGACATCTTCGCCCATGACCTGAAGTCCGCAGGCATCCACTTCGCGACGGCACGCCTGACGAAGGACGCACCGACCGCCCGGTCCTTCATCATCATCACGCCCGACGGGCATCGGACGATGAACACCTATCTCGGCGCCTGCGTCGCGTTGACGCCCGACGACGTCGATGCCGAGACCATCGGCGGCGGCCAGGTGCTCTATCTTGAGGGATATCTCTGGGACCGGCCGGCGGCGAAGGAGGCCTTCCTCAAGGCCGCGCGCCTCGCGCACAGGGCCGGTCGCAAGGTGGCGCTGACGCTTTCCGACTCCTTCTGCGTCGAGCGCCATCACGAGAGCTTCCTCGATCTGGTGAAGAACCACGTCGACATCCTCTTCGCCAACGAGGCGGAGATCGTTGCGCTCTTCCGGACGCCGACCTTCGACGAGGCGCTGAAGGTCGTGCGCGGCCTCGGCAAGACCGCGGCGCTGACGCGAAGCGAAAAGGGGTCCGTGGTGCTCGACGCCGAGGCTGTCCACGTGATCCCGGCGGCTCCGATCGCCCAGGTCGTCGACACCACCGGCGCCGGCGATCTCTACGCCTCCGGCTTCCTCTACGGGCTGACCCACGGGCTCGGCCTCGAGCGCGCCGGGCGCATCGCCTCGATCGCCGCCGCCGAGGTCATCTCACATGTCGGGCCGCGGCCGCAGGTGCGCCTCGCCGACCTGATCAAGGGCATCGCGGCATGAAGGAGTGGCTCGTCTCGCTTGCGATCTACCGGGAGCCGAGGCTGCTTGCCATCCTGCTGATGGGCTTCTCGAGCGGCCTGCCGCTGGCGCTGACCGGCGCCACCCTCGGCATCTGGCTCGCCGAAGCCGGCCTGTCGCTCACCGCCATCGGTCTCTTCGCGCTGGTCGGCACCGCCTATAACTTCAAGTTCGTCTGGTCTCCGATCATCGACCGGTTGCCGCTGCCGGTGCTGACGCGCCTCCTCGGCCGCCGCCGCGGCTGGGCGGTGGTGATCCAGGCGCTGCTCGGCCTCGCTATCGTCGCGCTGGGTTTCGCGGACCCGCGCATCGACCCATGGTGGACGGCGCTCGGCGCCGTCGCCGTAGCCTTCCTCTCGGCGAGCCAGGACATCGTCATCGACGCCTACCGCGTCGAACTGCTGGAGGAACGCGAGCAGGCGGCCGGTGCGGCGGCGACCCAGGTCGGATACCGCTTCGGCATGCTGGCCGCTGGCGCGGGCGCGCTCTATCTCGCCACATTCTTCGGCTGGCAGGCCACATATGCCGTGATGGGCGCGCTGATGGGCGTCGGCATCCTGACCGTGCTGGCGACGCGCGAGCCCAGCCGCGAGGGTACCGTCGCCAAGCCGCCGGAGAAGGGCCTCGCCGCCTGGCTCCAGGACGCGGTGGTCGCGCCCTTCGCCGATTTCGTCACCCGGCCGGGCTGGGTCCTGATCCTGGCCTTCGTCGTGCTCTACAAGTTCGGCGACGCGCTCGCCGGCACCGTTTCAAGCCCGTTCTACGTCGCCATGGGCTTCAGCAAGATCGAGATCGCCAACGTCTCGAAGATCTTCGGCGTCGTCTCCACATTGGTCGGCGTGGCTCTCGGCGGCATCGTCACCTATCGCCTCGGCCTGATGCGCGGCCTGATTGTCTGTGGCGTCCTGCAGATGCTCTCGAACCTGATGTTCGCGATCCAGGCGATGGTCGGCTACGACATCGCCATGCTGATGGCGACCATCGCCATCGAGAACGTCACCGGCGGCATGGGCTCGGCCGCGTTCGTCGCCTACCTCTCCAGCCTCTGCAACGTCTCCTACACCGCGACCCAGTACGCGCTGCTCTCCTCGCTCGCGGCCACCGCCCGGACCATGCTCTCCTCCTCCGGCGGCTGGCTCGCCGAGTCGCTCGGATGGGTCCCGTTCTTCCTGCTGACGGTGCTGGCCGCCGTGCCGGGCCTGCTGCTGCTGGTCTGGCTCAGCCGGCGCTTCTCCCCGCCCGCCGATGCGGCCGAGACCGCGCGTGCGTAGCCTCCTCTTCGCTCCGGCCAACCATCCGCGCCGGGTCGAGAAGGCGCTGGCCTCCGCCGCCGATGCCGCCATCCTCGACCTCGAGGATGCGGTACCCGAGGCCGAGAAGCTCGCGGCGCGGGGGGCGCTCGCGGCGGCGGCCGCGCTGCCCCGACGCGCTCGCTTCTATGTGCGCATCAACGCGCTCTCCAGCTATCACGGCATCGCCGACCTGCCGGCGCTGCCGGTGAACCTGGACGGCATCGTCATCCCAAAATGCGAGAGCGCAGCCGAGATCGGCCAGGTCGCGGCCTATGCCCCGAAGACGGACCTGCTGCCGATCATCGAAACCGCACGCGGGCTCGCCGCTGCCGTGGAGATTGCGCGCGCCAGCCCGCAGATCCGCCGGCTCGCCTTCGGCGCCCTCGACTTCGCCCTCGACCTCGGCCTCTCGCCCGGCCGCGACGAGGCCGAGCTCACGCCCTACCGCGCGCAGCTCGTGCTCGCCTCCCGGCTCGCCGACCGCGAGCCGCCGATCGACTCGCCGTCGCCGGATTTCCGCGACCTGGATACCCTCAAGCTCGCATGCCTCCGGGTCCGTCGGATGGGATTCCAGGGCAAGCTCTGCATCCATCCGGACCAGATCGCCGTGGTCCAGGATGCCTTCTCGCCGACCGAAGAGGAGGTTGCCGAAGCAACACGCATCGTCGCCGCGGCCGAGGCTGCCGAGCGCCAGGGCCAGGGAGCGGTCCAGCTCGACGGGCGCATGATCGACGCGCCTGTGGTGACGCGGGCGAAGAGGATGCTGGCGGGGCGATAGACCGAGTCTCGCCCCCACCCAACCCTCCCCCACGCTCCGCGAGCGGTGGGGGTTCGGAGCGCAGTCGTGTCCCCTCCCCCCTCAGTGGGGGAGGGTTAGGATGGGAGGAGCGATCTCTCCACCATTTCTTAGATCGGATTGCGCTCGATCAGCTGCCTCGCGATCACCAGACGCTGGACCTCGCTGGTACCCTCGCCGATCACCAGCAGCGGGGCGTCGCGGTAGAGGCGCTCGACCGGGAACTCCTTCGAATAGCCGTAGCCGCCATGGACCCGCATCGCCTCCAGGCTGTTCTCGACCGCGGCCTCGGAGGCGAAGAGCTTGGCCATGCTGGTCTCGAGCGAGGTGCGGCCGCCGCGGTCGTAGGCTTGCGCGGCGGCATCGGTCAGCAGCCGCGCCGCCTGCGTGCGGGTCGCCATGTCGGCGAGCTTGATCTGGATCGCCTGGTGCTCGCAGATCGGCTTGCCGAAGGTCTTGCGGATCTGGGAGTAGCGCAGCGCCTCGTCCAGCGCCGCCTGGGCGACGCCGACGCCACGGGCGGCGACGTTGATGCGGCCGAGCTCCAAAGCCGCCAGCGTATGCGAGAGGCCCTTGCCCTCGACCCCGCCGATCAGCCGCTCCGGGCCGACACGGTGATCCTCGAAGATCAGTTCGGCCGAATCGATCCCCTTGTATCCCAGCTTCTCGAACTTCCGCCCGGCAGCGAAGCCCGGCCCCTTCTCGAGAAGAAAGGCGCTCATGCCGCGATGGACCGGGTCGGCGTCGGGGTCGGTCTTCACCAGCACGGCGAAGACCTGGCCGTGGAGCCCGTTCGAGATCCAGGTCTTGGTGCCGTTGAGCACATAGCCGCCGCCGTCGCGAACGGCACGCATGCGGATCGCCTGCAGGTCGGTGCCGCAGTCGGGCTCGGTGAGCGCGAGCCCGCCGCGCTTGGCGCCCGCCGCCATCTCCGGCAGGAAGGCCCGCTTCTGCGCCTCGGTGCCGAAGCGCTCGACCATCGCGGCCGCGATCAGGTGCGAGTTGAAGATGCCGGCGAGCGACATCCACACCCGCGCCACCCGCTCGACGATCCGCGCATACGTGGCGGCCGAGAGCCCGAGCCCGCCATGGTCGGGCGAGATGGTGGCGCCGAAGAGGCCGAGCTCGGCCATGCCGGCGACGATCGTCTCCGGCCAGATGTCGTCGTGCTCCAGCCGCGCCACCTGCGGGCGCACCTCGCGGTCGAGGAAGCGGTCGACGGCATCCAGGATGTCGGTGTCGGACATGGGAACCTCCGGACGCGTCCCTAGCACATGCCTCGGGTTGACACACCGCCCGCCGCGGGCCGACCATGTCGGCATGACTCCCGCCGAACGCGCGGAAGCTGCCCGCTGGATCTCCTCCCGGCGGATCGCCGGCAGCTCCCTCGCGGATATCCCTTCATCGCTTCGCCCCTCCGACGCGGAGGAAGGCTACGCCGTGGCCCGCCTGGTGCGCGAGCGGCTGACCCAGGCCGGCCGCGGCGAGCTCGTCGGCTGGAAGGTCGGCGCCACCACGCCGGCGATGCAGAAGCTGCTGAACGTTCCCGGCCCCTGCGCCGGCGCCATGCTGGCATCAGGGCGATTCGCCTCGCCGGCACGCGTCAAGGCGCAGCACTACATCAAGATCGGCATCGAGTGCGAGGTCGCGGTCAGGCTCGGCCGCCGGATCGGGGCCAACGCCACCCGGAAGGAGGCGGAGGCCGCCGTCGTCGCCCTGCATCCGGCGATCGAGATCGTCGACAACCGCTACGGCGACTTCGTCTCCATGGGTCCGGCGACCCTGATCGCCGACGACTTCTTCCATGCTGGCTTCGTACTGGGACCGGAGGTCAGGGACTGGAGCCGTCTCGATCTCGCTTCGGCGGTGGGCATCACGCGTGCCGACGGCGTCGAGGTCCAGCGCGGCAAGGGCAGCGACGTCCTCGGCCACCCCTTCGAGTCCCTCATCTGGCTCGCCAATCATCTGGCGGCGCAGGGCGAGCGCCTAGAGGCCGGGCAGATCGTGATGACCGGCAGCCTGCCGCTGCCCTATTGGGCCAAGGGCGGAGAGCGCCTGCAGACCTCCATCGACGGCCTCGGCACCGCCGAGGTCTTGCTCCTCTAGGAGTCGCCATGTCGCCGCAGCTCTGGGTCATTATCCTGTGCGGCGCCACGGCGATGACACTGTCGCTCGGCATCCGCGCCTCCTTCGGGCTCTTCCTCGGGCCGATGAGCGTCGACCTCGCCATGAGCCGCGAGGCCTTCGCCATCGCACTGGCCGCCCAGAACCTGCTCTGGGGCATCGTCGCTCCCTTCGCCGGCGCCATCGCCGACAAATACGGCCCGATCCGCGTCTGCATGGTCGGCGGTGTCGTCTATGCGGCGGGGCTGGTGCTCGCCGCCTCCGGCGCAAGCGTCGGCATCGTCCAGCTCGGACTCGCCGCCGTCGGCATCGCGCTCGGCATCGCCGGATTCTCCGTGGTCCTGGGCGCGGTCGGCCGTGCGGCGCCACCGGAGCATAGAAGCCTTGCGCTCGGCATTGCCAGCGCCGGTGGCTCCTTCGGACAGTTCGCCATCGTGCCGGTGAGCCAGGCCTTCGTGACCTCCTACGGCTGGTCGACGGCCCTCATGCTGCTGGCCGTCATAAGCTTCATGCTCGTGCCGCTCGCCTATGGCCTCGGCGAGCGGAAGATGGTTCCCGGCATGAACCAGACCCTGGGCGAGGCGGTGCGCGAGGCTTCGGGCCACAGCGGCTTCTGGTTCCTGACCGCGGGATTCTTCGTCTGCGGCTTCCAGGTGACCTTCGTCGCCGTTCACCTGCCGGCCTTCATCGCCGACAAGGGGCTGCCGGCCTGGCTCGGCGCGGCCTCGCTGTCGCTGATCGGCCTCTTCAACATCGCCGGGACCCTGATCGCGGGGTGGCTCGGCGGGCGCTACCGGAAGAAGTACGTGCTCTCGCTGCTCTACCTCCTGCGCTCGCTGGCCTTCGTGCTGTTCCTGGTGGCGCCGGTCTCGGAGACCAGCGTGCTGGTCTTCGGCGCGGCGCTCGGATTCCTCTGGCTCGGCACCGTCCCGCTGACCTCGGGCCTCGTCGCCCAGATCTTCGGGCCGGCCTACATGTCGATGCTCTACGGTGGCGTCTTCCTCTCGCACCAGCTCGGCAGCTTTCTCGGCGCCTGGCTCGGCGGCCGGGTCTATGACGCGACCGGGTCCTACGATGCGATCTGGTGGGCCTCGGTCGCGCTCGGCATCGCCGCGGCGGTCCTGCATGCGCCGATCGCGGACCGGCCCTTGGTGCGGGCGCCGGCGCCGGCGTGAGCCGGATCATCGCGCTTGGGCTCGCCTGCGGGCTGGGCTTGCTCTTCGTGCTGGCGCTCGGGCTCTGGGGCCGCTACGGCGCCACGATCGCCTGGGACACCTTTCTCGCCTACTGCCTTTGACGCTCCCAGCGTCGTCTCAGCGTTTCGACAGCCAGCCACCGCCGAGATAGTCCTTGATCTCGTCGATCGAGGGGACGGCGCCGCGCTCGAGCCGGCCGGTGAGCCAAGCTAGGAAGCCCTCGCCGAGGACGCGGGTGAGAGCGACGGCGACGGCGGCGTTCAGCGAACCGCCGGCCAGGGTCCCGATCCCGGGGATCGTCTTCAACAGGTTGCCAAGCGTGCCGGCGGCGAGGCGGCCGGCGAAGGTCGCCATGAGCGGGCCGGCGACGGCGGCGGCCAGTGCCTTCCAGCCATCCTCGGTCAGTGCCACGCCCATGCGGCGGGCGATGGCGACGATCATGGCGATCTGGATCGGCGCCAGCAGCACGGCATCGGCGAAGGGGATCGGCGTGCTTGCGGCGAGGAAGGCGGCATTGCCGGCCTTGCGGATCGCGTCCCGGGCCGACTCGATCTTGGGCACGAGCAGGATGCGCTGAACCGCCGCCATCGCCGCCCGCTCCGCCTCCGGCAGCAGTCGGAGGCTCTCCTCGACCAGCGTCTCCAGACCTTCCGGACCGACTCTCTCGCCACTCTCGAACTTGCGGCTCGACGCGATGACACGGACGACGGCGCGGACCGGCGGGTCAGGCAGCTCCGCCCGGGCGATCACGGGCAACTCGCTATCGAACCACGCCTTGGTGACCACGACGACGACGGGGACGCCGAGGCGGCCCGCCATCTCGGCGACGCGACGGTCGGCCTCCTCGATGCGGCTGCCGGATCCGTCGAGGCAGAGCCAGAGCAGATGGAGCTGCTCGTCCGCCTTCGTCCCGGCGCGGGCCTCGGCCAGCTTCGCCTCGAGCGCGGCGAGGCTCTCGGCGAAGGCGCCGCGTTCGAGGCCGCGGGTATCGAGCAGGCGGACCGAAAAACCCGGCTCTTCGTACCAGGTGGCATCCCTGGTCACCGGCCGGCCGACGCCGGTCGCCGCCAGGTCGCGGCCGAAGACCGCATTCAGCAGCGTCGACTTGCCGACGCCGCTGCGGCCAGCGACCGCGATGTTGCAGGGCGGCAGGCGGGCGAAGTCGGCGCCAGGCACCGAAGCCATCACGTCATCCCAGACATCGGCCCCACCTGCCAGGCGTTCCAGAAGTCGCCTGGCGACGCCAGGTGTCGGGGGCGTCACGGACGCGGGAGCCGAAGCGAGCGCCGGCGCCGGAAGTCCAAGGCGGTTACGCAACGACCGGCGCAGCAAGGCGACGTGCAGCACCGCCTCGGCCAGCGGCTCGAGGCTACGGATGCGCGCATCCGCAAGAGCCGTCTCGACCGTGCCGGACGTCCCGAGCAAAGCGGTAGCAACTGCGTCCGCCATGGCCGCTTCGCCGGCCGCCACGGGCCGGTCGAGACCGCAGCGCGCCGCCAGCGTCTCTAGACCATCGTGCCAGCCGCCACCGGCGAAGACCCGGCCGGCGGTCGCCTTTGTCGCCACCGCCTCCAGGGCTTCCGCCAGAAGGTCGGGCCAGTCGCCGGGGCGGTCCTTGGCCCGGATGAATCGGTCCTGACCCTCCAGGGCCTCCGGCACGTGACGACGGGCGACGTCGGCGAGCGGCCTGAGGTCGGCATCCCGGCACAGCGCGAAGAGCGACAGCAGGCCATCCTCTTCGACCGCGGCGGCGATCGCGGCTACGACGGAGAAGGTGTCGGGGGCTAGCGGCATGGCCTCTCTCGCTCTAGCCTGAACGCCGGCAGACACGGAGGCCGCCATGGCGGCGGGTTGGATCGCCGGCCTTCTCGGCGGGCGCGAGCGCAACGTCGCCGAGCCCTTGGCTTTCGTCGGCGAGACGCTGCTCAGCCGCGAGGCGGCGGCCTGGGCCGGCACCGAGGCGATCGTGGTCGTCGCCGTCTCGGCGATCCTGGCGATGATCGGCTGGCTGGGCCAGGGCCTCGCCGACCCCGAGCCGGCGGTGATCGCGGCCTCGCTGGTGCTGCTGGCCTATGTCGCGCACATCCTCCGGAAGCTGCCGGCGGTGGCACAGCTGGCCTGGCTCGCCTGGCGGCTGCGCCTGCCGCCGCGTCGCCTCGGTCTCCTCGTCCTCCACCGGGCGGTGCTCTACGGCATGCGTCGCGCCGAGCGGATCATCGCCGACGAGCTGACGGGCGCCGCCTGGTATGTCCGTGGCGGCACGGAGATCGCCATGCGCTTGAAAGCGAAGTCGCCAGACATGGTCGCCTGGCGCATCGCCGAGGCGACGGCGCCACTGCTCTGGCGCGACGCGCTCCGGGTCATCGCCCTCGTCCTGGCGCCGCTGCTGCTGGTGATCGCGGTGTTCCGAATGTCGGTGACCTATGGATTGATGCTGGACCGCGCCGCCCATCTCGGCGTACTCGACGCGCTCCTCTACCCCTTCGCCGCGATCTGCGATGCGATCCTCGGGACAGAGTTCAGGACGGTGCTGAAGGGAGCGTAGACCGAGTCCCGCCCCCCACCCCAACCCTCCCCCACGCTTCGGGGGGGGAGGGGGACGGAACACCTCTTGCATCCTCCCCCCGCGGAGCGTGGGGGAGGATTGGGGTGGAGGGCAGGGCTCAGGCATCCGGCTCCTTCCACCCTTTCGCCGTCGCGCGTCGAAGCTCCTCCGGCAACAGGGCCAGCGTCGCCGCTCGGAGCGACCGCAGGCCGTGGCGCGGGATCAGCACCCGCCCGCCGTGGGTGCGCGGCTCGGCGCAGACTTGGATCACATCCTTGGCGAAGGGGAACACCTCGCGGGCGCGCGCCCGCATCGACTCCAGCTCCTCCCCGCCGAGATCGGCCTGGGTCAGCACCACCAAAGACGGAATGCCCAGTTCGTTCAGAAGGCGGCCGAGTTCGCCTTCGGTGCCGAGCACGCGTGTCGTCTCCGCATCGCTTTCCGCCCCGCCCATGACCCTGGCTGAGTCGGCCTGGATGCAAAGCCAGACCAGATGCGGGCGATCCTCGTCCCGCCAGCCGGCGACCTTGCCTCGGAGGTCGGCGACTTGTAGGCCCGCCGTCACGACTTCGAGGCCCTTGCTGTCGGCAAACCAGACCGGAAAGTCGGCGCTGCCGAGCCACTCGATGCCGGGAGTCTTGGGCGCGCCTTCGCCTACGGTGCCGAGCTCGGCGCCGATCACCCGGCGGATCAGCGTCGTCTTGCCGACCCCGGTCGGGCCTGCGACCAGCACCCGCGCCCGGCCGCGGGCGAGCTTCGGCGGCGGCGTGCCGGTGATCCATCGCCAAAGGTCCCGGCCCCAGACATAGCCGATCAGGCTCGCCGTCGCGGCCACGGCGACGGCGATCACGGGCGCGAGGAGCGGGAGCGGCATGACTGGACAATAGTGCCGGTGCGGCCTTCTGACGGCAATCGCGGGCGCGGGCGGCTTAGTCCGGCATCTTCCAGGAGGGATCGCGGAAGGCCTGGAACTCGAGCTTGTAGCCGTTGGGATCGGCGGCGAAGAGGCAATAGACGTCGAAGCTCGGATGATAGGCCGGCGGCTCGAGGATGGTGACGCCCCGCGCCTTCAGGAACGCATACCACTCATCAACGTCCCGGGTGACCATCGTGATCACCACGCCCTTGGGCTCGACGAAGCGGCCCGGACGGACCTGGCAGACGCCGAGGAACGAGGTCGCCGAAGTCTTGTATATGCGGCAACTGCCTTGATCGAGCACTTGTTCGAGCCCGATCGTCTCGCCGTAAAAGCGCGCGGTGCCCGGCAGATCATCGGTGTAGACCCAGGTCACCTGCTGGGAGATCGAGGGGCGCGTCATGCTTTCTCCTCAGGCCCTGTCATCGGGCCGGACATCGTGCACCACTTCATCGTGACCGCGCCGACTGGAGATGAAGACCAGCGCCATCAGCCCGCCGCCGACGGCAAGCGAGAAGACCGCGCCGAGGGTGAGCGCGATCCAGCCATGGATGCCGATAGAGACCGCATCGAGGTCGGCCAGAAGCCGCGCCGCGCCGACGAGCGCCAGCAGCAGCATGACCACGAGAGACCCGATGAGAAGGCCGACTTTCAGTCGTAGGCGCCCATGACGTTCTGGTCGACGTCGATCACCGAACCGGTCACCAGCTCGGCCGAGTCGGAGAGAAGATACACTGCGAGCACGGCTGCGTCCTTCGGCTTCAGGAGGCGGCCGAAGGGCTGGCTCTTCTCGGCGATCTCCAGCCAGTTGTCGGGCTGGCCCTCGCGCATCTTGATCGCATGCTCGCCGGGCGTGTCCATCCAGCCGATGTTGAGGCCGTTGACCCGGATGCGGTGGCTGCGAAGCGCGTTCGCGGTGTTCTTGGTCAATGTGGCGAGCGCGCCCTTGGACGAGGAATACGCCGTGAGGAACGGCTGCCCGCCATGGCTCGACATGGTGATGACGTTGACGATGCTGCCGGGCTTCTTCTGGTCGCGAAGCCGGATCGCGATCTCCTGGGTCAGGATGAAGGGTGCCCGGACGTTGACCGCGTAGAGCAGATCCCACAGCTCGACCGATGTGTCGAAGATGGTGCCGCGGTCAGTCAGCCCGGCGGCATTGACCAGACCATGGATGGTCGGAAATTTCTTCGTACCTTCGCTGACGACCCGGCGGGTGGCGGCGGGATCGGCGAGATCTGCGGCGACGAAGATCGCGGGACAGGTCTTCGAGATGTCCTTGGCGACGGCATCGCCGCGCGCCTGGCTTCGCCCGGTGAGCACCAGACCCGCCGCGCCGGATTCGGCCGCGGCCCGCGCGACGCTTTCGCCGACGCCCTGGGTGGCACCGGTGACGAGGATGACCTTTCCGGCGAGGCTCAGCTTCATTTCTTGAACTTCTTCTCCAGCTCCTTGACCTTCACCGCCGCCTTGCTCTTGAACGAGGCCAGCGCTGCTTCGGCCAGGACCAGCGCCTGCCGGCCGTCCTCGGCACCGACCGGCATCCGCTTCTTGCCTTTGACCGCGAGAAGGAACGCCGAGAGCTCGGCCCGGTAGGCCTCGGCGTAGCGCTCGAGGAAGAAGTAGAGCGGCTTGTCGGTGGAGATCGACTTCTCGTTGGCGAGCTCGACCGAGGTCTGCACGTGGTTGCTGGCCATCAGCCGGCCCTTGGAGCCGTGCACCTCGATGCGCTGGTCGTAGCCGTAGGTAGCGCGGCGGCTGTTGTTGATGTGGCAGAGCTTGCCCGAGGCCGTCCGCATGATCACCATCGCCGAGTCGACGTCGCCGAGCTTGCCGACCTGCGGGTCGACCAGCGCGCTCCCGGTGGCGAAGACCTCGACCGGCTCCTCGCCGAGCAGCCAGCGCGCCATGTCGAAGTCGTGGATGGTCATGTCGCGGAACTGGCCGCCCGAGACCTTGAGATAGGAGAGCGGCGGCAGACCGGGATCGCGGCTGGAGATGATCACCTGCTCGACCAGGCCGATCTCGCCCTCGGCGAGCCGGTTGTGCAGCGCGCGGAAGGACGGGTCGAAGCGGCGGTTGAAGCCGACGAACATCGGCACCCGCGCCTTCTCGACCTCGGCCAGGCACTGGTCGACGCGCTTGAGCGAGAGATCGATCGGCTTCTCGCAGAAGATCGCTTTGCCGGCCTTGGCAGCGCGGATGACGAGATCGGCATGGGTGTCGGTGGACGAGGCGATGATCACCGCCTGCACGCGGGGATCGCCGAGCGCGGCCTTGGCATCCGAGACCTGGGCGCCGGTGCGGTCGGCGATCGCCTTCGCCGCGGCGGCGTTCACGTCGACGATGTGGAGGAGCTTCGCCTCTCCGCTCCGAGCCATGTTGTCGGCGTGAATGGCGCCGATCCGTCCGGCTCCGAATTGGGCGATGTTGATCATGGGTCCCCCTCGTCCTCGGGGCTTTCCGCCCCCGTCGGGTTGGGGATGAATCCGCAAAACGGCAGGCAGGTCAAGGTGTTCGGGTCAACCCTCCCTGAAGAGTGAAGGATTTCGGCCTGGAACGCCTGGAGAACGGGCGACGATCCGGCGAATCCCCCTTCACCCCGCCCGACGATCTCGCGCTATCTTCCCCGCCCTTGCCTTCAAGTCCCGGAGACCACCGTCATGGCCGACGCCTTCATCTGCGATGCTGTCCGCACGCCCATCGGCCGCTTCGGCGGCGCCCTCTCCTCGGTCCGGACCGACGACCTCGGCGCCCTCCCCTTGAAGGCCCTGATGACGCGCAATCCGGGCGTCGACTGGCAGGCTCTGGATGAGGTGCTCTACGGCTGCGTCAACCAGGCCGGCGAAGACAATCGCAACGTCGCCCGCATGGTCCTCCTGCTCGCAGGCCTGCCGGCGAGCGTGCCCGGCGCCACCATCAACCGGCTTTGCGGCTCGGGCCTGGACGCCGTCGGCTCGGCCGCCCGCGCCATCAAGGTCGGCGAGGCCGAGCTCGCCATCGCCGGCGGCGTCGAGAGCATGAGCCGCTCGCCCTTCGTCATGCCGAAAGCGACCGAGGCCTTCTCGCGCAATGCCGAGATCTACGACACCACCATCGGCTGGCGCTTCATCAACAAGCTGATGAAGGAGAAATACGGCGTCGATTCCATGCCGGAGACGGCGGAGAACGTCGCCTCCGAGTTCCAGGTGAGCCGCGCCGACCAGGACGCCTTCGCGCTTCGCAGTCAGGCCCGCGCCTCGGCCGCCATCGAGTCCGGCCGCCTCGCCGAGGAGATCGTGGCGGTGACGATCCCGGCCCGCAAGGGCGACCCGATCATCGTCTCCCGCGACGAGCACCCGCGCGCCACCTCGATCGAGGCGCTGGCGAAGCTGCCGGCCCCGTTCCGGAAGGACGGCACCGTGACCGCCGGCAACGCGTCGGGCGTCAACGACGGCGCCTGCGCCGTGCTGATGGCCTCCGAGGCGGCGGCGAATCGCCACGGGCTCACGCCCCGCGCCCGCGTGCTCGGCATGGCGACCGCCGGGGTCGAGCCCCGGATCATGGGCATGGGCCCGGCGCCGGCGACCCAGAAGCTGCTGGCCCGGCTGGGCTTGAGGATCGGCGAGATCGACGTGATCGAGCTGAACGAGGCCTTCGCCGCCCAGGCGCTCGCCGTCACCCGCCAGCTCGGCCTCGCCGACGACGCCGCCCACGTCAACCCGAACGGCGGCGCCATCGCGCTCGGCCATCCGCTCGGCGCCAGCGGCGCCCGCCTGGCGACGACCGCGACCTACGAGCTGATCAAGCTGGGTGCCAAGCGTGCGGTCTGCACCATGTGCATCGGCGTCGGCCAGGGCATCGCGCTGGCGATCGAGCGGGTGTGAGCGCAGCGCCGATCTTGGCCGGCGGTCGTGTAGAGCTGCGACCCGCTGTTGGCGGAGACGCGACCGCCCGCCTCGCTCTCGGCCAGTACGCCGAGATCGTGCGGATGTTCGGCGGTGATACACGGGACCTGAAGCCGTTCACGCTCGAAGGCGCCGCCGCCTGGTGCGCGCGTCTCGCCGCCCATCCGCATGCCTGGGTAATCGAGGAAAAGGGACGCCTGATCGGCGAAGCCCGCCTCGACCGGCTGGACCCACACGACCGGCGCGCCTCCCTCGCCGTCGGCATCTATGACCCGGCGCGTCTCGGAAAGGGGCTCGGCACCGAGACGGTGAGGCTGGTTCTGGCGTACGCCTTCGAGGATCTCGGGCTGCACCGGATCGGCATCCGCGTCCTCGCCTTCAACACCCGCGCGATCCGCTGCTACGCGAAATGCGGCTTCGTCATCGAGGGACGCGAACGCGAGGCCGCGCTGGTGGGCGGCGAGCGCTATGACGACGTGATCATGGGGCTGCTCGCCCGAGAGTACCGGTCGTAACGACCCCTCACCCCAGCCCCGGTGGGAGAGGGGCTCACGAGCTCGTCTTTGAAGCCCCTCTCCCACCGGGGCTGGGGTGAGGGGTCGTTCAGACCTTGGTCACCCGGATGATCACATCCTTGCGCTTCAGCAGGTCGGGCTGCAGCTCCGTGCCGAGGCCGGGGCCGGTCATCGGGTAGACGAAGCCTTTCTCCAGCTTCGGCAGGACCGTCACCAGATCCTTGTACCAGGTGGCGAGATAGGCGCGGACGACTTCCTGGAAGATCGCATTCGGCAGGTGCATGGCGATGTGCACGGACGCCGTCAGCACCACCGGCCCGGTGCAGTCATGCGGCGTGATCGGCTTCGAGAAGGCTTCCGCCATCGCGCCGATCTTGCGGGCTTCCGATATGCCGCCGCACCAGCCGATGTCGAGCATGACGATGTCGGCGGCTTCCTGTACCAGGAGGTCGCGGAACTGCGTGCGCGTCGCCAGGGTCTCGCTGGCGCAGACCGGGAGGCAGGAGAGCCTCCGGTATTCGGCCAGCGCCGGGATCGCGTCCATCTTGATCGGGTCTTCCGACCACAGCGGCTCGTATTGCTTGAGCGCGCGGGCGATCTTGAGGGCGGCGGTAAGACCCCACATCGAATGCAGCTCGGCCGCGACCTCGATCTTGTCGCCGACGGCCTTCCTGATGCGGTCGAAGGGCTCCATCGCCACCTTGAGGTCGGCCGCGGCGATGTCGATCCCGCCGGTGCGTGCGGCAAAGGGATCGACCGGCCAGATCTTCATCGCCTGGAAGCCTTCCTCGATCAGGCTCTGGGCCAGCTCCTCGGGGCGATGGACGAAGTTCATCTGGTCGTCATAGGGGCCGTTCGGCGTCGGCGCCGGCTCCCAGGGCACGTATTCGGTCCGCGTCGCGCCCTTGGCGTTGTAGCTGTAGCCGGCGCAGGTGTTGTAGGCGCGGATCTTCTCGCGGCTTAAGCCTCCGAGAAGCTGGTGGATCGGCTGGCCGGTCACCTTGCCGAAAAGATCCCACAGCGCGATGTCGATTGCCGAGGCCGCCCGCACCTCGGCCGAAGTGCTGCCATATCCCAAATAGTTCTGCAGGAGGTGGCGCGAGTGCCGCTCGATCGCCAGCGGGTCGGCGCCGAGGAGATACGGAGCGACCTGGTCGTGGAGGTAAGCGGCGACCGTGTCGGCGCCGCGGAAGCTCTCACCGAGGCCGATCAGGCCCTCGTCGGTATGGACGCGCACCCATAGCAGGTTGCGGCGGTCCGGGACCTGGACCGTCTCGAGCGCGGTGACCTTCATCTGGGGACTCCTCGGGTCAGGCGGCGGCGCGGGCGAGGTGGCGGCTACGGGTGCGGATGTAGGTCCAGGCGAGCGAGGTCGCGACGCGGTGGAGCCGGCCCCGGGGGTCGAGGCCGATCGCCTTGAACGCCATGGCGAGGCCGCGCTCGATATGCGGGCGGCGATAGACCGAATAGGCCCGGCGCACATAGGCGCGGTTGGAACGGGCGTGGTCGTAAGCGCCGTTCTCGTTGGCGGCGTGATAGGCGAAGGCGAGCTCGTCGTCTTCGGATTCGGTGATGCGGCCGGCGGCGACCTTGAGACGCCCCCAGAAGCCCAGCCCCTCGCGAGCGACGTAGCGATCGAGATGCGTATAGAAGAGCTTGTAGTGGCGGAGCTCGTCGGCGGCGATCTTGCGGCAGATCGCCTTGAACACCGGCTCCTCCGCCTGGTCGGCGAGGGCGGTGTAGTAGGAGCTGGTGCCGACCTCGACCATGCAGCGGGCGACCAGCTCGCCGGCCCGGCTGCCGCGGACGGAATCGACAGCATCCAGCGGCAGCTTGATCACCGCAGCGAAGCGGGCGAAGGCGCCTTCGAAGTCGTAGGCGGGGTCGGCGCGCTTGGCCCAGCGTCCGAGCGCCATGCCGTGCTGAATCTCCTCAAGGCCCCACGCGCGGGCGGCCGCCTGCATCTCCGGATCATCGGCGAAGACGTTGCAGAGATACGTGGCGTAGTCGCCGCCGTTGCGCTCGACCAGGCTCGCCGCCTTGGCCACAGCGAGCAGGTCGGCGTCGACCTTGGAAGCGTCGAAACGCTCCCAGGGAATGTCGTCGAGGGTCCAGCGTGACATGATGGAAATATGAAGCGCCCTGCCGGGCGGAGCAAGGCGACGCCGGTAAGAAAGCGGGGACGAAAGGGCTTCTTTATGCGGCGGCCTTCAGCTCGGCGTCGGCGGCTTCGAGAGCCGCTTCGACCTGGGCACGCTCGGCATCCGACTTGGCGGCGGCCAGATCGTCCCTGAGGGCCTTGACCCGGGTCTCGACGGCGGCGCGGTCGATGTCGGCGACCAGCACCGCCCGCTCGGCCAGCACCGTCAGGCGCTCGGGCGTCACCTCGGCGAAACCGCCCGCGACGAAGATCCGCTCCTTGACCTTGCCGCCTTCATAGACCTCGAGCACGCCGGGCTTGAGCGTCGAGAGGAACGGGGCATGTCGCGGAAGGACGCCGAACAGGCCTTCGCTTCCCGGCACCACCACCATCTCGGCCGGCTCCGAAAGAAGCAGGCGCTCCGGCGTGACCAGTTCGAACTGGGTGGTCTCGGCCATGGTCAGGCGACCTCGGCCGCCATCTTCTTGGCCTTGGCGACGGCTTCCTCGATGGTGCCGACCATGTAGAAGGCGGCCTCGGGCAGGTCGTCATAGTCGCCGGCGACGATCCCCTTGAAGCCCTTGATCGTGTCTTCGAGGCTGACCAGCACGCCCGGCGTGCCGGTGAAGACCTCGGCGACATGGAAGGGCTGGGAGAGGAAGCGCTGGATCTTGCGGGCGCGGGCGACGGTGAGCTTGTCCTCTTCGGAAAGCTCGTCCATGCCAAGGATCGCGATGATGTCCTGAAGCGACTTGTAGGTCTGCAGCACGCGTTGCACGTCGCGGGCGACCTTGTAATGCTCGTCGCCGACGACGCGCGGATCGAGAATGCGCGAGGTCGAGTCGAGCGGATCGACCGCCGGGAAGATGCCGAGCTCGGCGATCTGGCGCGACAGCACGGTGGTCGCGTCCAAGTGCGCGAACGAGGTGGCAGGCGCCGGGTCGGTCAAGTCGTCGGCAGGCACGTAGATGGCCTGCACCGAGGTGATCGAGCCCTTCTTGGTCGAGGTGATGCGCTCCTGCAGCGTGCCCATGTCGGTCGCCAGCGTCGGCTGGTAGCCGACCGCCGAGGGGATGCGGCCGAGCAGCGCCGACACCTCGGAGCCCGCCTGGGTGAAGCGGAAGATGTTGTCGATGAAGAGGAGCACGTCCTGGCCCTCCTCGTCGCGGAAGTATTCGGCCAGCGTCAGGCCGGTGAGGCCGACGCGCGCGCGCGCACCCGGCGGCTCGTTCATCTGGCCGTACACCAGCGCCACCTTCGAGCCCGGGCCGTCGAGCTTGATGACGCCCGACTCGATCATCTCGTGATAGAGGTCGTTGCCCTCGCGGGTGCGCTCGCCGACGCCGGCGAATACCGACACGCCGCCATGCGCCTTCGCGACGTTGTTGATCAGCTCCATGATCGTCACGGTCTTGCCGACGCCGGCGCCACCGAACAGGCCGATCTTGCCGCCCTTGGCGTAGGGCGCCAGCAGGTCGACGACCTTGATGCCGGTGACCAGCACTTCGGTCTCGGTCGACTGCTCGACGAATTCCGGAGCGAGGCGGTGAATCGGCAGCGACTTCTCGGAGCTGACCGCGCCGCGCTCGTCGACCGGCTCGCCGACGACGTTGATGATGCGGCCCAGCGTCGCCGGGCCGACCGGGACGGTGATCGGGGCGCCGGTGTCGATCGCCTCGTGGCCGCGCACAAGGCCGTCGGTCGAGTCCATGGCGATGGTGCGCACGGTGTTCTCGCCGAGATGCTGGGCGACCTCGAGGATCAGGATCTTGCCCTGATTGTCGACCTTGAGCGCGTTCAGGATCGCCGGCAGCTCGCCGTCGAACTGCACGTCGACGACGGCGCCGATGATCTGCTTGATCCTGCCGATGGTGTTGCTCGCCATGGGGGTACCTGCTCCTCGGACGAAATCTGTGATGCGCTCAGACGGCTTCGGCACCGGAGATGATCTCGATCAGCTCCTTGGTGATGGTCGCCTGGCGTGAACGGTTGTAGACGATGGTCAGCTTGCCGATCATTTCACCGGCATTGCGTGTCGCGTTGTCCATGGCGGTCATGCGCGCGCCCTGCTCCGACGCGGCGTTCTCGAGCAAGGCCCGGAACAGCTGGATCGACAGGTTGCGCGGCAGGAGCGCCTTCAGGATCTCTTCCTCGTCGGGCTCGTACTCGTACATCGCCTGACCGGCCTTCGGCGCGTCCGTGGTCTCCGGCAGGGAGACGGGGATCAGCTGCTGGGTGGTGACGATCTGCGAGATCACCGACTTGAAGCGGTTGTAGACGATGGTGGCGACGTCGAACTCGCCGGCCTCGAACATCGCCAGGATCTTGACGGCGATGGCGTCGATCTCGCCGAAGGCGAGCCGGCGCCGGCCGACATCCTCGAAGGCGATGCCGAGAACGCGGCTGTAGTCGCGGCGGAGCTGGTCGCGGCCCTTCCGTCCGATCGTCATGACCTTGACGGTCTTGCCCTCGGATTCGAGCTTCCGGATGATCTGGCGCGCCTGGCGTACGATGGTCGAGTTGAAGCCACCGCAGAGACCGCGGTCGGCGGTCGCCACGATCAGGAGATGCACCTTGTCCGAGCCGGTTCCGGCCAGAAGCTTCGGCGCTCCCGGGCTGCCGGCAATCGCGCGGCCGACCGCGGCCACCATGCGGTCCATGCGCTCGGTATAGGGACGGGCAGCCATGGCCGCTTCCTGGGCCCGGCGCAGCTTGGCGCCGGCGACCAGCTTCATGGCAGCCGTGATCTTCTGCGTCGACTTGACGCTGGTGATCCGGAGCCGGAGGTCCTTGAGGCTAGGCATCGCTCTATCCCGTCAGGCGATCAGGCGAAGCTC
>CAMBVS010000035.1 GCA_945871425.1 Rhizobium sp. Q54 | reverse complement strand
CCTGCCGCCGCCAGTCTCACGACGGGAGGGACGAAGACGTCAGACGGCGCGGCTGAAGCCCTCAGACGGGGTCACTCGGCCGCCGACGATGCGACGGTGACCGGCTGCGTCGGCGATCGCCGGGATGTCGGCACGCTGGATGCCGATATCCGACAGCAGGCGGTCGTCGAGGGAGGTCAGCTCGCCATAGGTTGCCCGGCGCTGCCGCCAGCCTTCGACGGCATAGGCGACCTTCTTCAGGCCGCGACCGGCCAGCAGCAGACCGTCGGCAATGGCGTCGCCGAGGAACGTGCCGATCGCCTGCGCCTGATCCTGGCGCGCCTGGCGCACCATCTGCGCAAGGTCGGTCCGGCGATTTGCAGCGCTGACGGACCGACCAAGCACCTCGGTTTCGTAGATCATTTCAAGGGCCATGGTTCGGTACCTTTCTTCTTGGGGAATGTCTCGATGCGCGGGTTGTCCCGTGCCTTCAAAAAATAGGTCCGGCGAGCCATGCGGACGAACGGTCATATTGCAACGCAGCAATGCGGTAACTGCATGCCGTGTCACGATTTATGGCCAAGCTGTGGCAATTCCGGTGCAATTGCAGCACGGGTCTGAGACATGACGCGACTTGGTTCCGGCCGGCGGCTAATATCCGTCGCGAGATCTCCTTGCGCGAGTACCCCATGTCCGACTGCCGTGCCGCTTATCAGGGCGATGAGGCCCTTGCCCGACTTTTGGGCAAATCCGGCAGCTCCCTTGGGATTGCCGAGGTGCGGGCCCTGATTGCGGGTGTGAACGCCGGGGCGGTGCCGGACGACGACGCCGACTGGCCCAAGCTCGTGGCGGCGGACCCGAGCCCGGCGCTGGAGGCCCAGCTGCGGGCGCTCCGGGCGACCCTGCCGGAAGCCGACCCCGCCGCCAAGGCCGACCGGACCTCGCGTATCGCCGCGCTTCGCGCCGAGCTCGCCAAGCGCCGGCTGGTCGGGTTTCTGATTCCGCGCGCGGACGAGCATCAGGGTGAGTATGTGCCGCCCAGGGCCATGCGGCTGGCCTGGGCGACCGGGTTCACGGGCTCGGCCGGGCTCGCCTGCGTGCTGGCCGACCGGGCCGCCATCTTCGTCGACGGCCGCTACACCCTCCAGGTCCGCCAGCAGGTCGATGGCGGCACCTTCGAATTCCGCCACTCGAGCGAGCAGCCGCTGGATGCCTGGCTGGTCGAGGCGCTCAAGCGGGGCGAGCAGCTGGCCTACGACCCCTGGCTGCACACGGTCGAGGAGGTGGCCCGGATCGCCGCCGCCTGCGAGCGGGCCGGCGCGAAGCTGGTTCCGGTTGAGACCAACCTGGTCGATGCCGCCTGGGCCGACCAGCCGCCGCCGCCGCTGGCGCCGGTGATCCCCCACGACCTCGCCTTCGCCGGAGAGAGCGCGGAGGAGAAGCGCCGCCGCATGGGCGAGGCGGTCGGTGAGATCGGTGCTGACGCGGTGGTCATCACCCAGCCGGATTCGCTGGCCTGGCTCCTCAACCTCCGCGGCCGCGACGTCTCAAGGACGCCGCTGCCGCTTGGCTTCGCCGTCCTCAAGCGCGACGGCGCGGTCGACCTCTATATGGACCGCCGCAAGATCACGCCGGCGGCACGCACGCAGCTCGGCAACCATGTGCGGGTCCGCGCGCCTGCCGAGCTCGGCCCGGGGCTGGACGAACTGGCGGGAAGGCGCGTGGTCGCCGACCCGCGCTCGGCCCCGGCCTGGGTCCTCCAGCGCCTGGAGACGGCGAAGGCCCAGGTGATCCGGGGATCCGATCCGTGCCAGCTCGCCAAGGCCTGCAAGAACCCGGTCGAGATCGCCGGCACCAGGGTCGCCCATGTGCGCGACGGCGCCGCGGTGGCGAAGTTCCTGGCCTGGCTCTCGGCGACGGCGGCCAAGGGCGGGTTGACCGAGATCGCCGCCTCCGACCGGCTCGAGGGCTTCCGCAAGGCCAATGAGCGCTATCGCGACTTGAGCTTTGATTCGATCTCCGGCGCCGGCCCCAACGGCGCCATCGTCCACTACACGGCGACGCCCGATACCGACCGGCCGATCAGGTCGGGCGAGCTCTACCTGATCGACTCCGGCGCCCAGTACCTGGACGGCACCACCGACATCACCCGCACAGTCGCCATCGGCGGCACGCCGACGGCGGAGGAGCGCGACCGCTTCACCCGCGTGCTCAAGGGGCATATCGCGCTGGCGCTGGCCCGTTTCCCGCTGGGAACGACCGGCAGCCAGCTGGATGCGCTGGCGCGGATGCCGCTGTGGCAGGCCGGGCTCGACTACGATCATGGCACCGGCCATGGGGTCGGCAGCTATCTCTCGGTGCATGAGGGGCCGCAGCGGATCTCGAAGGTGCCGAACACCCAGGCGCTCCGGCCGGGGATGATCGTCTCCAACGAGCCCGGCTACTACAAGACCGACGGCTACGGCATCCGGGTCGAGAACCTGGTGACGGTGGTGGCGATCGACCTGCCCGGGGCCGAGCGGCCGATGCTGGGCTTCGAGACGCTGACCTGCGCGCCGATCGATCTCGCCCTGGTCGAGCCGTCGCTGCTCAACCCCACCGAGATCGACTGGCTCAACGCCTATCACCAGCGGGTGAAAGAGACGCTGACGCCGCTGGTCGATGCCGAGACGGCCAGGTGGATCGCCGAGTCGACCCGGCCGATCCTCCGCCGCGCCGAAGCGGCGGACTGAGGCCGGCATGTTCGCCTTCAGCTTCGGCAAGATCGTGCTGCTGGCCGCGGTCATCGGCGCGGTCTGGTTCGGATACCGCTGGTGGCAGCGGGTCCAGCGGGTCATGCGCGACGAGGCGGCGATCCTCGCCCGCCAGCGCGCCAAGACGCCGACGGGCGAGGACATGGTCAAATGCCCGACCTGCGAGACCTACCTCTCGCCCCGGGCCGCCCGGGCTTGCGGGCGCGAGGGCTGCCCGTATCCGGGCTGACCGAACCCTTCCTGTATCCGCCCGCATGACCTGCCGCGCTGAATGAAATAGGGTCAACTCATGCGATTTCTCGTCGTGTTTATCGACATGCTGCGTCCGGATCTCTGCCGAACGTTCGAGCCGTCCGCGCCCTCGGGGCCGATGGACGGGTTCTTCCAGCGACTCGGCGGAACCTATTTTCGGCGGGCCTTCGTTCCGTCCCCGATGACGACGCGCGGAGTCGCCAGCTTCTGGACCGGCTTGTATCCCGGCAAGACGGGCTGTCATCGTGCCAAGCATTGGCCGAGGGACTTCATGCCGGCCGATCTGCCGAACTTGTTCTCCGTTTTCGACAGGGCGGGCTACTCGCTTCACTGCTTTCTCAATCGGAATGAGAAGGCCTTCGGCCTGATGCCTGCCGATTGGCAGGAACGCGTGCACCTGAACGACTCCTACGACCTGCAAGCCTTTCTGCAGACCGTACCCCAGAACGATAATCAGGTGATTTTCGTATCGTTGATCGATGTCCACTGGTTCATGACCGATCACGGCTACACGGTCGAGAATTTCATGGCTTCCCAGCAGATTCCGGCGCGCGCGCTCGAGCGCGCCAACGAGGTCCATCCCTTCGACGGATTCGACGCGACGATGATCTTCTCCGACCATGGGTTTTATGAAGGCTCGTGGAAGGACTGTCCGTGGCAGGAAAAGCTGTCGCGCGGACGGACGGGAATTGCTTTGGCGTGGAGAATAAAGGGAGATCGCATTGTTCGCGTCGACGATCGCCTTCGTGGGATCCAGGACGCCATGCCTACGCTGATCGAAGTCGCCGGTATCGAGCCGATCGCAACCGATGGCCGATCATTGCTCGCCACGTGGGGCCATGACTTCATCGTCCATGAAGACATCATGAACCTGGGATCGGTCGGGCCGGAATCCGAGGTTGATCTTTGGGGTATCACGGTTCCTGACGGATATGTCGCGGTCAAGTCGACGGACCTGCACATGGCATCGGAGAACGAAAGCGCGACGCTGGAGCGGATGGGAACTGCTCCCTATATCGCAAGTTTGATGGACAGGATGGCCCCGAGCTCACCGTCGATGGCGGCCCTGCGCAGCGACTATCTCGCCGAAAAGCGGCGGTCGGATCTGATCGAGCAGTTCAGGATCGACGGTGGGTACCCCGATCCGATTTTCGCCGACGGGACACCGGTCGACCGATGGAGATCCATTCTCGAGACATGGGCCCGCCCGAACTCTTCGTCTTCCGATCTTGCGGCGAAGGGCCTCGCCGTCCATCAGCAGGGCCGCGTGCCGGAAGCGATGACGGCATACCGCCAGTCGATCATCTCGGATCCTGCAAATGCAGACGCGCACTACCTTCTGGGAATTCTCGTTTACGGCACAGCTGGTGCCGCTTCAGCGGCTCCGCGGTTCTCCCGGGCGACAACCTTGTCGCGCGACCATGCGGCCTTCCAAGCGGGCTTGGCCAAGGTGCTCCTGGAAACCAAGGCGTTGCCGGTGGCAAGACGTTCGCTGCGCCGATCCCTGGCGCTGGCGCCAGAGCAGGTGGAACTGAGGGCCAGTCTTGCCGGTGTGCAATCCATACTCTACGCCCGCGGCCACGGGCGAGCGGATCCCGGGTATCTCGGGGACACCTATGATGAGCTCGGACCCAGGCTCAAGCCCAATCCGTATGCGGAGAGACTACGAGAGCACTTCGGGCCTCTGCTCTCGGTGTTTCCTGCGGGGCAGAACCTTCGTCTGCTCGACATCGGATGCGGCACGGGGCCGGTCGGCAGGCAGTTTCGTGACCTGTCGCGTCACATAGTTGGTTGCGACATGTCTGAAAAATCTCTCCGCATCGCCGCAAGGCATGGCGGCTACGAGCGCCTCGTTCGCGCGGACATACTGATGTTTCTTGGAGGAGAAGCGGATGAGTCCTATGACGCCGTCATTGCGGCTGGATCTATCTGCTACTTCGGCGAACTGCATGATCTGATGGGCCAATGCCGGCGATTGTTGCGCCTTCCCGGCTACTTGGCATTTACTACTTTCCGTTCCGAGCAGGCTATGCCTGAACGAGACCTCGGCAACGAGGTCTTCGGTGTCTTCAAGCACTCGGACGCCTATATCCGTCGAGTGGCCAAGGAGTCTGGATTCGACCTAGTCGTCGCCGCCAAGGATCTCAAGATCTTCGATGAGGGCAAGCGTGACATCGTCGATGATCTCTATGTGCTGCGAAAGCAGTCCTCCACCTGAGTCTCGCGATCTCAGGTCGCGCCCAGGATCTTCAGCATCGCGGCGGCTTGGTCCGTTGTCATCTCGGCCCCCAGGGTGTCCGGCGGCTTCGGCCAGTTCTTGTCCTGCCAGGTCGCGCCTGCGAACTCGCGCGTGGCGGCGTATCGGGGGATGACATGGAAGTGCACGTGCGGATCGACCATCATCAGCATTAGGTAATTGATCTTGTCGTAGCTGAAGGCCGCCTTGAGCCCGATCTCGACGACCTTCACGACCAGGGCCGGCTCGGCGCATTCCGCGGCGGTCATGCCCGAGAAATACGGCTCCTCGCGGCGTGCCGAGATCACGCAGGCGCCAAGAGTCGACCCGGCTGGTCCTCAGGCGCGCCGAAGCGGCGGACTGACCCAAGTCATGTTCGCGCTCAGCTTCGGCAAGATTGTGCTGCTCGCCGCCGTCATCGCCGCGGTCTGGTTCGGATATCGCTGGTGGCAGCGGGTGCAGAAGGTCATGCACGACGAGGCGACCGCCCTCTCCCGCCAGCGCGCCAAGACGCCGACGGGCGAGGACATGGTCAAGTGCCCCACCTGCGAGACCTACCTCTCACCCCGGGCGCCCGGGCCTGCGGTCTCGACAGGTGCCCGTATCCTAGCTTGGCGAGGCGACGCCGGTGTGGCCGGGGGAGCTGATTCACGTGACCGAGATGACAGGCTGAGATCGATCAAGTAGGTTCAAACCATGCGATTTCTCGTCGTTTTCATCGACATGCTGCGGCCGGACCTCTGCCGGACTTTCGAGCCGCTGTCTCAGGCAGGTCCTATCGACGATTTCTTCGAACGAATGGGCGGTACGTTCTTTCGTCGGGCCTATACACCGGCGCCCATAACCAGCAGGTCACTCGCCTGTTTCTGGAGCGGCCTCTATCCGGCGGCGACCGGTTGCACGCGCTCAAAGCGTTGGCCGAGAGATTTCATGGCGTCGGACTTGCCGAACCTATTCTCAACCTTCGATGAGGCTGGCTACTCGATCCATGGCTTTCTTAATAGAAACGAAAAGGTTTACGGGCTTCTGCCTTCGGATTGGCAACGCCGCATTCATCTCAACGATAGCTACGATCTCGAGACATTTCTTCTTTCAGTTCCCAAGCGGGACAAGCAACTCGTGTTCGTGTCGCTGATCGACGTGCATTGGTTCATGACGGACCATGGCTACACCCAGGAGAACTTTCAGGCGTCCCAAGCGATTCCGGTGCGGGCTCTTGAGAAGGCGTCCCGCGTCCATCCTTTCGACGAGTTCGACGTCATGACCGTGTTTTCCGACCACGGTTTCCAGGAAGGTCGGTGGCAGGATTGCCCATGGCAGGAGCGCCTGGCCAGAGCCAAGACCGGAATTGCTTTGGCGTGGCGAAACAAGGGCTCGCGCGGAGCTGTCTTCGACGACAAGCTTCGTTCGATCATGGACGTCTTTCCCACCCTGCTCGGCTCAGCCGGGCTCCCGGTCACGCCAGTTGACGGTATCGATCTCTTCGATCGCGATGGCCATCCGCACGTCATCCACGAGGATGCTCTCGATATCTCCGCGCATGGACCGAGATCGGAGGTCGATCTTTGGGGCATGACGGTGGCCGATGGTTACGTCGCGATGACCGATAGCGGCGTCCATATCGCGTCGACGGCGGAGCAGCAGTTGTTGGAGCGATTTGGACCCATCCCTTACCTCCTGCGAACGAGGGCGCTCATCGGGCGGAAATCGCCGACCATGCGAGAACTCACGCGAGATTTCGAAGTCATGGATGGGTGGGAAGCGCAGAAGGCGTGGTTCATGAACAATGGCGGTTATCCGGATCCCATATTCGCTGATGGGACCCCCGTCGAACGATGGCAATCCCTGCTGGAGATGAGCGGGCGGCGGGTATCGTGACCGGCCCCGATTTGCTCCGCCAAAGCTTCGCGGAGCACCAGGCAGGCAAGATCGAACGAGCCCTGGTCGGCTATCGCCAGGCGCTTGCGGTCGAGCCGGCGCTTGGCGATGCGCTCTATTTGTGCGGTGTCGCTCTCCATAGTTCACAACGGGACCCGGCGTCGCTCATGGCCCGTGCGCACGCCGCCGACCCGACGCGCGCCGATTTCGCCGTCGGTGTCGCCAAGGCCTTGGTCGGGCGTCGAGACTATGAACTTGCCCACCGCATGGGGCGCCGCGCCCTTGCGCTCGATCCGGGCCAGATTGAACTGAGAAAGGTAATGGAGGGGATTCGTTCGATCCTCTACGCAAGATCACAGGGCCGGGCAGATCCGGTGTATCTCGGGCGCACCTACGACGATATGGGACCGCGCCTGAAGCCGAACCCCTATGCCAAGAGGCTTCGGGCCTGGGTCGAGCCCCTGCTGCCGGAGATCGGGCGCGCCGCTGCGCGACGGCTCCTCGACATCGGCTGTGGCACAGGTCCTATTGGAGACGAGTTCCACACTCTATGCACCGATCTGACGGGTTGCGATATGTCGGAGCGCTCGCTCCAAATCGCCGCCTCGAAAGGTCGGTACCGGAGGCTGGTGAGAGTCGACATCTTGGACTTTCTGCGCGCTGAACCGTCGGAAAACTATGAGCTGGTAACTGCCGCCGGCTCGTTCTGCTACTTCGGCGATCTCTCTGAACTTCTGAATCTCTCTAGAAAGGTCCTGACCAACGGAGGCTTGCTGGCCTTTACGACCTTCCGTTCGGCCCTTCCTGAGCCCGAACGCGATCTCCAAAGTGAAGTCTTTGGGATCTTCAAGCACTCCGAGATCTATGTAGAAAGGGCATCGACTTCAGCCGATTTTTCGCTGGTCGCGGTCGGCCGGGACCTTAAGATCTTCGACGAGGGCAAGCGCCACATCGTCGACGATCTCTATGTGCTTCAGAAATCCTCGGCCTGACATCCGGAATCTTAGCCAGCGCCCAACTCCTTCAGCATCGCCGCTGCCTGGTCGGCCGTCAGATCGGGCCCGAGGATGTCGGGTGGCTTCGGCCAGTTCTTGTCATGCCAGGTCGTACCGGCGAACTCGCGCGCGGTGGCGTAGCGCGGGAGGACGTGGAAGTGCACATGGGGGTCGACCATCATGAGCATGAGATAGTTGATCTTGTCGTAGGTGAAGGCCGCCTTGATCCCGTTTTCCACGTCCTTCACGATGGTCGCCAGCTCGGCACATTCCTCCGTGGTCATTCCCGAGAAGTGCGGCGTCTCGCGCCGAGCCGAGATGACGCAGGCGCCCAGCGTCGACTGTGTCGGCCTCAGCGACCAGATCCAGTGCCTGTAGGTCTTGATGTTGAGTGCGGGGATTCGGAATTTTTCCTGGAACTTGGCGAGCTCGGACATCTTTGGATCCCTCTGGGTGACGAAAGCTACTTCATCCGAGCGGCAAGCGATCGGGCGCGCTCCAGATCCTGGACCGTATCGATCTCGACCCAGGGCCTCGTGCCGACGGACACGTAGCCTGTCTCGCAGACCTTGAACGACTGGCTGATGAGATCGTAGAGGGTCGTCCTGCCCTCGAAGCTGGACCGGGCCAGGCTCTCGAATAGGAAGCGCGATGCTGACGCGCCGAAGCGGAAGGCGCAGACTAGCTCGCCGAGCGCGTTCACGCCCGATTGCGAGAGAGCCGAGCGAAGATCCTGATGATCGGCGAACCACAGCCGTTCAACCCGGCCGCCGCGGCCGACCACCAGCGTGTCGACCATGCTGCTCTTCGGTTCGGGATCGACGAGAATGCAGTTCTCGTGAGGAGCGGTGATGAGCGACTTCAGTATTTCTGGATGCAGGAGGAGGTCGCCCTCGAAGCAGATGAAGGGTTGCCCTTCCGCTTCCTCGCGCGCCAGGTAGAGCGAATAGTTGATGTTGCGGCTGCCGTAGCGGGGATTGTCGATGTAGCGGAGCGCGATATCGCGATATGACGACCCCAGCGCCCGGATCTGCTCGCCATGATGGCCGGTGATGAACACGATCTCCCGGACGCCGGCCTCGGCGAACGCGTCGAGCTGCCAGTGGATCAGCGGACGACCGTCCACCTCGAGCTGCGACTTGTGCCGGTCGGCGGTCAGCGGCATGAGCCTGCTGCTGACTCCGGCCACCAGCGAGATGACCTTCATCGAGTCTTCTCCGCGGCTTCGAAGATCGGGCGCGGCCGGTCGCCCGCCAGTGTCGAATAGGCGCGGTCGGCGAGCGCGCGCGCGGATTTCGCATCCGGCGGCCGGATGTTGTTTCCCGCCCGCGACGGAGTGATCAGGTCGCCCTTGATGGCCGCGAGCGGATCGGCCGGAAGATAGCGGATTAGAGCCTCGCCGACGCCGAGACCCTTGAGCAGGGCCTCGATGCGCTCGGGCACTTCGGCGAGATCACAGCCGAAGCCCTTGGCGATCGGCTGGAGCCTGGTCTCGTGGGTCTCGAAATTGAAGCGCGCGACCTCGGCGAGGGTGAAGCTGCAGGCGAGACCGTGCGGCAGACCGAGCTCGGCGGTAAAGGGATAGGACATTGAATGGGCGAGGGCCGTCCGCGTGTTCGCCATCGCCATGCCCGCCATCAGGGAGGCGGTCTGCATGGCTTCACGACGGCGACGGCTCTGCGGCTGGAGCACAGCCTCCCTCAGGTTGCGCACGATGAGGTCGATCGCGGCGGAGGCCATCAGATCGGTCAGGACCGTATGCGAGCGGTTCCACACCGCCTCGAAGGCGTGGGAAAGGGCATCGAGGCCTGAGGCAAGGGTGACCTCCGGCGGCATCGTCATGGTGAGGCCGGGGTCGAGGATGGCGGCCGTAGGATAAAGAGCGGGATCCTCGATCGAGTACTTCCGCCGATCATCGCCCCAGATGGTGGCCCAGCGCGTCACCTCCGACCCGGTGCCGGAGGTCGTCGGTACGGCGATGATCGGCGGCGGTGCGAAACCACGCGGCAGAAGCGCTTCGCCCTTCAGGTGGCGAGCAATCTGGTCCGGCGCTTCCGGGCCGAGGGCGTGGACGGCCGCGATCCCCTTGGCCGCGTCGAGCACACTGCCGCCGCCCACGGCGACAATCGCTTCGGCGCGCGAGGCCTCGCGGCCCATGGCGAGAACCGAGGAGAGGCGCGGATTGGGCTCGACGTGGTCGATGACCATGACCGGTCGGCCGAGCCGGCCGATCATCTCGTCGACCAGGTGACGGGTGGTCCATCCGCGGCTCGTGATCAGGAGCCAGGATCGGTCGCCGACTTCGTCGGCAAGTGCGTCCAGATAGGGTTCGCCGATCCGGATCTTGACGGGGGACTGGAATTGCATGTCCTGGTCAGTACCAGCGGGTGCTTTCACCGGTCACCCGGTGGCGGCCGGACCGGTCGAATCCACCGAACTCCTCGATAGCCGCCTCGGTCATGGCGCCTGGGACGCGGACAATCAGAAGGCTCGGCTCTTCCGTCGCCGACCGGCGCGTGAACCGGCGCCCGACCATCGGTCGGACATAGGCCGAGTCCCCGGCCCCGAGCGCGAACTTGCGTCCGTTCTCGTGGTGGAGGGTCGTCTCGGCCTCGCCGTAGTTGAAGATGTACTCGTGTAGGCCGTGGCGCATGTCCGCCGAATGCGTCGCATCGTCTGCGAGCACGGTGAGTTCGAAGGCCTTGAGCTGCGGCTGATAGGGTGTCCGCGCGAGCTCGGCCAGACGATAGGCCGGCCGGTTGCCGCTCGGGTAACCGCGGACGACGCGGTCTGCCGCCCGGGTGACGACGACACCACCCTCGTCGTTTCCGGCGCTCGCCATCAAATCCTTTGGACGAATACAGAGACAGGTCGCCATCGCCACGATCTCGGACTCGGTAGCCGCCTGCCGCCCCGAGGTCAGCGCTTCGGCACGTCCTCGATCGAGGCCTCGGTCGGTCAAACGTTCCGCCAGTTCCTCGCGGCTCAGCGACTCGGCAGCGAGATGCCGGTCAAGCAAATCGAGGAACGCGGCGTTGCGATCGACGTTCGATCCTGCCAAGGCGTCGGCCGCCTCCGGGCCGACACGGCAAAAGTCATCGAGGGCGAAACGGACGGGGCCGGCGTAGGTCACGGCGATGATGTAGCCGGGCTTGTCCGGGTTGCGGCTGGTGAAGCTGTGCGGCACGAACGGCACGACGTAGGAGGAGTCTCCGGTGTTCATCTCTGCGCAACGCGGCACGCCGTTGACCTTCCAATAGAAATTCACCTCGCCCACATAGAAAGTGAGCTGGTGCATCAGGTGGCCCTTGTTGAAGGCGACGGCGGGGTTGTCGGCATCGCTGTCGTCGACGACGTGAAGCTGGCGGACGACCTCCGGCTTGAAGGGAGCGGTGCGGCTCATGGCCGTATCCCAGTATTCGAAATAGGGGACCGTGCGGCCATCGGGGAGACTGCGGGGGATCACGCGCGCGGTCGCGCGCGCATCGGCGGCCGACATGTGCTTGATGCCGTCGACCGTGTCGTCGGGTTCCAGCCAGATCGAGGCCAGGGAGATCGGATAGACCTCCGCCATCCGGCGTGCGAGTGCCTGGACCTCGGCGGCGCCGGTCGCGCCGGCAAGAGCGGAGCGGATGAAGTCGACGCTGAGGCGAAGCTCGGCCGCCATGATCTCGGGCGTGCGCTTGAGGTCGTTCGCCTCGCTCAGGAGTCGTGCGCCGAGGATCTTGGCGTAGTCCCATTTCCGCGCGATCGTCATGAGCCAAACCTCCACACCAGCGACCCGGCCCAGGCTGATGCCCGCTGGGACGGAACATTGTCATAGTCATGGGTCCATCGGGTGTAAACATCCAATCCTTGGGCGAAAAGGCCGAGTCGCGGGATGTCGGTTTCGGGGCCGCCGCGGCAGGGCGAAGGACAGGACCAACGGCCGCGCGAAGGAATGCGATCTGGGATGCCGTCCCTAGCGCCCGAGAATCCGCGCAATCATCGCCTTCGCCTGATCGTCGCCGAGCGTCGGGCCAATCGTGGCATTGGGCGGCCTCGGCCACGACTCGTCGGTCCAGGTCGTGCCGCCGAAGTCGCGGGCCGCGGCATAGCGGGGGATGACGTGCATGTGCACATGCGGGTCGACCATCATCAGCATCAGGTAGTTGATCTTGTCGTAGGCGAAGGCGGCCATGAGCCTCGTCTCGACCTCCATCACCACGGTCGCGAGCTCGGCGCATTCATTGGCGGTCATGCCGGAAAAATGCGGCTCGTAGCGGTTGGCGGAGATGACCCCGGCCCCAAGCGTCGCGTGCAGCGGGCGAAGCGACCACGTCCAATGCCGGAACTCCCGGATCGTATAGGCCGGAATGAGGAACTTCTGGCGGAATTTCTCTAGTTCGGACATGGGTGATTCCCGAAAGGGTTCAGGGGGATAGGTCCCATCGCAGGGTAGAGGGCCGGCTTCTCCCTGGGCAACCGCCAATCACCGTCTGTCGCCTTGACCCCAGCCGGGCGCGCGGGGTATGTCGCTGCACCGCAAAAAACCCCCGGATCGGCCGATGGCGATCTCTCGCCCGACCAGCTTCCAATCCCTGATCCTGACGCTCCAGGCCTATTGGGCCGAGCAGGGTTGCGTCATCCTGCAGCCCTACGACATGGAGATGGGGGCGGGCACCTTCCATCCGGCGACCACGCTCCGGGCGCTGGGCCCGGATCACACCTGGAACTGCGCCTACGTCCAGCCTTCCCGGCGGCCGACCGATGGGCGCTATGGCGAGAACCCCAACCGCCTCCAGCATTATTACCAGTTCCAGGTGATGATGAAGCCGTCCCCGGCCGACATCCAGGAGCGCTACCTCGGCAGCCTCCGGCGGCTCGGCGTCGATCCCCTGGCGCATGACATACGCTTCGTCGAGGACGACTGGGAGAGCCCGACCCTGGGCGCCTGGGGCCTCGGCTGGGAGGTCTGGCTCGACGGCATGGAGGTCAGCCAGTTCACCTATTTTCAGCAGGTCGGCGGCATCGAGTGCAACCCGGTGCCGGCCGAGCTGACCTACGGGCTCGAGCGACTCGCCATGTACATCCAGGGTGTCGACAGCATCTTCGACCTGGATTTCGACGGCGTGCCGAAGAACCGGGGCGGCAAGACCTACCGCGACATCTATCACCGGGCCGAGCGCGAGTTCTCCGCCTACAACTTCGAGCACGCCGACGTCGATCGCCTGTTCGTCCATTTCGAGGATGCCGAGCGCGAATGCGCCCGCTTGATCGAGGCCAGGCTGGCGCTGCCGGCCTATGATCAGGTGCTGAAGGCAAGCCATCTATTCAACCTGCTGGATGCCCGCGGCGTGATCAGCGTGACCGAACGCCAAGCCTATATCGGCCGCGTGCGCACGCTGGCGAAATCCTGCTGCGAAACCTGGGTCGGCTGATGCCCGAGCTCCTTCTCGAGATTCGATCGGAGGAGATCCCGGCCCGGATGCAGCGCCGCGCCGCCGAGCAATTGAAGGAGCGGCTCACGGCGATGCTGTCCGAGGCCGGCTTCACGCCGGCGAAGGATGCGGTCGCGACATATGCCGGCCCGCGCCGGCTGACGGCGGTGGTGACCGACCTTCCGGTGGCCCAGCCCGACCGCACGGTCGAGCGCAAAGGCCCGAAGGTCGGATCGCCACAGGGTGCCATCGACGGCTTCCTCAAGGCGGCGGGTCTCTCCAGCCTCGATCAGGCCGAGCAGCGCGACAGCGGCAAGGGCGTCTTCTACTTCGCCGTCCAGCGCCAGCCCGGCCGCGCGACGACCGAGGTCATCGCCGAGATCGTGCCGGCGTTGATCAAGGCCTTCGAATGGCCGAAATCGATGCACTGGGCGACATACTCCCAGCGCTGGGTCAGGCCGCTGCACGCCATCCTCTGCATCTTCGACGGCAAGAAGGTCGAAGGCAGGATCGACCTCGGCGGCGGCGAGCTCGCCTTCACCGACGAGACGGTCGGCCATCGCTTCCTGGCGCCTGCGCCCTTCGCCGTCACGTCGTTCTCCGACTACGCCGACAAGCTCGACGCCGCCTGCGTCATGGTCGATGCCGCCGAGCGGCGCGCCTATATCGCGCGCATCGCGGGCCAGCGTGCCGGCGAGGGCGGCATGCAGCTCCGCGTCGACGAGGGCCTGCTCGACGAGGTGACCGGCCTGGTCGAATGGCCGGTGCCGCTGCTCGGCAAGATCGACGACGCCTTCATGGACCTGCCGGCCGAGGTGCTGACCACCTCGATGCGGGCGCACCTCAAATACTTCGCCTGCCTTCGCCTCGACGACAGCTTGGCGCCCCGCTTCGTCGTCGTCGCCAATATGGAGAACGCCGACGGCGGCGCACAGGTCGTCGCCGGCAACGAGCGCGTGCTGCGCGCCCGCCTCTCCGATGCCCGCTTCTTCTGGGACCAGGACCGGAAGAAGCGGCTCGCCGACCGCGTCGCCGATCTCAAGAGCGTCCTCTTCTATCAGCGTCTCGGCTCGGTGGCCGAGAAGGCGGAGCGCGTGGCCGCACTCGCGCGCTGGCTCGCGGCGAGGATTCCGGCCTGCGATGCGGCGCTGGCCGAGCGGGCAGGGCGGCTGGCGAAGGCCGATCTCACCACGGGCATGGTCGGCGAGTTCCCGGAACTCCAGGGTGTGATGGGCCGCTATTACGCCAGCCACGACGGGGAGCCGGACATGGTCGCCGATGCCGTCGCCGAGCACTACGCGCCAAAGGGGCCGGACGACCGCTGCCCGACCGCGCCGGTTTCCGTCGCCGTGGCGTTGGCCGAGAAGGTCGATACGCTGGTCGGCTTCTTCGCCATCGACGAGAAACCGACCGGATCCAAGGATCCTTTCGCGCTTCGCCGCGCCGCTCTCGGCGCGATCCGGCTGATCATCGAGAACAAGCTCGGGCTCGGCCTAATCGAGCTGTTCGAGCGCGCCCACACGCTCTATGCCGGTTTCGATCGCGCCAAGGCCGACGGCGTCGCACGCGCGCTCCTCGACTTCCTCGCCGACCGGCTCAAGGTCCATCTCCGTGACCAGGGGCTGAAGCACGACATCGTGTCGGCGGTCTTCGCCGTGCCCGGCGGCGAGGACGATCTCGTCCGCCTGATCGCGCGCGGCGAGGCGCTCAAAAGCTTCCTCGCGTCCGACGACGGCGCGAACCTGCTCGTCGCCTATCGGCGCGCCGCCAACATCCTCCGCATCGAGGAGAAGAAGGACGGCAAGCGCTACGACCGCCTGGCCGACCCCAAGCTCTTCGTCACGCCTGAAGAAGCGAAGCTGCACCAGGCGATCATGGACATCGCCACCAAGGCCGATCCGCGGCTCGCCGATGAGGATTTCGGCGGCGCCATGGCCGTGCTGGCGGGTCTGCGTCAGCCGGTCGACGATTTTTTCGACCGGGTGACGGTGAACGCGGAGGCGGCCGATCTCCGTGCCAACCGCCTCTGTCTCCTCTCCCAGATCCGCGTCGCTATGGATGCGGTCGCCGACTTCTCGAAGATTGAGGGCTGACCATGGGCAAGTGGGTCTACGGATTCGGAGGGGGGGTCGCCGAAGGTACCGCGAAGATGAAGAACCTGCTGGGCGGCAAGGGCGCCAACCTGGCGGAGATGTGCAATCTCGGCCTGCCGGTTCCGCCGGGCTTCACCATCACCACCGAGGTCTGCACGCACTACACCGCCCATGCCGAGGCCTATCCGGCAGGACTCGAGGCGGAGGTCGTGGCAGCCCTGTCGAAGGTCGAGACGACGGTCGGCGCCAGCTTCGGCGATCCGAAGAACCCGCTGCTGGTCTCCGTCCGCTCGGGCGCGCGTGCGTCGATGCCGGGGATGATGGACACCGTGCTCAATCTCGGCCTCAACGACGAGACGGTCGCGGGCCTGGCCAGGCTCTCCGGCAATCCGCGCTTCGCCTATGACAGCTATCGCCGCTTCATCTCGATGTATGGCGACGTCGTGCTGGGCGTCGAGCATCACCTGTTCGAGGACATCCTGGGCGAGGCCAAGGACGCGAAGGGCGTGACGCTCGACACCGAACTCGATGCCGACGATCTGAAGACGCTGGTCAAGGCCTACCGCGCCAAGGTCGAGGAAGAGACCGGCAAGCCCTTCCCGCAGGACCCGAGGGAGCAGCTCTGGGGCGCCATCCGCGCCGTGTTCAAGAGCTGGATGAACCAGCGCGCCATCGTCTACCGGCGGCTCCACGACATTCCGGAATCCTGGGGGACCGCGGTCAACGTCCAGGCCATGGTCTTCGGCAACATGGGCGATGACTGCGCGACCGGCGTCGCCTTCACCCGCGACCCCTCGACCGGCGAGCGCCGATTCTACGGCGAGTTCCTGGTAAACGCCCAGGGCGAGGACGTGGTCGCCGGCATCCGCACGCCGCAGCAGCTCACCATCGCCGGCAAGCAGGCGAACCTCTCCACTTTGCCCGCGATGGAGGAGGCGATGCCGGAGGTGTTCAGGCAGCTGGACGCGGTCAGGGGCCAGCTCGAGTCGCATTACCGCGACATGCAGGACATCGAATTCACCGTCCAGCGCGGCAAGCTGTTCATGCTGCAGACGCGCTCGGGGAAACGCACGGCGCGGGCGGCGCTCAAGATCGCGGTCGAGATGGTGGCCGAGGGACTGATCGACAAGAAGGAAGCGGTGCTGCGCATCAACCCGAGCTCGCTCGACCAGCTGCTTCACCCGACTCTCGATCCCAAGGCGAAGAAGACCGTGCTCGCCCGTGGTCTTCCGGCCTCGCCGGGGGCGGCGTCGGGCAAGGTCGTCTTCTCGGCCGACGAGGCCGAAGCGCGCGCCGGCAAGGGCGAGCGCGTATTGCTCACGCGGATCGAGACCAGTCCCGAGGACATCCACGGCATGCATGCCGCGGAGGGCATCCTCACCACCCGCGGCGGCATGACCAGCCACGCCGCCGTGGTCGCCCGCGGCATGGGACGCCCCTGCGTCTCCGGTGCCGGCGAGCTCCGCATCGACTATGCGCGAAAGCAGCTGGTGGTCCGCGGCACGACGGTGAAGGAAGGCGACATCCTGACCATCGACGGCGGTACCGGCGAGGTGTTCTTAGGAGAAGTGCCGACGATCCAGCCGGAGCTGTCGGGCGACTTCGCGGCCCTGATGGTCTGGGCCGACGATCTTCGCCGCCTCAGGATCCGTGCCAACGCCGAGACCCCGACCGATGCGCGTGCGGCCCGCGAGTTCGGGGCCGAGGGCATCGGCCTCTGCCGCACCGAGCACATGTTCTTCGATGCCGACCGCATCGTCGCCGTCCGCGAGATGATCATGGCGTCGACATTGGAAGGGCGCCGGTCGGCGCTGAAGAAGATCCTGCCGATGCAGCGGAACGACTTCGTCGATCTGTTCCGCATCATGCGCGGACTGCCGGTGACGGTGCGCCTGCTCGACCCGCCGCTGCACGAGTTCCTGCCGCATACCGAGGCCGAGGTCGAGGAGGTGGCCAAGGCGTCCGGCACCTCGGCCGAGTTGCTGCGCCAGCGGGCGCTGGAGCTGAAGGAGTCAAACCCGATGCTGGGTCACCGCGGCTGCCGCCTCGGCATCTCCTATCCGGAGATCTACGAGATGCAGGCGCGTGCCATCTTCGAGGCGGTGGTAGCCGTTGGCAAGGAAACCGGCGAGACGGTGACGCCCGAGGTGATGATCCCGCTGATCGCGACCAAGAAGGAGCTGGATATCCTGAAAGTCCTGATCGACCGCGTCGCGGCCGAGGTGGCGAAGGAGACCGGTGCGGAGGTGTCCTATCTGATCGGCACCATGATCGAGCTGCCGCGGGCGGCGCTCCGGGCCGCCGAGATCGCGGAGTCGGCGGAGTTCTTCTCCTTCGGCACCAACGACCTGACGCAGACGACCTACGGGCTCTCCCGCGACGATGCCGGCTCGTTCCTCAAGACCTACCAGGATCGCGGCATCCTCGAGCACGACCCGTTCGTCACACTCGACCAGGAGGGTGTCGGCGAGCTGATCCAGATCGCCGTCGAGCGCGGCCGGAAGACGCGGAGCGGGATCAAGCTCGGCATCTGCGGCGAGCATGGCGGCGATCCGGCCTCGATCGGCTTCTGCGAGAGCGTCGGCCTCGACTACGTCTCCTGCTCGCCCTACCGCGTGCCGATCGCCCGCCTCGCCGCCGCCCAGGCGGCGATCACCCAGGGTGAGAAGAAGGCAGCCTAGCGCTTTCGCATCCGCAGGCGCCCTTTCGGAATCCTCCCCCGCGTACGACGCGGGAGAGGGGGTACGACAGACATCTGGTCCTAAGCCTTTCCGCTGACGCCGGCCTCGGCGAAGGTTGCCATGCCGACGTGGCAGGCGACCGCCGCCTTCAGCACGCCGAGGGCCAGCGCCGCGCCCGAGGCCTCGCCCAATCGCATACCGAAGTCGAAGAGGGCGGTCTTGCCGATCGCCGCTAGCAGCCTTCGATGCCCGGGCTCGGCGGAGACATGGGCGACGATGCAGTGGTCGAGCAGCCTAGGGTCGATGCGGTGGAGGACCGAGGCTGCGACCGTGCAGGCGAAGCCGTCCAGCACCACCGGCGTGCGTGCGCGGCGGGCGGCGATGACGGCACCGGCGATCGCCGCCAGCTCGAAGCCGCCGAGGCAGGTGAGCAGGTCGAGCGGATCGCCGGCGCCCTTGTGACGCTGAACGCCGGCGGCGATCACCTCGGTCTTTCGCTTCAGGGCGTCACCGGCGACACCGGTTCCCGGACCGACCCAGTCGACGGCGGCACCGCCGAACAGCGCGCAGGCCAGCGCCGAGGCCGAGGTGGTGTTGGCGATGCCCATCTCGCCAAGGCAGATCACATCGAGGCCGGGCTCGACCGCCATCATGCCGTAGGACATCGCATGACCGGCCTCGCCTTCGTCCATCGCCGGCTCTTGGGTGAAGTCGTGGGTGGGAACGTCGAGCGCCATCTCGTAGACGCGGAGGTCGGCATCGAAGGTCTTGCAGAGCTGGTTGATCGCAGCACCGCCGGCGATGAAATTCTGCACCATCTGCTCGGTCACCGAGGCCGGGAAGGCGGAGACACCGAGCGCGGCGACGCCGTGATTGCCGGCAAAGACGGCGACGCGCGGATGGTCGACTCGCGGTTTCGCCCGGCCCTGCCAGGTGGCAAGCCAGGCCGAGATCTCCTCCAGCCTGCCGAGCGCGCCCGGCGGCTTGGTCAGCTGCGCCTCGCGTGTGGCGACCGCGCTCGCCGCCTCCAGGTCCGGTCCTGGCAGCTCGCGGAGAATGTCGCGGATCTCCTCCAGGGTGACGCTCGGCTCGTCCATGCTTCTGCCCCTCCGGCCTTGAGGGGCGACTTCATCGCTGGATTTCCGGCGCCGGCCAAGCGAAAAGCATCCATGGACTGGATCGCCACACTCCGCCTGGAGCTCGCGACCGCCGTCACCTTCCTGACGCGGCTGCCGGTCCGGCTGGAGACGCCGCTGGCCCTGGCGGCGGCCTCCCGCGGCTTTCCGCTGGCCGGTGCCTTGGTCGGCGGCATCGCCGCGGCGGTCCTGGCGTTGGCCCATCTCGCCGGTATTCCGCCGCTGGTCGCCGCCCTGCTCGCGGTCGGGGCGGGCGTGGTCGTCACCGGCGCGCTGCACGAAGACGGCCTCGCCGATTCGGCCGACGGGCTTTTCTCCGGTAGGAGCCGCGAACGCATCCTGGAGATCTTCCGGGATTCACGCATCGGCACTTTCGGCGCCCTTGCACTGATTCTCTCAATCGGGCTTCGCACCACGGCGCTGGCGACGCTGATCGACGGGGCGGCGGCGCTGATCGCCGTGCACGCCCTGGCGCGGGGATGGCTGCCCTGGCTGATGCGGAACGATATGCCGGCCCGTGCTGATGGCCTCGCTGCCGAGGCCGGGCAGCCGGCTGCCGAGGGAACGTTGTGGGCCGCCGGACTCGGCTTCGCCGTGGCCGTGGTCGCGCTCGGTCCGGGGCCGGCGATCCTCGCCGCCGCCGTCTCTGCCGCCTGCGCGCTCGGGGTCGCGGCCCTGGCGCGCCGGCGTCTCGGCGGCTATACCGGAGACACCCTGGGCGCTGCCGAGCAGATGGCGGAGATCGGGGCCCTCCTCGCCCTGTCGACTCTTCCGTAAGCGGATTCCCATGAGCACTTCCTTCGATCCCGGCCTCTCGACCCGCTGGTGGTGGATCCGGCACGCGCCGGTCACCGTGAACAAGGGCCGCGCCTACGGCCAGACCGACCATCCCTGCGATACCTCCGAGGCGGCGCATTTCGACGCCTTGGCCAAGCTCTTGCCCAAGGAGGCCGTCTGGGTGCATTCGCCGTTGCGGCGCACCCGAGACACCGCGCTCGCCATCGGCGCCGCCGGCTACCAGCTACCGGAGATGCACGTCGTGCCCGACTTCATCGAGCAGCATTTCGGCGAGTGGCAGGGGCGGACCTATGAAGAGCTGAAGGCCAGCCCCGAATCCGGCTATCACCGTTTCTGGTTGGCGCCCGCCGCCGCGGTACCGCCGGGCGGAGAGAGCTTCGAGCATCTGATGCACCGGGTCGTCGTCGGCATCGAGCGCCTGAACGTCGAGCATGCTGGCAAGGACATCGTCGCCGTCACCCATGGCGGCACGATCCGCGGCGCGGTCGCCCATGCGCTCAGGCTCGATCCCGAGGCGGCGCTCCGGGTCGACGTCTTCAACACCCATCTGACCCGGCTCGACCATTTCGCCGGCACCCCCCGCCATCCGCCAGCGTGGCGGGCGGTCGTCATCAATCAGCCGCCGCGGTAGTCCCGTCCCGCCGACCGTGCTACGGTCGAAACCAAGGCGACGCGACAGGGAAGTCCGGTGAGCGTGTAACCGCTAGACCGGCGCTGCCCCCGCAACTGTGACGGGCGAGGAGACGGGCGAGAGCCACTGGCCGGCAACGGCTGGGAAGGCGCCCCTCTCCAAAGACCCCGGAGCCAGGAGACCTCCGCGCCGCCGCCCGCAACGGTGCTTGCTCCTCGGGTGGAGGGCCTACCGTGACCACGATCGCTTCGGCCCTCTCGGCTGCAGCCTCTCTCCCGCCGTTCAAGCGGGCGCTGATCCTGGGCGGAGCCCGCTCAGGAAAGAGCGCGCGTGCCGAAGCGCTGACGCTGGCGCTGGCCGGCGACGGCCCCGTGATCTATCTCGCCACGTCCGAGGCGGGTGACGCCGAGATGGCCGGACGCATCGCCGAGCACCGCGCCCGCCGCGGTGCACGTTGGGTCACGCGCGAGGCGCCGCTCGATCTCCTCGACGTGCTCGCCGGCGAAACCCGGCCGGTTCTGGTCGACTGCCTGACGCTCTGGCTTTCCAACCTGATGGCTGCCGATCGCGATATCGCCGATGAGGGCGATCGCCTCGCCGCCGCCGTCGCCGCCCGGGCCGCGCCGATCGTGCTGGTCTCCAACGAGGTCGGCATGGACATCGTCCCCGACAACGCGCTTGCCCGCGCCTTCCGCGATCACGCCGGCAGGCTGCACCAGAAGGTCGCTGCCGCCGCCGACCGGGTCGAGCTGGTGGTCGCCGGCCTTCCCCTCGTCCTCAAGCCGCAAGGATGAACATGAGCCGCATTCCCGCCACGGTCGTCACCGGCTTTCTCGGCGCCGGCAAGACCAGCCTGATCCAGAACCTGATCCGCTCGGCCGGTGGCCGGCGGCTAGCCTTCGTCATCAACGAGTTCGGCGAGCTCGGCATCGACCGCGAGCTGATCCTCGGCTGCGGCATCGAGGGCTGCGAGGACGACGACATCGTCGAGCTGGCCAATGGCTGCATCTGCTGCACCGTCGCCGACGACTTTCTGCCGTCGATGAAGAAGCTGATCGAGCGGCCGCTGCCGCCCGAGCACATCATCATCGAGACCTCGGGCCTGGCATTGCCGAAGCCCCTGGTCCAGGCCTTCAACTGGCCGGAGGTGAAGGCGCGCTCCACCGTCGACGGCGTCATCGCCGTGATCGACGCCGCCGCGGTGGCCGCCGGCCGCTTCGCCGACGATCCGGAGGCGGTGGCGAAGCAGCGCGCCGCCGATCCCAACGTCGATCACGAGAATCCGCTGGAGGAAGTGTATGAGGACCAGCTCGCCTGCGCCGACCTCGTCATCCTCAACAAGAGCGACCTGATCTCGCCGTCGGAGCTCGCCCGCGTGCGGGCCGAGGTGACGGCGCGCTTAAGGCCCGGCGTGAAGATCGTCGAGTCGAGCCACGGCAATCTGCCGGCCTCGGCGCTTCTCGGCCTCGTCGCTGCTGCCGAGGACGATCTCGGCAACCGGCCCTCCTATCACGACACCGAGGAGGAGCACGACCACGAGGACTTCGAGAGCTTCTCGGTCGCCGTAGGCCCCACTGCTGACCCCGCCGCGCTCGAGGCCCGCATCCTCAAGGCGGTGGCGAAGTTCGACGTGCTGAGGGTGAAAGGCTTCGTCGAGGTGCTGGGAAAGCCCCTCCGCCACGTCATTCAGGGTGTCGGCCCTCGGCTTGTCCGCCATTTCGACCGGCCGTGGAAGGTAGGCGAGTCCCGCGACGGCCGCCTCGTCGTCATCGGACTCAAGGGCCTGGATCGCGCCGGCATCGAGGCGGAGATCCGGGGTTAGCCATGCATCTGCTCCTCGCCGAACCAGGACGTATCGACGGGGCGGAGGCTGTCGATCTCGGCCAAAGCCCCGGCGATGTCGTCGTGCTGACGGCGGCGGACACCGAGATCGCGGCGTTGGCGGCGGCGCAACGGCGGCGGTCAGAGGGCAGCCCCTCGCTTCGCCTCGCCAACCTGACGCGCCTCCAGCACAACCTCTCGGTCGACATCTATGTCGAGCAGGTGATCGCCAAGGCGAAGCTCGTGGTCGTGCGCCTGCTGGGCGGTCGGTCCTACTGGTCCTATGGCATCGATCGATTGGTCGAGGTCTGCCGTGCCAACGGCATTCCGCTGGCGTTGCTTCCCGGCGACGACCGGCCCGATCCCGATCTGGCGTCGCTGTCGACGGTGACACCGGCAGCCGCGGCCGGGCTCTGGCGCTACCTGATCGAGGGCGGCGTCGACAATGCCACCGGCTTTCTCGCCGCCGCCTCGCATCTGATCGGCCGCGGCGAGGCGCCATTGCCCGCTGAGTCGCTGCCGCGCGCCGGCATCTATCGGCGGGCCGAGGGCGGGCGTCCGGTCGCGGCGCTGGTGTTTTACCGGGCGCTGGTCCAGTCCGGCACGCTGGCGCCGGTCGACGCGCTGATCGCCGCCCTCGACCGCGTCGGCCTCGAGACGCAGGCGATCTTCATCGCCTCGCTCAAGGACGCCGAGGCTCGCGATCTCGTTGCTGCGGCAAAGCCGGAGATCGTCCTCAACGCCACGGCCTTCTCCGCCGGCGCGCTCGAAGGCATCGACTGTCCGGTCCTTCAGGTCGTCTTCTCCGGCTCGACCGAGGCGGCGTGGCGGGCCGATGCCCGCGGTCTTCGCACGGCAGACCTCGCCATGAACGTGGCGATGCCCGAGGTCGACGGCCGTATCCTGTCGCGCGCCGTCTCCTTCAAGACGCTGCGCCGCCGCGATCCACTGACCGAGGCCGACATCGTCGACTACCATCCGGTCTCCGACCGCATCGACTTCGTTGCCGGGCTCGCCGCCGCCTGGGTCCGGCTGCGCTGGACGGCAACCGCGGAGCGTCGCGTCGCGATCGTGCTGGCAAACTACCCGAACAGCGACGCCCGGATCGGCAATGGCGTCGGCCTCGATACGCCGGCCTCGACCATCGAGGTGTTGAAGGCGTTGGAAACCGCTGGCTATGAAGTCGAGGGCCGGCCGGCCGATGGCGCGGCGCTGATGGCGCGTCTGCTGGCCGGGCCGACGAATGTACGAGCCGATCGCGCCGCGTCGGTGGTGCTGCCGCTGGCGCGATATCGCGCCTGGTTCGCCGCGCAGGCGGCCGAGACGCGATCGGCATTGGCAGAACGCTGGGGCGATCCAGCGACAGATCCGTTCGTCCGCGGCGACTGCTTCGCGCTGCCGGTCCATGCCTTCGGCCGTGTCGTCGTCGCCGTGCAGCCGGCACGGGGCTACAATATCGATCCGGAATCGACGTACCACGATCCCGACCTGGTGCCGCCGCACGGCTATCTCGCCTTCCATCTCTGGCTTCGCGAGGTGTTCGGCATCCACGCCATCGTGCATCTCGGCAAGCACGGGAACCTGGAATGGCTGCCGGGCAAGGCGACGGCGCTGTCGTCGCTCTGCTGGCCGGAGATCGCGCTCGGGCCGCTGCCCAACCTCTATCCCTTCATCGTAAACGATCCGGGCGAGGGCACCCAGGCGAAGCGCCGCGCCGCCGCGGTCATCATCGACCACCTGACGCCGCCGCTGACTCGCGCCGGCAGCTACGGACCTCAGGCCGAGCTCGAGCACCTGATCGATGAGTACTATCACGCGGCGACGCTCGACCCGCGCCGGCTCGATCCGCTCTCGGCCGACATCCTCGACCGCTGCCGCAAGGCGGGCCTCGACCGCGACTGCGGTATCGTTGCCGAGGACGACGGCCGAGCGGCGCTGACCAAGCTCGACCGTCATCTCTGCCGGCTCAAGGACCTGCAGATCCGTGACGGCCTCCATGTGCTCGGCCGCTCGCCGGAGGGGGTCAGGCTCGATGCGTTGCTGGTGGCGCTGGCGCGCGTGCCGCGGGGCGCGCGGCCGGAAGACGCCTCGCTGATCCGCGCGCTGGCGGAAGATCAGAACCTCGGCGTCGACCCGCTGACCGACGAGGGCGCCGGCCGGCTGGTCGATCGCCTGGAGGACCAGGCGCTCGACTTCGTCGCCGGCCGTCGCGTCTGCGATCCCGCCTGGACACGGACGACCTCGGTCCTCCGCGAGATCGAAACCCGTTTCCGACCGGCGGTCGCCGCATCGGGCGATGCCGAGCGGACGGCGCTGCTCGCCGGCCTCGATGGCCGCTTCGTCGCGCCGGGTCCGTCCGGCGCGCCGACGCGCGGCAAGCCGGAGGTGCTGCCCACGGGCCGCAACTTCTACTCGGTCGATACCCGCTCGGTGCCGACACCGGCCGCCTGGACGCTGGGCTGGAAGTCGGCGTCGCTGCTGGTCGAGCGCCACGCCCAGGAGCATGGCGACTATCCGCGTCGCATCGCGCTCTCGGCCTGGGGCACTTCGTGCATGCGGACGGGCGGCGACGACGTGGCCCAGGCGCTGGCGCTGATGGGCGTGAGGCCGACCTGGGACACGGGTTCCCGCCGCGTCACCGGCTTCGAGGTGATGCCGGCCTCCATCCTCGGCCGGCCGCGGGTCGACGTGACGCTGCGCGTCTCCGGATTCTTCCGCGACGCCTTCCCGGGCCTGATCGACCTCGTCGACTCCGCCGCCCGCGCCGTCGGCCGCCTGGACGAGCCCGAGGAGGAGAACCCGCTCGCCGCCACCATCCGCTGCGACCGCGCCAAGCTCGTCTCACAGGGACTGGATGCGGCAACAGCCGAGCTTCGCGCCGGATTCCGCGTCTTCGGCTCGAAGCCCGGTGCCTATGGAGCCGGCCTCCAGGCGCTGATCGACGAGCGCGGCTGGCAGACGCCGGCCGATCTCGCCCAGGCCTTCCTCGCCTGGGGCAGTTTTGCGTACGCCGCTGGCAAGGAGGGAGCGTCGGAGCCGATGCTCGCCGAACGGCTCAGCCAAGTCGAGGCGGTCGTCCACAACCAGGACAACCGCGAGCACGACCTGCTGGATTCCGACGACTACTACCAGTTCGAAGGCGGCCTCGCCGTCACCGTCGCCCATCTTTCCGGCGCGCGGCCGGTCGTCTACCACAACGACCATTCGCGCCCGGAGACCCCGCGCATCGCGACACTGGCCGAGGAGATCGCTCTGGTCGTCCGCGGCCGCGCCGCCAATCCGAAGTGGATCGCCGGCGTCATGCGCCATGGCTACAAGGGCGCCTTCGAGATCGCCGCCACTGTCGACTATCTCTTCGCCTTCGCCGCCACCACAGGCCAGGTGCGGAACGACCAGTTCGACCTGTTGTTCGACGCCTATCTCGCCGACGAGCGGGTGCGGGCCTTCCTCGCCGAGGCCAATCCGGCGGCGCTGAAGGACATCGCGGCCCGGTTCGAGGAGGCGCGGGCGCGCGACCTCTGGAAACCCGGCGGCAACCTGCGCCCGGCGCTGCTGGCGTCGCTGGCCGGAACGAGGGAGGCTGCGGCATGAGCGACGACGAACTCGCCCGCCATGCGGTCAAGGCCGCTAAGCGAAAGGCCTTCCGCGACAAGAAGATCGCTACCAAGACGATCGAGAAGGGCCTGTTGATGGTCCATACGGGCAAGGGCAAGGGGAAGTCGACCGCCGCCTTCGGCCTGGTCTTGAGGGCGCTCGGCAACGGCCTCAAGGTGGGCGTCGTGCAGTTCACCAAGGGCGCCTGGAAGACCGGCGAACGCGGCGCGCTGGAGCGCTTCGGCGACCAGATCCGCTTCGCCACCATGGGCGAGGGCTTCACCTGGGAGACCCAGGACCGCACCCGCGACGTGGCGGCGGCGACCAAGGCCTGGGTAGAGGCCCGGGCCATGCTGGCCGATCCCGCCCTCGGCCTCGTCGTCCTGGACGAACTCAACATCGTGTTGCGCTACGATTACCTGGACGTGGCCGACGTCGTCGCCGGCCTCAAGGCACGCTTACCGGGTCAGCACGTGATCGTGACCGGCCGCAATGCCAAGAAGGAGCTGATCGAGGCAGCCGACATGGTCACGGAGATGGTGCCGTTGAAACATCACTTCGACTCAGGTGTTAAGGCCCAGATGGGAATCGAATTCTAGAAGGAGTCCTCCACATGAAGATCCTCGCATCTGTGCTTCTCGCCGCCCTGTTCCTGATCTCTCCCGCTCGCGCCGAAGACCCCCAGGCCCTTGTCGACAAGGCCAAGCTCTCGGTCGAGAGCGTGCTCAGGGACCCGAACTTCGGCGCCGCCCGCACGCAGCTCAAGAAAGCCCGCGGCATCATGGTGATCCCGCAGCTGCTCAAGGCGGGCTTCGTCATCGGCGGCGAGGGTGGCTTCGGCGTGCTGCTCTCGCGCGATGCCCAGGGTCGCTGGTCGGCGCCGTCCTTCGTCAGCGTCGCCGGCGCGTCCTTCGGCCTGCAGATCGGCGTCGAGTCCAAGGAAGCGCTGTTCATCGTCATGACCGACAAGGGCATGGCCTCGCTGCTCTCCGCCCAGGCCAAGCTGGGGGCGGATGCCAGCGTCACCGCCGGCCCGGTCGGCGCCGGCGTCGAGGCGGCGACCACCGGCTCGCCGGCGGCCGACATCCTGGCCTTCTCCAAGTCCCAGGGTCTGTTCGGCGGCGCCGCGGTCGAAGGCTCGGTGATCCAGCCCAAGGACGACTTCAACCACGCCTATTACGGTCGGGCGGTGACGCCGAAGCAGATCCTGGTCGACCGCACGGTCACCAATCCCGGTGCGGACGGGTTGAGGGGGGCGCTTGGGTCGATCTGAGCGAAATCGCACCCCGGCCCTGATGCTTCAGGGCACGGGATCGGATGTCGGGAAGTCACTCCTTCTGACCGCCCTGGCGCGCCACTATGCGCGCCAGGGTCTGGCAGTCAGGCCCTTCAAGCCGCAGAACATGTCGAACAACGCCGCCGTCACCGATGACGGCGGCGAGATCGGCCGCGCCCAGGCGCTGCAGGCACGCGCGGCGGGTGTCGCCCCGTCGGTCGACATGAATCCCATCCTGCTGAAGCCCGAAGGCGAGACCGGCGCTCAGGTGGTCGTCCAGGGCAAGGTCGCCGGCCGGGCGGATGCCAGGGCCTATCACGCGATGAAGCCCGACCTGCTGCCCCGCGCGCTGGAGAGCTTCGGCCGGCTCGCCGCGGAGGCCGACCTCCTGCTGGTGGAAGGGGCAGGCAGCCCGGCCGAGATCAACCTCCGCGCCGGCGACATCGCCAACATGGGCTTCGCCGAGGCCGCCGACATCCCGGTGGTGCTGGTCGGCGACATCGAGCGCGGCGGCGTCATCGCCAGCCTGGTCGGCACCTGCCGGCTGCTGAGCAACAGCGAGCGCGCCCGGCTGAAGGGCTACCTGGTGAACCGGTTCCGCGGCGACCTTTCGCTCTTCGCCCCGGCCTTCGCCCCGCTCAAGGCCGAGACCAGGCTCGACTGCTTAGGCGTCGTCCCGCATTTCGCCGAGGCCGCCCTGCTGCCGGCGGAGGACGCGCTCGGGCTCGAGCGGATCACCGCCAATGGCCACGGCGCCATCCGCGTCGCGGTGCCGCGGCTGCCGCGGATCGCCAATTTCGACGACCTCGATCCGCTCAGGGCCGAGCCCGACGTGTCGGTCGAGATCGTGCCGCCGGGAAAGGCGCTGCCGGTCGCCGACCTGATCCTGCTGCCGGGCAGCAAGGCGACGCTCTCCGATCTCACCTTCCTCCGCGACCAGGGATGGGACATCGACATCCTGGCGCATCGCCGCCGCGGCGGGCGCATCCTCGGGCTCTGCGCCGGCTATCAGATGCTGGGCCGCGAGGTCGCCGATCCCCAGGGTATCGAAGGCCGCGCCGGATCGGTCGCCGGCCTCGGCCTGCTCGACGTCGTGACCGAGCTGGCGCCGGGGAAGACGCTGCGCAAGGTCGCCGGAACCCACCTCTCGACCGGCGCGCCGGTCCACGGCTACGAAATGCATATCGGCCGCACCGACGGCCCGGATCGGGCGCGCGCCTCGTTGCTGCTGATGGGGCAGGGCGAGGACGGCGCTCGCAGCGCTGACGGACGGGTCGAGGGCTGCTATGTGCATGGGCTCTTCGCCTCCGACGCGTTCCGCCGGCGGTTCCTCGCCGCACTCCGCCCCGGGCGCGCGTCCACCGTCGCCTATGACCAGGTGGTCGAGGACGTGCTCGACCGCTGGGCGGAGCATGTGGCGCGCGCGGTCGACACCGGACGCCTCCTGGAGATCGCCCGTGCTAGGTGAGCCAGAATGTCAGCGCCGCCAGCAGCGCCACGGCCACCAGCGCGGCGTCGATGATGCAGGCGATCACATAGAGGCGAAGCGCCGCCCCGATATCTGCCGTCGTCGCCCGCGCCCGGCCGCCGCCGATCCACGGGTCGTTGACCACCATCTCCGGATAGCGGCGGGGTCCGGCCAGCGCCAGGTCGAGGGCGCCGGCGACCGCTGCCTCCGGCCAGCCGGCGTTCGGCGACTTGTGCTTGCCGGCATCGGCAAGCATGGTCCGGAACGCGGCCAACGGGCGGGCGCTGGGCGCGATGGCGGCAGCCATCGCCAGGATCAGCCCGGAGATGCGGGCAGGGATCCAGTTCGCGGCATCGTCCAGGCGTGCGGCGACGCGGCCGAAGTAGAGGTAACGCGGCGTGTTGTGCCCGATCATGCTGTCCAGGGTGTTGATGGTCTTGTAGGCGAGCAGGCCCGGCAGGCCGAAGGCCAGCGTCCACAGCACCGGTGCAACCACGCCGTCGGAGAAATTCTCGGCGAGCGACTCGATGGCCGCCCGGCAAACGCCGTGCTGGTCGAGGGTATCGGGATCGCGGCCGACGATATGGGAGACCGCTTGGCGCCCGGCGGCGAGCCCCGATCCGTCGAGGGCGGTGCGGACGGCCGCGACATGGTCGTAGAGGCTGCGCTGGGCGACCAGCGTGGTCATGACCAGCAGCTCGAAGAACCAGCCGAAGGGAATGGTGACTGCGACCCAGTGGATCGCCGTGCCGATCGCCGCCGCCAGAGTCACCAGCAGGACCACGACCAGCCCGCCGCGGATCAGGCGCGAGCGGTTCGAGCGTTCGATGCGGTTGAGCTGCCTGTCGAAAAAGCCGATGGTGCGCCCGATCAGGACGACGGGGTGGGGCAGGAACCGGAACAGCCAGGGCAGCTCGCCGAAGACGGCGTCGAGCAGGAGTGCCAGGAGCAGGAGTCCGATTGTCTCGGCGCCATGGCCGGCATAGGTCAGCATGGCCCGGACCATGGAGGGGCGCCCGGCGCCCGTCAATTCACGCGACAGGAGTGGTTAAGGGGATGAACGACACCGCCGTGATGGTCTGCGGCCATGGCAGCCGCGACCCTGATGCGATCCGCGAATTCCAGGCGCTGGCGACCGGCCTCAAGGCCCGCCTGCCGCAATACGACCTGGAGTCGGGATATCTGGAGTTTGCCAAGCCGGTGATCCAGGAGAGCCTGGCGAAGCTGATCGAGCGCGGCGCCAAGCGCATCCTCGCCGTGCCCGGCATGCTGTTCGCGGCCGCCCATGTGAAGAACGACCTGCCCTGGGAGCTGAACACCTTCGCCGCCGCCCATCCCGGCGTCGCCATCAACTTCGGGCGCGAGCTCGCGATTGAGCCGAAGCTGCTGAAGGTCGCGGCCGAGCGCATCACCGCCGCCGAGCTGAGCTCCCAGGCCGATGTCCCCCGCGTCGAGACCCTGCTGATGGTGGTCGGCCGCGGCACCAATGATTCTGATGCCAACTCCAACATCTCGAAGGTGGCGCGGATGCTGTGGGAAGGGATGGGCTTCGGCTGGGCCGAGGCGTGCTACTCCGGCGTCGCCCATCCGCGCGTTGACGAGGGGCTCGAGAAGGCGGCGCGGCTCGGCTTCCGGCGCATCGTCGTCTTCCCCTATTTCCTCTTCACCGGCATCCTGGTGAAGCGGATCTACCGGCAGACCGACGAGGTGGCTGCCCGCCATCCGGGGATCGAGTTCCTGAAGGCCGGATATCTCAACGACCACCCGCTGGTGCTGGACGCCTTTGTCGAGCGCATCGAGGAGATCCTGAGCGGCGACAACAAGATGAACTGCCAGCTCTGCAAGTACCGCGAGCAGGTGATCGGCTACGAGGCCGAGGTCGGCACGCCCCAGGCGGGCCACCATCACCATGTCCGCGGTATCGGCACCGATGCCGATCACCATCATCACGATCACGATCACGACGGCCACCACCACAATGACTAAGGACGGTTCCCATCGCCACTGACGCCTATCTCAAGGATCCGAAGGACATCGTCGTCCGGTCCTGGGAGCTGATCCGGGCCGAGACCGACGTCTCGCGCTTGCCCCAGGATCTGGTCCCCGTCGCGCTCCGCCTCGTGCATGCCACCGGTACGCCCGATCTCGTCGACGACCTCCGAGCCTCGCCTGGTGCGGCGGCGGCCGGCCGGACGGCGCTGTCGTCGGGGGCGACGATCCTCTGCGATTCCGAGATGACGGCGGCCGGCATCACCCGGTCCCGGCTCTCGGCCGGAAATGACGTGGTGGTGACGCTGAACGATCCGCGCGCGGCCGCGATCGGCAAGAGCGGCGGGATCACGCGCTCGGCGGCGGCGGTCGAGCTCTGGGGCGAACGGCTGGCCGGCGCGGTGGTGGCGATCGGCAATGCGCCGACCGCGCTCTTCCGCCTGCTGGAGCTGGTCGAGACCGGGGCACCGCGGCCGGCGCTGGTTCTGGGCTTCGCCGTCGGTTTCGTCGGCGCCGCCGAATCCAAGGCGGCGCTCGTGGCGAGCGGGCTTCCCTTCATCACGCTGCTCGGTCGTCGCGGCGGCAGCGCGCTCGCGGCGGCAGCGGTCAACGCGCTGGCGAGCGACGACCAATGACACCCTGGCTTGCCGTCGTCGGCATCGGCGAGGACGGGCTGGATGGCCTCGGGCGGACGGCGCGCGCGCTGGTTGACCGTGCCGAGGTACTGATCGGCGGCGAGCGCCATCTCGCCATGGTGCCGCCGGGTACAGCGGAGCGCCTGACCTGGGCGACGCCGCTGGCCGATACCATGAGCGCCATCGTCGAGCGCCGGGGACGGCGCGTGGTCGTGCTCGCGACCGGCGATCCCTTCTGCTACGGCGTCGGCGTGACCCTCGCCCGCCACGTGCCGGTTGCCGAGACCGTTGTTGTGCCGTCCGCGGGTTGCGTCTCGCTGGTCTGCGCCCGGCTCGCCTGGCCGTCGGCGGAGGTCGAGGTGGTGACGCTGCATGGCCGCCCGCTCGAGCTGCTGGCGGCCAGCGTGCGCCCCGGCGCGCGCCTGGTCATCCTCAGCCATGACGGCACGACCCCGGCGCGGGTCGCCGCCTGGTTGGCCGAGCGCGGCTTCGGCGAGAGCCGGTTCATCGTGCTGGAACGGCTGGGTGGCGCTGCCGAGCGCATGTCCGAGACCGTTGCCACGACCTGGAGCGGAACGCCCGACGATCTCAACACCATCGCCGTTGAGTGCCGGGCGGCGCCGGACGCGCATTGGTGGCCGAGGACGCCGGGCCTATCCGACGATGTCTTCGAGCATGACGGCCAGATCACCAAGCGCGAGGTGCGTGCGGCGACGCTGGCCCGGCTGATGCCGCAGCCGCGCGGCCTGCTCTGGGACGTCGGCGCCGGCTCCGGCTCGATCGCCATCGAATGGCTGCGGGCCGAGCCGACTTCACGGGCGATCGCGATCGAACGCGATCCCGGCCGTGCCACCCGCATTCTCCGCAACGCATCGGCGCTCGGCGTCTCCCGGCGCCTGCAGGTCGTCGAAGGCGCGACACCGGTGGTGCTCGCCGGTCTCGACGCTCCAGACGCCGTCTTCATCGGCGGCGGTACGGGTGACGGTTCCCTGCTGGATGCCTGCTGGATGGCGCTGAAGCCCGGTGGGCGCTTTGTCGCCAATGCGGTGACCGTTTCAGGTGAGGCCGCGCTCCTGGCACAACATGCCGGCCGCGGCGGCGATCTCGTGAGGCTCGCCATCTCGCGCGCCGAGCCGCTCGCCGGCGCGATCGCCTGGCGGTCGCTCAGGCCGGTGACCCAATGGGCCGCGGTGAAGCGATGAGCGGCCGGCTCTACGGTCTCGGCGTCGGCCCCGGCGATCCCGAGCTCCTGACCTTGAAGGCGCTCGGCGTCCTGAAGCGCGTTCGGGTCGTCGCATATCCGGCGCTCGAGGAGGGCGACAGCTTCGCCCGCGCCATCGTCGCCGCCCACCTGTCCGCAGATGTCCGCGAGATCGCCGTCCGGGTGCCGATGAGCCCCGATCCGAATGCCGCGCTCGGCGCCTATGACCGGGCGGCCGTTGAGATCGCGGCCGAACTCGAGGCCGGCCGCGACGTCGCCGTCCTCTGCCAGGGCGATCCCTTCCTCTACGGCTCCTTCATGTATCTGCACGAACGCCTCGTCGGCCGCTTCCAGGTCGAGGTCGTGCCGGGCGTGACCTCGCTGACCGCCGCCGCAGCGGCTGCCGGCCGGCCGCTAGTCGCCCGCAACGAGAGCCTGGCGGTGGTGCCGGCGACGTTATCTGAGGAGGCGCTGGTCGAGCGGCTTTCCGGCAGCGACGCGCTCGCCATCGTCAAGCTCGGGCGCCACCTGGAGAAAGTGCGCCGCGTGATGGCCCGGATCGGGCGCGCGGACGAGGCCATCTATGTAGAGCGCGCGACCCTGCCGCAGCAGCTTCTCGCACCGCTCTCCCAGGCGCCCGACGCGGCCCCCTACTTCTCGATGATCCTGGTGCCGGGACGGGGCCACCGATGATCGCGCTGGTGGCGCTGACCGAGGCAGGGGCCGCGCTCGCTCGCCGCCTGGCACTGCCGGACGCGCGACTGCATGGCCGCACCGGGCGGGTCGCAGCGCCGGATGAGTCCTTCACCGAGATGACCGATCATCTCCGCCGGCTCTTCGCCGAGGGTACGACGATCGTCGCCCTCTGCTCGGCCGGCATCGTCGCCCGGGCGCTCGGACCTCTCCTTGCCGACAAGATGGCGGAGCCGCCGGTGGTCGTCGTCGCCGAGGATGGCAGCGCGGTCGTGCCGCTGCTGGGTGGGCATCGCGGCGCCAACGATCTCGCGCGCAGCATTGCCACGAAATTGGGCATTGCCGCGGCCGTCACCACAGCCAGCGACGTCAGCCTGGGCTTCGCGCTCGACGATCCACCGCCGGGATGGCGCGTGGCCAATCCGGAAGTGGTGAAGCCCGTGGTTGCGGCGCTGCTTGCCGGCGAGTCCGTGCGGCTGGATGGTAAGGCGGCCTGGATCGATGCCACACGGTTCTCCTCCGAAGGCCGTCTCGGCGTCCTCGTCACCGAGCGCGCGGTGCGGCCGCCGGAGACGCTGGTGCTGTATCCGCCGATTCTCGCGCTTGGTGTCGGTGCCGAGCGCGATGCGCCGGCCGGAGAGTTGCAGGATCTCGCTATGCGTGCCCTCGCGAAGGCCGGCCTCGCGTCGGAATCGGTCGCCGTCGTTGTCTCCCTCGATCTCAAATCGGACGAACCGGCGGTGCTGGCGCTCGCCGACCATCTCGGCGTGCCCGCCCGGTTCTTCACCGCGGCCCAGCTCGAGGCGGAGGCGCCGAGGCTGGCGACCCCCTCCGAGGTGGTGTTCCGTGAAGTCGGCTGTCACGGCGTCGCCGAGGGCGCGGCGCTGGCTGCCGCCGGGGCCGACTGCTCGCTGATCGTGCCCAAGCTCAAAAGCGCCCGCTGTACCGTCGCGATCGCCCGGGCAGCACAGCCCCTCGATGCGCGGACTGTCGGCCGGCCGCGCGGAAGACTCTCGGTCATCGGCATCGGCCCAGGCACGCCGCTGTGGCGGACGCCGGAGGTCGACCGGGCGCTGGCAACGGTGACAGAGGTCGTCGGCTACGATCTCTATCTCGATCTGCTGGGTCCGGCGCTCGGCGGCGCTCGCCAGCATCGCCTGCCGCTGGGCGCCGAGGAGGAGCGGGCGCGTCTCGCCCTCGATCTGGCGGCGGCTGGCGCAGAGGTCGCGCTGATCTCTTCTGGCGATGCCGGCATCTACGGTCTCGCCGCGCTGGCGATGGAGCTTCTCGATCGCGAGGATCGCGCCGACTGGAACCGGGTGGAGGTCGCGGTCCTGCCCGGCCTCTCCGCGCTCCAGGCGGCGGCGGCGCGGGCCGGGGCGCCGCTCGGCCACGACTTCGCGGCGATCTCGCTCTCCGACCTTCTGACGCCGTGGGAGACGATCGAGCGCCGGCTGAAGGGCGCGGCCGAGGGCGGCTTCGTCGTCGCCCTCTACAACCCGGCCTCGGCCAAGCGGCGCGACCAGCTCGGCCGCGCGCTGGCCATCCTGGCCCAGCACCGCTCGCCCGAAACGCCGGTGATCGTCGCCCGCAATCTCGGCCGCGCCGACGAGGCGATCGATATCGTCACCCTCTCGACGCTGGATCAGGCGCGCATCGACATGCTGACCCTGCTGCTGATCGGGTCGCCGACGACGCGGATCGCCACGCGCGGGCGGCGGCGCTGGGCCTATACGCCGCGCGGATACCTCCGGTGACTGTTCACTTCATCGGTGCCGGTCCGGGAGCGCCAGATCTGATCACGGTGCGCGGGCTGAACCTGATCCGTGCCTGCCCGGTGGTGCTGTACGCCGGCTCGCTGGTGCCGCGCGAGGTCGTCGCCGAAGCGCCGGCGGGGGCGCGGGTGCTGGACACCGCGCCGATGACGCTGGATGCCATCCTGGACGAGATGAAGGCGGCACACGCTGCGGGTCATGATGTCGCCCGCGTCCATTCCGGCGACCCCTCGCTCTACGGCGCCATTGGCGAGCAGATGCGGCGCCTGGATGCGCTGGGCATTCCCTATGACGTGACGCCGGGCGTGCCGGCCTTTGCCGCCGCCGCCGCCGTGCTGAAGCGGGAGCTGACCTTGCCGGGCGTCGCCCAGACCGTGGTGCTGACGCGAACGGCCGTCCGCGCCTCGGCGATGCCGGAAGGGGAGGACCTCGCCCGGTTTGCTCCGGGCAACGCGACGCTCGTGATCCATCTCTCGATCAACAACCTGGCGCGGGTGGTGCGGGAGCTGCTGCCCGAGCGCGGTGCCGACTGCCCGGTGGTGGTCGCCATCCGCGTCGGCTGGCCTGACCAGCAGATGATCCAGGGCACGCTCGCCGATATCCGCGACAAGGTGAAGGCGGCCGGCGTCACCCGCACGGCGCTGATCCTGGTCGGGCGCGCGCTGGGCGAGGAGAGCTTCGAGGACAGCCGGCTCTACGACGCCGGCCACAGCCACGTGCTCAGGCCGAGGTCCTAGAGCCGGGCGGCGATCCAGTCGACGGCTTGGGCGACGCTCTCGACCCGCTCTCCCGGCTCCGGCAGCGGCCGGCGGACCATCACCACCGGCAGGTCGGCCTCGCGCGCCGCCTCGATCTTGGCGTAGGTCGCGTCGCCGCCCGAGGCCTTGCTCACAAGCACATTGATGCGGTGATGGCGGATCAGCGCGCGCTCGGTCTCGAGCGGGAAGGGGCCGCGCCCCTCGATCACCAGGTGATCAGCCAGCGGCAAGGGTGCCTTGGCCTCGATCAGGCGGACCAGGAACCAGCGGCCGGGGATCTTGGCGAAGGGGGCTAGCTCGCCGGCGCCGACCGTCAGCCACACCCGGCGCCCGAGGTGGACGAGCGCCTGCGCCGCCGCCTCGATCCCGTCGACCTCGATCCAGCGATCGAGCGGGTGACGCGGCCAGGGCGGACGCCAGAGGACGAGGAATGGGACGCCCGCCCGGTCGGCGGCCTCGCGCGCGTTCCGGCTCATGCGATGGGCAAAGGGGTGGGTGGCGTCGACCAGGAGGTCGACGCTCTCCTTCTTCATATAGGACACCAGCCCGTCCACCCCACCGAAGCCGCCGATGCGGATCTTCCCGGGCGGCGGCCGGAGGCCCTCGACCCGTCCGGCAAACGAGGAGACGACGTCGACGCGGCCGCCGCTGCGGGCGAGCACCTCCGTGGCGAGTGCGGATGCCTCGGAGGTGCCGCCGAGGATCAGGAGCTTAGGGACCGGCATGGGCGAGGAGCTTGCCTGACCGATCGAAGACGGCGACGTCGATCGCGATGCCGCCGGCCAGCGTGGCGAGCGCCACCTCGCGTGCGCGTCGGGCGACCAGGGCGGCGAGGGGCAGGCCGGCGGCCTCCGCCAGTGCGAGGACGCCGCCGCCGGAGCCGGCCGCCCGTGCCTGCTCGACCAGGTTCGCGTCGGCGCCGAGTCCGGCGAGCGCCGTGGCCAGGCCCGCGACGTCGACCTCACTGGCGCCGGAATGTAGGTCGAGGTGGCCGGTGGCAAGCTTGGCGAGCTTGCCGAAGCCGCCGGCGATGGTGAGGCGCGGCACCGGATGCGCCCTGAGATACTTCAGCATGCCGCCGGCGAAGTCGCCCATGTCGATCAGCGCCTCCTCGGGCAGGTGGTGAAGCCGCTGGACGGCCTCTTCCGACACCCGCCCGGTCGATCCGGCGAGATGTACAAGGCCGGCGGCCCTGGCGACGTCGATGCCGCGATGGATCGAGTGGATCCAGGACGAGCAGGAATAGGGAATGACGATGCCCGTGGTGCCGAGGATCGAAAGGCCGCCGACGATGCCGAGACGGGCATTGAGGGTACGCTTGGCAAGTTCGGCGCCGCCGGGAACCGAGACGGTGACGACCGCGTCGCCGGTGCAGCCCAGCACGGCCGCGGCATCGGCGATCGCGCCCGCGATCATCTCCCGCGGCTTCAAATTGATCGCCGGCTCGCCGATGGCCAGCGCCAAGCCCGGGCGGGTGACCGTGCCGACGCCGTCACCGGCGCGATAGGCGATGCCGCCCTCGGGGTTGGCGGCGACGCGTGAGACGATCAGCGCACCGTGCGTCACGTCGGGATCGTCGCCGGCGTCCTTGACGATGCCGGCCTCGGCCCAGCCATCTCCGATCCGCTGTGTCGCCAGCGCGAAGGACGGACGCTCGCCGCGCGGGAGCGTAATGCTTACCGGATCGGGAAAGCGGCCGGTGTGGAGCGCCTCGAAGGCGGCGCGCGCCGCTGCGGCGGCGCAAGCGCCGGTCGTCCATCCATGGCGCAACGGACCGTCGGGGCGACGCGACATCGGAGGACTCTAGCGCCCCCGATTCCGAATCGGAGAAAAAAACCGGCGTTGGCGGCCGATCCGGCAATCGAATACGCACACCTCTGCGAGGAATTTTGTGGCGAGTGTTGTCGATGAGTCACACGATGTATGTGGTGCTGTCATCTCGACACGCTGTGCGTTGTGATCGACGATGATCGCAACGACGCGAGCGCGAAGAAATCCGCGTGTCATGCGGATTTCTTCGATGTCCGATCCGCATGGAAGCATGTCACTCCGCGTCCCCGCGCATCACGTGTCATGTGCGTCGCGACGTCGTTCCGTCGCAGTGTCCGCTTCTTGACATGATCTCCAAGCCTCTGAGCTTTCATTCCGAATCGTTGACAGGCGCATGCACGCGACGTATGGCTGCCGATGTCGAGACGAAAGTTTGTTGCGTTCAATCAGATGGTCTCGACGTGATCGCGGGGGAGAGAGACGGCGTGGGTCCTCAGTTTCTTGTGCACAATCACGCGGACACGGTTGGCGTCATCGTCGTGGAAGACGTGCGCAAGGGACAGAGTCTCACAGGGTTGGTGATGGACACTGACGACACCATCACCCTCAAGGCTC
>CAMBVS010000034.1 GCA_945871425.1 Rhizobium sp. Q54 | reverse complement strand
TGGCAGCTCGACCGCCGCTGGCTCGCGACCGAGCCCGATCTCTCGGCCGTGCTCGAGCTGCTTCGCCAGCGCCGGCGCCTGCCGGAATACGCCGACTTCGCCCAGGCCAAGCGCCAATGGCTGCAGCTGTTCACCGGGCTGATCGACCCGGTCGAGGAATTCCTGCACCTGCCGGATGGCCGCACCATCCGCCAGACGGTCTCGCCCCACCCGCAAGGCGGCCTCCTCTTCGTCTTCGAGGACGTCTCGGACCGGATCGCGATCGAACGCTCCTACAACACGCTGATCGCAGTCCAGCGCGAGACCCTCGACAGCTTAGGCGAGGCGATCGCTGCCTTCTCCGGCGATGGCCGGCTGCAGCTCTCCAACCCCGCCTTCGCGCGGCTATGGGCGCTGGACGATCCGTTCCTCACGCAGAAACCGCATCTGAACGAGGTCGGCCGCCGCATCCGCGAGCTGGTGCCGGCCGCCGCCGGCGTCGCCGGCCTGGAGCTGGCCGAGAGCACGCGGACGCACGCGACGGGGCGCATCGACCGGCTGGACGGCAGCGTGCTGGACTTCGCGCGGGTGGCGCTGCCCGACGGCGCCACGCTGCTGATCTACCAGGACGTGACCGACACGCTCCGCGTCGAACGTGCGCTGCGCGATCGCAACGAGGCGCTGGAGACCGCCGACCGCCTGAAGAGCGAGTTCATCGCCAACGTCTCCTACGAGCTCCGGACGCCGCTCAACGCCATCGCCGGCTTCGCCCAGATGCTGACCGACCAGTATTTCGGCACGCTGAACGAACGCCAGCTCGATCACGCGCGCTCGATCATCACCGCCTCTGACCGGCTGATGACGCTGATCAACGACATTCTCGACCTCTCCTCGATCGAGGCGGGATACCTGGTCCTGGACCCGGGGCCGGTCGATGTCGATGCCCTGCTGCATCAGGTGATGGACTTGACGCACGAGATGGTCCGCAGCCGCCATCTCGCCATCTCGATCGACTGCCCTCAGGACATCGGCATGGTCACGGGCGACGAGCGGCGGCTGAAGCAGGCACTGATCAACCTGGTCTCCAACTCCGGAAAGTTCACGCCGAAGGGCGGCCGCATCCTGCTCACCGCCCGCCGCGAGGAAGGCCGCCTGGTGCTGGCCGTCGCCGACACCGGCATCGGCATCGAGCGCGAGCGCCAGGCCGGCCTGTTCGAGCCCTTCGCCCGCGCCGCCTCGAGCCAGGCCCAGGCCGGCCCCGGGCTCGGCCTGCCGCTGGTGCGCCGGCTGATCGAGCTCCATCACGGCACGGTCGAGATCGACTCCGAGCCCGGCACCGGGACGACGGTCAGGCTGATGCTGCCGGGCTGACGCCTCAGGCCGCGGGCACGCCCTGGGTGGTCGAGTACTCGAAGTGGAAGACCTCGCCCGGATAGATCCGCGCCCGGATCGCATGCGCGGCCGCCGCCGCCTCGGCGAAGCCCGAGAGGATCAGCTTCAGCTTGCCGGGATACTGCGCCACATCGCCGATGGCGAAGATGCCGGGCTCGCTGGTCTCGCAGCTCGCGGGTGCGACCTCGATCTGGCCCTTCTGCAGCTTGAGGCCCCAGTCCGCGATCGGGCCCAGATTCATCGAGAGGCCGAAGAACGGCAGCAGCGCATCGCAGGCGAGCGCGCGCTCGGCGCCGTCGAGGGTGGAGACGATGACGTTGGTGAGCTGCCCCCCCGAGCCTTCGAGGCCCTTCAGCTGATAGGGCACCACCAGCTGGATCTTGCCGGCATCGGCCAGCGCCTTCAGGCGGGCCTCGCTCTCCGGCGCCGCCCGGAACTTCGGCCGCCGATGCACCACCATCGTCTCGGCCGCGACCTCGGAGAGCGACAGCGCCCAGTCGACGGCGGAGTCGCCGCCGCCGGCGATGACGATGCGTTTCCCGCGGAAGTCCTCGCGCCGCTTCACGAGATAATGGACGCTCTTGCCTTCATAGGCCTCGATGCCGGGGAGCGGCGGGCGGTTAGGCCCGAAGGCGCCGACGCCGGCGGCGACGATCACCGCCTTGGCCTCGATCTCGCTGCCGCCGGCGAGGCCCAGCACGAAGCCGCCCTCGGCGCGGGTCAGCGTCACCACCTGCTGGCCCAGGTGATACGTCGGATGGAACGGCGCCGCCTGCTCGGCCAGCTTGTCGACCAGCACCTGGGCATCGATGCGCGGATGGCCGGGGATGTCGTAGATCGGCTTCTCCGGATAGAGGGCAGCACACTGCCCGCCCAGCACGTCGAGCGCGTCGATGACATGGGCCTTCACCTTGACCATGCCGCACTCGAAAACGGCGAAGAGGCCGACGGGGCCGGCGCCGATGATGGCGACGTCGGTCTTGGGACGCGGATCTGACATGCACGCTCGCGAGGACAGGGGTTCGGCGCTAACATGGCGAGGGCGGCGGGTGGAGGCAACCCTCGCGTCGGCTCCCCCTCACCCCGCCCGGCCCCACGCCTCCAGCCCGTCCCGCGTCTTCTCGAACACCTCGATGCCGCGCCGGAGCACGCGGGTCTTCCAGTCGTCGGTCTCGACGTAGAAGCGGGCGCGGAACTGTTTCTGGATCGCGCGGGCCTCGGGCGAGGTGGGATCGCCGCGGAGATGGTGCCAGTTCGCCGCGCGCACCAGGTCGAAGGAGAGCTCGTTGGTGGGCGACGAGCCGTATTCGAGCGCGACCGTGCGCACCCTCGCTCCGGGCACCCGGTCGGCGACGATATCGTAGGGCCAGCGCGCATGAGTCGGGATCAGCGGGTCGTGGCCGGCGACATGGACCTCGCCATACCATTCGCGCAGCCATTCCAGGCCCGGCGAGCCCTCCTGGGCATAGCTCATGATCAGCCCCTCGCCGGACGGGCCGTAGCCGGTGTGGATGTCGAGCGTCGCCACCGCCTTCGCATGTGAGAGCCAGCCGTCGATGACGCGATCGACCACGCGCTTGGACCAGGTCGGCCCGCGGCCGTGATAGGTGAGGCTCTTCGGATGCTTGTGCTGGCCCGCCCGCATGATCCGCATCAGCTCGCGCTCGCCGTTCTGCTGGACGAAGGAGGCGAGCCTGCGGTCGGCTTCCTCGCGCCCAGGCCCGCTCCATTCGGCCGGCGTCAGGAAGTCGGCGATGGCATCGAAGCCCGGGTTCTCGGCATAGGGGGGGGCGCAATAGAGCAGGTTGCGGAACAGGTCGACGTTGTCCTCGTTTTCGCGCCGGTTCCAGGCGAGGCCCCAGGGATTGATCATGTGGACGAAGACCAGGCTGGTGTCGGCCGGCAGCCGGATCTCGCCGGGGTTCGAGAGCACGTGGCACATGATGCCGCCGCCGGCATAGCCCTCGATGCCGTGCGTGCCCGAGACCACCATCAGCGACTTTGGCGCCTCCGGCGGCCCGACTTGGGCCAGCATGGTGGCGAGGCTCTCGCCGTCGGGCCCCTTCAGCGGATGGGTGAAGATCACGGGCGAGACGCCGGCTTTGCGGCAGGCGGCGGCGAACTTCTCGCTGGCCTCGGCGGGCGTCTGGGAGAAGTGGCGGGGATCGAGGGCGGTGGGCATGGCGTCAGCATGACCGGGTTGGTGCATGGCAGGCAACGACCCTCGCGTGGTGTACCCTTGGCCACCATCAAAGGAACCGCCCCATGGAAACCCGTCTCCTCGGACGTACCGGTGTGAAGCTTTCGGTCTTGGGATTCGGCTGCGGCGCGGTCGGCGGGATGATGGTCAGGGGCGAGGCGGCCGAGCAGGAGCGGGCCGTCGCCCGCGCGCTGGCGCTCGGCATCAACTTCTTCGACACCGCGCCGATGTACGGAAACGGCGCCAGCGAGCGGAATCTCGGCCGCGTGCTCAAGGTGCTGAAGCCGGAGATCTTTCTTTCGACCAAGCTCACCATCCGGCCGGAGGACCGCGGCGATATCGCCGCCGCCGTCATCAACTCGCTGGAAGCGAGCCTGAACCGGCTCGGGCGCACGCATGTCGACCTGCTGCAGCTTCACAACCGCATCGACGCGGCGGGCGACGACCGGCCGCTGCCGGCCGAGACCGTGATCGCCGAGGTGGCGCCGGCGCTGGACGCGCTGAAACGCCAAGGCAAGATCCGCTTCACCGGCATCACCGCGCTCGGCGATACCGCGCTTCTGCATCGCGTCGTCGATGCCGGCGTCTTCGATACCGCGCAGATCTGCTTCAACCTGTTGAACCCGAGCGCCGCCGGGCCGCTGCCGGCCGGATTGCCCGGGCAGGACTTCAAGGGCCTCGCGACCCGCGCGCACGCGGCCGGCATGGGCACCATCGGCATCCGCGTGCTCGCCGGCGGCGCCTTGAGCGGCAGCGTCGAGCGCCATCCGACCGGCGTCCCGGTGGTCCCGCCGATCGCCTCCGGCCCCGACTATGCGGCGGACGCCAGGAACGCGCACCGCTTCGATACGCTGATCCAGGCCGGCCATGCCGGAAGCCTGATCGAGGCGGCGCTCCGATTCGCGATCTCGACACCGGCGATGACAACCGTGCTGGTCGGCACCTCGACGGTCGACCAGCTCGAGGTCGCTGCGGCGGCGATCCTGAAAGGCCCGCTCACCAAAGCGGCGCTGGATCAGGTGGCGAAGCTGTCGGCTTCGTAGTCCCTCCCCTGCTTTGCCGGGAGCGTGAGTCCGAGAGGTCGGTCAAAGACGCGGATGACCCTGCGGGTGTCGCGCTCGACGATCACCCGCTGGTTGTTGACGATGCCGCAGCTGAAGGTCTCGCTGCGCGCAATCGAGGGCTCCGCGCCCCGCCCCGTTGCACAATCGAGCCAGACAGGCTCAATTCACCAACAGACTCAATCCGCCGACGCGTGAAAATTGGGGAGCAGGTCAGCAGCCGCCCGTTGCAGAAGACATCTCAATTAGATTGGGAGCTAGGAGTTTGCGGCGTAAGAATTCGCGAGTGACGCCGCACAGCCAGCTTCTCCCCGCCCCCTCAGCGACCCGCGCCCTCGCCGCGCGTCTAGCGCCGCTGCTGCGTGCGGGCGATATCGTGGCACTCTCGGGCGAGCTCGGGGCGGGCAAGACGTTCTTCGCCCGCGCCATCATCCAGGCGCTGGGCGGGCCGGAGGAGGTGCCGTCGCCGACCTTCACGCTGGTACAGACCTATGATCTGAAGCCGGTGCCGGTCTGGCATTTCGATCTCTATCGCCTGGCGAACCCCGAGGACGCCTATGAGCTGGACATCGAGGATGCGTTCTCAGACGCGATCTCGCTGATCGAGTGGCCGGAGCGCTTAGGAGCGCTGCTGCCCGACGATCGGCTCGACGTGGATCTGGCGTTCGGCGACACGGAGGAGGCGCGCACCGTCACGCTCGCGGGCGGGCCGTCGTGGACTGAGCGGCTGAAGGCGCTGTCGCCGTGAGCCTCTCCACCATCCCGCCGGGCGTGCCGTTTCTCGATGCGCTGGCGAAGGGGCTGCTGGCGCGCACCGCCGATCCGCATCATCTCGCCGACATCACCATCCTGCTGCCGACGCGGCGCGCGGCCCGCGCGCTCGCGGAAGCCTTCCTGCGCGCGACCGCGGGCACGGCGCTGCTGCTGCCCCGGATGGTGCCTCTCGGCGACGTCGATGCGGCGGAGCTGGACCTCGGCCTCGCCGCCGATCTCGGCCTCGCCGATGCGCTGGATCTGCCGCCGGCGATATCCGAGCCCAGGCGTCTGCTGATGCTGACCCGCGCCATCCTGGCGCGCGGCGGCGACCGGCTGCCGCATCATGCGGCGCGTCTCGCCCGCGAGCTGGCGCGCCTCTTGGACCAGATCCACACCGAGGGCCTCGCGTTTGCGGACCTGCCGTCGCTGGTGCCCGACGACCTGGCGACGCATTGGCAGCTCACCGTCGAGTTCCTGAAGATCCTCTCCGAGGAATGGCCGAAGATCCTGGAGGACGAAGGCGCGCTCGATCCGGCCGACCGGCGCCGGCAATTGCTGCGATTGCAGGCCGAGGCGTGGCGCAAGGCGCCGCCGGCCGCGCCGGTGATCATCGCCGGATCGACCGGCAGCCTGAAGGCGACGGCCGAGCTGATGCAGGTCGTTCTGGGATTGCCCAAGGGCGAGGTGGTGCTGCCCGGCCTCGACCTCGCCTGCGACGAGCGCAGCTGGGCCGCGATCGGCGAGGAGCCGACGCATCCGCAGCACACCATGCATCGCCTCCTGGCGCAGCTCGAACGCGGGCGGGACAGCGTCGCGCTCTGGGCCGGCGCCGCCGCGGCCCCGCCGCGGGCGCGGCTGCTTCAGAACGCCTTGAAGCCGGCCGCCACCTCCGACGACTGGCGGACGCTCACCCCGCCCGAAGCCGCCGCCGTCGACGGCCTCGCCCGCATCGACCTTCCGACTTCAGAGGCCGAGGCCCGTGCGGTGGCGCTGGTCTTGCGGGAAGCGCTGGAGACCGACCAGGCGCGCGCGATGCTGGTGACGCCCGACCGCGGCCTCGGCCGCCGCGTCGCCGCCGAGATGGCGCGCTGGGGCATCCAGGTCGACGACTCCTCCGGCCAGCCGCTGGCGGCGACGTCGCCGGGCACCTTCCTCCGCCTGCTGCTGGAAGCGGCGGAGACGCATCTCGCGCCGGTCGATCTCCTGGCTCTCTTGAAGCATCCGCTGGCAGCGGGCGGGCACGACCCGGCGACGTTCCGCGACCTCGCCCGCCGGCTCGAACGCGCCATCCTGCGCGGCCCGCGCCCTGCCCCGGGCATCGACGGGCTCAAGGCCGCGCTCGATGCCGCCGAGATCAAGGATGCGACCGAGACGAAGACGCTGATCGCCTTCGTCGCCGATCTCGCGACGCGCCTCGCGCCGCTGCTGGACGGGCTCGCGTCGGGCGGCGCCGCGCTGACACTGCTTCTGGCCGCCCATATCGAGACGGCTGAGGCGCTGGCCGAAACCGCCGATGCCTCCGGGGCCGAGCGCCTGTGGCAGGGCGAGGCCGGCGAGACCTTGGCGAACGCGCTGACCGATCTCGGCGAGGCCGCCGGCATCTTCGCGCTCGCCCGCGGCCGCGACTATCCGCAGCTCTACATGGCGCTGACCGAGGGGCTGGTGGTGCGCCCGCAGCGGGGCCAGCATCCGCGCCTCGCGATCCTGGGGCCGCTGGAGGCGCGGCTGCAGACCGCCGACGTGGTGGTGCTGGCGGGCTTGAACGAGGGCACCTGGCCGCCGGAGCCTGCCGCCGATCCCTGGCTGTCGCGGCCGATGCGGGCGCGCTTCGGCCTGCCGCCGCCGGAACGCCGCATCGGGCTGGCCGCGCACGACTTCGTCGAGCTGGCCGCCGCGCCGCGCGTGGTGCTGACCCGGGCCGAGCGCGTCGACGGCACGCCGACGGTTCCGTCCCGCTGGCTGCTCAGGCTCGACGTGGTGCTGGGCGAGGACGGAGCCGAACGCCTGCGGGCCGCCGGCCGCGACGTGCGCGCGTGGGCCGAGGCGCTGGACGAGCCCGAGGCCAAGATCCGTATCGCCCCGCCGTCGCCGCGGCCGCCGGTCGCCGCACGGCCGACGGCGCTGTCGGTGACGCAGGTCGAGACCTGGATGCGCGATCCCTACGGCATCTATGCCCGCCACATCCTCAAGCTCTCGGCGCTCGACCCGATCGACGCCGATCCCGGCGCCGCCGAGCGCGGGCAGTTCATCCATGAGGCTCTCGACAAATTCGTCGCCGAATTTCCCTCAGGCCTGCCGGATGATGCGCGGGCGAAGCTGCTGGCGATCGGGCGCGAGGCGTTCGGCGCGGCCCTCGATCGCCCGGGCGTCCGCGCCTTCTGGTGGCCGCGCTTCGAGCGCATCGCCGACTGGTTCCTGGAGCAAGAGACGGTACGCCGGCCCGAGCTGGCCGAGAGCGTGACCGAGCGCTGGGGCGAGGTGGCGATCGACGGCTTCCGCCTCTACGGCAAGGTCGACCGCATCGACCGCCTCGCCTCCGGCGGCCTCGTCATCCTGGACTACAAGACCGGCGAGCCGCCGAAGGGTAGCGAGGTGGCGCTAGGATTCTCCCCGCAGCTTCCCCTGGAGGCGCTGATCGCCGAGGAAGGCAGCTTCGCCGGCGTGCCCCGCGGCACCGTCGAGGCGCTCGAATACTGGCGCCTCTCCGGCGGCGACCCGGCCGGCAAGGTGACGAGCTTGGCCGACGGCGATCCCCGCATGCTGATCGATGCGGCGAAGCAAGGCCTCCGCGATCTCATCCTGAAGTTCGCCGATCCCGCCACCCCCTACCTCTCCCGCCCCGACCCCGCCTCGGGCCCGCGCTTCAGCGACTACGACCACCTGGCAAGGGTGAAGGAGTGGTCGACGGTGGAGGGCGCGTGATGAGTAGCCGGCAGCCCCCGACCCTGGCGCGACGACGCCTTCGGCGTCGCGCTCTCCTCCCCCACGAAGGGGGGAGGGGACACGACGCTCCTCTTACCCCCTCCCCCTTGATGGGGGCGGGATGGGGTGGGGGTGATGGCTGGCACGTCCGATGCCCCGCGTAGCCCGCACACGCTCCGAGAAACAACTCGCGGCGGCGGAGCCGAAGTTCTCCGTCTGGGTCGGCGCGTCCGCCGGCTCCGGCAAGACCTCGGTGCTCTCCGACCGCGTGCTGCGTCTCCTGCTGCTCGAGGGTTCGAAGCCCGAGCGCCTCCTCTGCCTCACCTTCACCAAGGCGGCGGCGGCGGAGATGAAGACGCGCGTCATGGGCGAGCTGGCGCAGTGGGCCGCCTCCGACGATGCCGAGATCGACGACAGCCTGTCGAAGCTCTTGGGGCGCCCCGCGACGTCCGACGAGCGCGGGCGGGCGCGCCGGCTCTTCGCCCGCGCCCTCGACGCCCCCGGCGGGTTGAAGATCCAGACCATCCACGGCTTCTGCCAGAGCCTGCTCGGCCGCTTCCCGCTGGAAGCCAACGTCGTTCCCTATTTCGACCTCGCCGAGGAGCGGGTCGCCGATGAATTGATGAAGACTGCGCGGGACCGCGTACTGAAATCGGCCGAAGCCGGCGGACCGCTGGCCGACGCGCTCGCCATCGCCACGGCCCGCGCCGGCGAGGAGCGCTTCGAGATGCTGGTCGATGCGCTGGCGCGCGAGCGCGGGCGGCTGATGCGGCTGGTCGAGGATCACGGCGTCGACGGCGTGGTCGCACGGATCTTCGCCCGTCACGGCGCCGATCCGACGGCGACGCCGGGCGATCTCCTGGCCGCGGCGACCGGCGACAAGGCGCTCGACCTGCTGGCGCTCCGCCGCGCCTGCGGGGCCCTGTCGCTGAGCGGCAAGGACGACCAGAAGCGCGCCCCCGATCTCGCCCGCTTCCTCGCCGAGCCGGCACGCCGCGTCCAACTGTTCGATGCCTATCGCTCGGTCTTCCTCACCAAGGACGGCAGCATCCGCGCCCGCCTCGCCGCCAAGGCCGCTGAGTCCCACGACCCCGCCTGCAAGGCGACGCTGCAGCGCGAGGCCGAGCGGCTCCTCGCCCTCGACGGCCGCCTCAAGGCGCTCGCCGTCGCGCGCTCGACCGCGGCGCTGGTGCGCCTGTCCGTCGCCGTGGTCGAGACCTACGGGCGGCTCAAGGACGAGCGCGCGCTGCTCGACTACGACGACCTGATCCTGAAGACTCGCGATCTTTTGTCGATGGAGGGCGTGGCGCCCTGGGTGCTGTTCAAGCTCGACGGCGGCCTCGACCACATCCTGATCGACGAGGCCCAGGACACCAACCCCGACCAGTGGCACGTGGTCGAGCGCCTGGCCGAGGAGTTCTTCGCCGGAACCGGCGCCCGCGAGGTCGAGCGCACGGTCTTCGCCGTCGGCGACTACAAGCAGTCGATCTACGGCTTCCAGCGCGCCGACCCCAACGAGTTCCAGCGCATGCGGCTGCACTTCGCGCTCCGCGTCGGTGCCGCGTCCCGCGAATGGCGCGAGGTGCAGCTGGAGACCTCGTTCCGCTCGACCCCGGCGGTGCTGAGTTTCGTCGACGAGGTGTTCGCACGTCGGGAGGCACGGACCGGCGTCTCGCCGGAAGGGACGGAGATCCGCCATGTGCCACACCGCAAAGGCACCGCGGGCCTGGTCGAGCTCTGGCCTTTGGAAGAAGCGGCCGATCGCGATGCGCAGATGCCCTGGCCGCTGCCGGTCGACCAGCGCCAAGGCGACGATCCGGAGACGCGCCTCGCCCGCGTGATCGCGCGCCGCATTCACGAATGGGTGGATCGGAAGGAGCTGCTGCCGGCGCGCGGACGCGCGATCCGGCCGGGCGACGTCATGGTGCTGGTGCGCCGGCGCGGCACCTTCCTCGATGCGCTGGTGAAGGCGCTGAAGCAGCTGCAGGTGCCGGTCGCAGGCGCCGACCGCATCCTCTTGACCGATCAGCTCGCGGTGATGGACCTGATGGCTCTCGGCCACGCGCTGCTGCTTCCCTCCGACGACCTCACCCTGGCCACGGTGCTGAAGGGGCCGCTGATCGGGCTCTCCGAAGACCAGCTTTTCCGTCTCGCCCATGGCCGCGACGGCTCGCTGTGGCGCCGCCTCGCCCAGCTCCGGGGCGCGGACGCGGATTTTGCCCGCGCCCATGACCTGATCTCCGACCTGCTGGCGCGCGTCGACCTGATGCCGCCCTTCGCCCTCTTCGCCTATGTGCTGGGGCCGCTCGGCGGCCGGCGCCGGATCCAGGCGCGGCTGGGGCCAGAGTCTCTGGATGCGCTGGAGGAGTTCCTGAACGCGGCGCTGGCGCATGAGCGCGTGCATCCGCCGTCGCTGCAGGGCTTCCTCCACTGGCTCGAGCTGGCAGCCGAGGACATCAAGCGCGACCTGGAGCACGGCGTCCGCGACGAGGTGCGCGTCATGACCGTTCATGGCGCCAAGGGCCTGCAGGCGCCGATCGTGATCCTGCCGGACACGGTGGCGCCGTTCCGCGACGATCCCGGCGTGCTGTGGACCGAGGACGGGCTGCCGGTCTGGTGCCCCCGCGCCGAGGAGGCCGATGCGGTCGCGGCCCAGGCGCGGGCGGCCGCCCGCACCCGTGCCGAGGAGGAGCATCGCCGCCTCCTCTACGTCGCCATGACCCGGGCCGAGGACCGTCTCTATATCGGCGGCTGGCGCAACAGCGACCGCAAGGTGGGCACCTCCTGGTACGACCTCGTCGCTGCCGCGGTCGAGACGCTCCCCGGGGTCGAGCCGGTGGTCGAGCGCCCGGCGCTGCGCTACGTCACCGACCAGACCGCCGATGTCGAGATGTCGAGGGCGGCTGCGGCACCCGCCGCCGCGCCCGGATTGCCGGCGTGGGCTCGCAAGGCTCCCCGCCCGGAGCCGACCCCGCCCCGGCCGCTGGCGCCGAGCCGGCCCGAGGACCCGGAGCCGCCGGTGCGCTCGCCGTTGATCGTCGACGACGCGCTGCGCTTTCGCCGCGGCCGCCTGGTCCACCGCCTGCTGCAGTCGCTGCCCGATCTCGCCCCCGATGCGCGTCCGGCCGCCGCCCGCCGCTGGCTCGGCCGCCCTGGCCAGGGCCTGACCCCGGCCGAGGTCGAGACCCTGCTGGCCGAGACGCTGGCGATCCTGGAGGATCCGGCGCTTCGCCCCCTGTTCGGCCCGGGCAGCCGGCCGGAGGTGCCGATCACCGGCGTGGTCGGGCCGCATGTGGTGTCGGGCCAGGTCGACCGGCTGGTGGCGCTGAAGGGCCGGGTGCTCGTGGTCGACTACAAGACCAACCGCCCGGCGCCGACCGACGTGGCCCGGGTAGCGCCGCTCTATCTCCGCCAGATGGCGGCCTATCGCGCCGTTCTAACGCAGGTCTATCCCGGCCGCCGGGTCGAGTGCCTGCTGCTCTGGACCGAGGGTCCGCGCCTGATGGCCCTTCCCGACGCCCTCTTGGACCGCTACACACCGGGGTGACGGCCCTTGCCCCCGGGGGCCCCCTCTTGTATAAGCCGGCCCTTCAAGCTGGAGCCGAGACGATGAAGGCCGAGATCCATCCCGACTACCACACCATCAAGGTCGTGATGACCGATGGCACCGAGTTCGAGACCAAGTCGACCTGGGGCAAGGCAGGCGAGACCATGCGGCTCGAGATCGACCCCAAGTCGCATCCGGCCTGGACCGGCGTCCACCGCCTGATGGACACCGGCGGCCAGCTCTCCAAGTTCAAGAAGCGCTTCGCCAACATCGGCGCGATGAAGTCCCAAGGCTGAGCGCCGGCGCCCTTAAGCGTCGTTCGAAGGCCCCCGGATGGGGGCCTTTGCTTTTTCAGCTCAGAAGCCGGTCAAGGCGGGCGACGCGCTCGTAGAGCGCCTGGCTTCGCTCCAGCAGTCCCCGCATCCCCTCCGGCAGCCAGTCGCCGAGATCGTCGGCCCGGGCCAGGCAGATGTCGTGGCCGGCGAGGCGATGCTCGGGCCGCCTCGCCTCGTCGTCGGCGATCTCGCCGTCGGCCACCGCGCGGCGAAGCATCAGCCACGCCATCACCTGGGCCAGCCGGGAGGTCAGCCGGAACGCCTCGCGGGTCATCTTGAGCCGGTCCATCGGCTCGATGCGGGTGCCGTCGACCTGCTGGCGGAAGGAGAGATAGTTCCGCGCCTCGACCAGCAGAGACATCGTCTCGTCATAGGTGCGCGAGAGAAAAGCCGTCGTCATGACGCCAGCATGAAACGGGACGGCGGCGACCGCCACTGCAAAGTTTGGTTAAGACCGCGTCAAACGCGCCAGGGCCGATCGCATCGGCTCTGGGATCGGCGTCGGCTTGCGGGCGGCGCGGTCGACGAAGACGTGGACGAAATGCCCGGCTGCCGCCAGCGCGTCGTCGCCCGAGCGGAAGAGGCCAACCTCGTAGCGGACGCTGGAGCTGCCGAGCCGGCCCACGCGAAGGCCGGCGTCGATGCGGTCGGGGAACGCGAGCGGCTTGAAGTAACGGCACTGGGATTCGACGCAGAGCCCGATCACCGGCCCGGCCTCGATATCGAGCTTCCCCGCCTCGATCAGGTAGGCGTTGATGACGGTGTCGAAGTACGAATAATAGACCACGTTGTTGACGTGGCCGTAGACATCATTGTCCATCCAGCGGGTCGGGATCCCGAGCCAGTGGCGGTAGTCCACCCGCGTCGCCGCCGCCTCCGCCATCAGCCTTTCCCCGAAAGGAATCCGTGGAGCGCGTCGACGGTCGCGTCCGGCGCCTCCAGCATCATCATGTGGCCGGATCCCGGAATGGTGACGATCCCGGCGCCGGCGATCGCCGCCGCCATCTCCTTCGTCGCCTTGGCCGGCACCATGCGGTCCTCGGCGCCGGCGAAGACCAGCGCCTGACAGCGGACCTTCGAAGCCGCCTCCTCGCCGCCTTTCCAGTCGGTGCAGGCCTGGAGGTCGGCGGCCAGGCCCGGCCCCACGCCTTTCTGGATCAGCCGCCGCGCCGCTTCGGTGAGCCAAAGGCCGGGCGTCGGATGGCCGCCGATCTGGGCCGAGCGGCCGAGGCCCCAGGACGTCATCAGATCCGGCGCCAGCGTCGTGCCGTCCCGTGCCGAGGCCAGAAGTCCGGGATGGACGTGCATCGTCAGCGAGGCGCCGAGCAGCGCGATGCGCTCGACCTTTTCGGGTGCCCGCGCCGCGGCCGTCAGCGCCACCGCCGCGCCCATGCTGTGGCCGACCAGCGCCGCGCGCTCGAAGCCGGACGCGACGATCGCCGCCGCGACCCAGTCGGCCATCGCCTCGATGGTGGCGAGCGGCGATCCCTTCGAACGCCCGTGCCCCGGCGTGTCGATGGCGAGCACCGAGAAGCCGTGATGGCTGAGAAAGCGGGCTTGCAGCACCCAGACCGTATGGTCCATGCCGGCGCCGTGCAGCAGCACGACCAGGGGCCGGTCCTTCTCCAGCGGGCGGCCGCCGGTTCCCGCGAAGACGCCCTTGCCGTCGACGGTCAGGTCCATGGTCAGCTCTTCTGCGACGCCTTCAGCGCCTGATCGAGGTCTTCCAGGATATCGTCGGGGTCCTCGAGACCGATGGAGAGCCGGATCAGGTCCTCGCCGACGCCGGCCGCGTCCAGTTCCTCGCCGCTCATCTGTTGATGCGTGGTCGAGGCCGGATGGATCAACAGCGACTTGGCATCGCCGACATTGGCGAGGTGCGAGAAGACCTTCACCCGCTCGATGAAGGCGCGGCCCTTAGGCCGGCCGCCCTTGATGCCGAAGGCGATCATCGATCCGGCCCCCCTCGGCAGCAGCTTCTTCGCCAGGTCGTGGTCGGGATGGGTCTCCAGGCCCGGATAGAGCACCCAGGCGACGGCGGCATGGGTCTGGAGGAAGCGCGCGACCTTGAAGGCGGTCTCGACATGGCGCGCCATGCGGAGCGGCAGGGTCTCGACGCCCTGCAGGATGTGGAAGGCATTGGTCGGGCTCATGCAGGCGCCGAAGTCGCGAAGCCCTTCGGCCCTGGCCCGCATCAGGAAGGCTTCCGGCCCGAACTCCTCGGCGAAGTCGAGGCCGTGATAGCCGGCATAAGGCTCGGTCAAGGTCGGGAACTTGCCACCCTCCCAGTCGAAGCGGCCGGAATCGACCAGCGCCCCGCCGATGGCGACGCCATGGCCGCCGAGCCACTTGGTCGCCGAGTGCATGACGATGTCGGCGCCGTGGTCGAAGCTGCGGCAGAGGAAGGGCGTGGCGAAGGTCGCGTCCAGCATCAGCGGCAGGCCGGCATCATGCGCGATCTTCGCCACCTTGGGGATATCTAGGACCTCGAGCCGCGGGTTGCCCAGCACCTCGCCGAACACCAGCCGCGTCTCCGGCCGGATCGCCGCCTTGAAGGCGTCGTGGTCGCGGGGATCGACCAGGGTCGCGGTGATGCCGAAGCGCGGCAGCGTGTGCACGAACATGTTGTGCGAGCCGCCATAGATCGAGCGCGAGGAGACGATGTGCCCGCCCGCGCCCATCAGTGTGACGATCGCCAGATGGAGCGCCGCCTGGCCGGAGGCGACGCAGACCGCGCCGACGCCTCCCTCCAGCGCCGCGATCCGTTCCTCGAGCGCCGACACCGTCGGGTTGGAGATGCGCGAGTAGATGTGGCCGGCGCGCTCGAGGTTGAACAGCGAGGCGGCGTGATCGACGTCGCGGAAGACGAAGGAGGTCGTCTGGTAGATCGGCTGCGCCCTGGCGCCGGTCGTCGGGTCCGGACGCTGTCCGGCATGAAGGGCGAGGGTGTCGAAGCGCGGCAGTTTTGCGTCGGCCATGGCCGGCACGGTACACGAGCGGCGCGCGCCTAAGCCAGACGAACGATCTAGCCTCGCGACGCCGGTTCGACGTAGCTCACGACCGAGTGGACGATCCGCCTGATCGTTCCGTCGGCAAGCTCGCCCGAGCCGCCGCGGCGGTTGCCGCCGGCCGGCATCAGCGGCCCGTCGACCAGAAGCATGGCGATGCCGTGGATCGCCGCCCAGGCGAAACGGAGCATGTCGTTGTCGCGCGTCTCGTCGCCCTTGGCCGAGGCCACCGCGGAGACCAGCTCGCCGAAGGCCGCATCGCCGGCGCGCTGGCATCGCGGGCTGCCGCGCTCGACCCGGTCGGAATGGAACATCAGGACGAAGATGACCGGGTCGCCGAGGGCGAAATCCACATAGCCGCGGGCGATGCGCTCAAGCGCCTCCGGGCCCTCGATCCCGGCCCTGTGCTGCTGCATGCGGGCGGTCAACCTCTCGAAGCCGCGCGCGGCCACTTCGGTCAGAAGGCCGGTTATGTCGCCGAAGTGGTGACCGGGGGCGCTGTGGGCGACACCGGCCCGGCGCGCGCACTCTCTGAGCGAGAAGCCGTGGATCCCGGTCTCCCGCACCACGTCCTCCGCCACCTTGACCAGGGCGTCGAACAGTCCGCCGTGGTGATACGGGCGGGGCTCGGCGTCAGGTGCGTCGGTCTTCACGATCCGGCGACTTCAATCTGTCCATCGTCAAGATTAACTTGACATTGGACAGATAGACACGCAAGTTTTGGATTGCGACACTGTCCAGATAGAGGCACGCATGCTCACCCACGCTCTGACGCCCGACATGCTGTTCCGGTATGCGAATCTGGTCGCCCTTGCCGGCTGGCTGACGCTCGTCCTCGGCATCGCGCTTCGGTCCCGGCTCCTGAAGGAAGTCGTCGCCGGGCTCGCGGTTCCGGCCGGCCTCTCGGTCGGATACACGGCCATCGTCGCCGTCCACTGGTGGAGCGGCGAAGGCGGCTTTTCGTCCTTGGAGAGCGTGAGCGCGCTGTTCCGGTCGCCCTGGCTGCTGCTCGCCGGCTGGATCCACTACCTCGCCTTCGACCTGTTCGTCGGCGCCTGGATCACCGGCGACGCCGAGGCGCATGGCCTTCCGCGCCCTGTGCTGATCCCGGTGCTGCCGGTCGTCTTCCTGTTCGGACCGGCCGGCCTGCTGCTATGGCTCGGCCTCCGCCGAGCCTTCGGTGCTCAAATCGAGAGGAGATCCTAGATGTCCTCAGCCATTCCGGCGAGCAGGCCGTTGGTCCGGGGCATTCCTTCGCCGAAGGAGGCCATCGCTCTCGCCTATAAAGGTCAGCCGCTCCTGGCCGGGGCCGGCCTTTTCCTGCTGCTGGCGACGATCCCGACCCTCGCAGCCATGGGGCTCGACGGGCGGACGCTCAACGGCATCGACGTCTGGATCAAGCCGCTTAAGTTCGAAGTCTCGCTCGCCGTCCAGTTGCTCAGCGTCGCCTGGCTGATGCTGTTCCTGCCGGAGCGGCAGGGCCGCCTCGTCCGCGGCCTCGCCATCGCCATGACGGCCGCAGCGTTCTTCGAGATCGCCTACATCGCGCTGCAGGCGTCACGCGGCGAGGCTTCGCACTACAATGTCGCGACGCCGGTGGCAGGGCTCATGTACTCGCTCATGGGCCTCGGCGCGGTGGTGCTGGTGGCAACCTCCGGCTGGATCGGCGCCCTGATCCTCCGCCGCGGCGAGACGTCGCGGCCGATCGTGCTGGCCTCCGGTCTCGGCCTCGTCCTCGGCAGCGTGATCGGCAGCCTCACCGGCGCCTACATGTCGGCGCAGACGGGACACTGGGTCGGCGGCGAGACGACGGATGCAGGCGGGCTGCCGGTCTTCGGCTGGTCACGCACCGGAGGCGACCTCAGGGTCGCTCACTTCTTCGGCCTGCATCTGATCCAGATCCTGCCCGTTGCCGCCTGGGCCGGCGCTGCGATCCTGCCTTCCCGCCTGCAGAAACCGGCGATCATCGCGGTCGCGGCCGCCGGAAGCCTGTTCGCCCTGGCGGTCTTCGTCCAGGCGCTGTCGGGGCAGCCGATCCTCGGCCGGGGTTGAGGCGGCTCTCCTCAGGAGAAGCGCACCTCGGCCAGGATGATGTCGACCGTCCCGCCGTCGGTCGACAAGGGGAAGTAGCCGGCCCCGAACCGGAGGAAGTCCCGCTCCGGCCGCCAGAAGACCGAGCCCCGAGCGAACACCGGCCGGCGCTCCGAGATCACCGGAGCGAACAGCGTCGCGATCTTGGCAAGCGCGTCGGATGCGCCTCATCGAGCGTGCCGAGCTTCGCGCCGGTGACGTCGCGGCCGCTCATCTCCGCGATCGTCGTTCAGACCGGGCGATGGCGGAAGTCACGACCCGTATCGAGGACGTCGAGCATGAAGAGCGACGGCAGATGGCCCTTGAGCTCGATAGGATCGAGATCCTGGCGCAGGGGAACCACCCGGGCGCCACGCTACGCCGTCCAGTAGGCGAACAACGCCTGGATCGACCGATCGGCCGGCCGAGCCAGAATTTCGACGTCTCGCAGCGGCTGGCGGCGACCTGGCATCTACGCGTGCTTCCCGCGGCAAGGTTATGGCCGCCGCATGAAGCGATGCCAGCACGGACGCAATTCCAGGAAATCATATGTCAAGTATCCGATGGTACGGAGGGGGAACCGCCGGTCCCGGGGCCGCCGCTCCTTGACCCCCCGTGGTTCAGCCGGTATTAATTTTTCTCCGTCGGTGCAAGGATTTACCCTGTGAATGGGTCAATGAGTCCGGCCGGGGGACGAGGAGGCGTCGGGCATGGACGGGATCCAGCGGACCAGCGTCAGCACGCCGGTGATCGGCGCCAGTCGTGCGCGGGCGCGGCTGAAGGACGCCGACACCTTCCCCAAGATCCTGATCGCCAACGCCCGCGACTTCACCGGCCGGCCGGCCAGCCGTGAGAAGGATCTAGGCATCTGGCAGACCTGGACGTGGAGCCAGGTGCTCGGGGAGACCAAGGCGTTGGCCGCCGGGCTCTCGGCGCTCGGCGCCCGTCGCGGCGACAAGATCGCCATCGTCGGCGACAACCGCCCGCGCCTCTACTGGACGATGTGCGCGGCCCAGGCGATCGGCTGCGTGCCGGTGCCGGTCTATCAGGATGCGGTCGCCGCCGAGATGGGCTTCGTCATCGACAATGCCGGCGCGCGCTTCGCCATCGCCGAGGACCAGGAGCAGGTCGACAAGCTCCTCCAGATCAAGGACGCCCATCCGGGACTGGAGACCATCATCTTCGAGGACGGCCGCGGCATGCGCCACTATGCCCAGCCCTTCCTCCTCTCCTTCGCCAAGGTCCAGGAGAACGGTCGCGACCTGCTCGCCCGCGATCCCGGGTTCTTCGAACGCGAGGTGGCGCAGGGCAAGGGCGGCGACGTCGCCGTCATGCTCTACACCTCCGGCACGACGGGGCAGCCCAAAGGCGTGGTGCTCTCGCATTCGAACGTGCTGGTGACGGCGCTCAACTCGGTCGAGCTGGAGAAGCTCACCGAGGCCGAGGAGACGTTGGCCTACCTGCCGATGGCCTGGGTCGGCGACCACATCTTCTCCTTCGGCCAGTCCTACGTCGCGGGGTTCTGCGTCGGCTGCCCGGAATCGGGCGCCACGGTGATGACCGACCTCCGCGAGCTCGGCCCGACCTACTTCTTCGCCCCGCCCCGGATCTGGGAGAACATCCTGACCACGGTGATGATCCGCATGGAGGACGCCGGCTGGATCAAGCGCTCGTTGTTCAAGCGGTTCATGGATCTGGCCAAGCGCGTCGGCCCGGCGCTGCTCGACCGGAAGCCGGTCGGCGTCGTCGACCGGCTCCTCTACAAGCTCGGCGATCTCCTGATCTACGCGCCCTTGCGCAACACGCTGGGTTTCTCACGCATCCGCCTCGCGTATACCGCCGGCGAGGCGATCGGCCCCGACATCTTCGACTTCTACCGTTCGCTCGGCGTCAACGTGAAGCAGCTCTACGGCATGACCGAGGCCGCGGTCTTCATTTGCATCCAGCCGGACGGCGAGGTCAGGCCCGACACCGTCGGCCCGCCGGCGCCGGAGGTCGAGGTCAAGATCGTGGAGTCGGGCGAGGTGTTGTTCCGCAGCCCCGGCGTCTTTCAGGCCTACTACAAGAACGAAAAGGCGACCTCGGAATCGAAGACCGCGGACGGATGGGTCAAGACCGGCGACGCGGGATTCTTCGATGCCGACGGCCATCTCCGCATCATCGACCGCGCCAAGGACGTCGGCAAACTCGCCGACGGCAGCCTGTTCGCCCCCAAATACATCGAGAACAAGCTGAAGTTCTTCCCCTACATCCGGGAGGCTGTGGCCTTCGGCGCCGATCGTGACTTCGTCGCCGTCTTCATCAACATCGATCTCGCCGCGGTCGGCAACTGGGCCGAACGGCAGGGCATCGTCTATGGCGGCTACCAGGAGCTGGCGGGGCGGACCGAGGTCTACGACCTCATCCGCGACTGCGTCGAACAGGTCAACCGCGATCTCTCGCGCGAGACGACGCTGGTGGGCTCGCAGATCAAGCGTTTCCTGATCCTGCACAAGGAGCTGGATGCCGACGACGGCGAGCTGACCCGCACCCGCAAGGTCCGCCGCAACTTCGTGCAGGACCGCTACGAGCCGCTGGTGAATGGGCTCTTCTCAGGCAGCGAGCGCGCGCATATCGAGACCGAGGTCACCTTCGAGGATGGGCGCAAGGGACGCGTGAAGGCCGATCTCGCCATCGCCGAGGCCGAGCGCTACCCGCTCGACCAGCTCAAGAAGGCGAGCTAGCGGACATGGCGGCTTCAGGGGAGCGCAGGATCGGCGACGTCGTTCTCAAGGTCGAGAACATCAGTCTCGCCTTCGGCGGCGTCCGTGCCTTGAACGATGTCAGCTTCGACATCCGCGCGCATGAGATCCGCGCCATCATCGGCCCGAACGGCGCCGGCAAGAGCTCGATGCTGAACGTGATCAACGGCTTCTATCACCCCCAGCAGGGCCGCATCACCTTCAAGGACATCGCGCGCGAGAATTTCGGCCCCTACGACGCTGCGAGCCGCGGCATCGCCCGCACGTTCCAGAACATCGCGCTGTTCAAGGGCATGTCGACGCTCGACAACATCATGACCGGCCGGCTCTTGAAGATGAAGGTCCCATTCTTCTGGCAGTTGCTGCGCTACGGCCCCGCCATGCGCGAGGAAGTCGAGCACCGCCGCTTCGTCGAAGGCATCATCGAGTTCCTCGAGATCCAGGCGATCCGCAAGGTGCCGGTCGGCCGCCTGCCCTACGGGCTGCAGAAGCGCGTCGAGCTCGGCCGCGCGTTGGCGATGGAGCCCGATCTGCTGCTGCTCGACGAGCCAATGGCCGGCATGAATGTCGAGGAGAAGGAGGACATGTGCCGATTTATCCTCGACATCAATGACGAGTTTGGCACGACCATCGCACTGATCGAGCATGACATGAGCGTGGTTATGGATCTGTCGGACCGAGTCGTGGTGCTCGACTACGGTCGTAAGATCGCCGACGGCACGCCTGAGGAGGTGAGATCGAACCGCGAGGTCATCGACGCCTATCTCGGCGTGCGTCACTGAGGGATCCGCCGTGCTCTACAGCATCTTCGTCGATCCATTCGTGCAGATGGTCGAGCTGCCCGACCTGTTGGTGCAGGTGCTCTGGGAAGGCGTCGTCGCCGGCGTCCTCTATGCACTGATCGCGCTCGGCTTCGTGCTGATCTTCAAGGCGTCGGGCGTGTTCAATTTCGCCCAGGGCATTATGGTCGTTTTCGCCGCGCTCAGTTTGGTCGGGCTGCACGAGAACGGCGTGCCGGCGCCGCTTGCGCTCGTGCTGACGGTCGCAATCATGTACGCGTTGGCCTGGAGCATCGAGCGGATCGTGCTGCGGCCATTGGTAAACCAGCCCGACATCATCCTGTTCATGGCCACATTCGGCATCTCCTATCTGCTCATCGGGCTTGGTGAGTTCATCTTCGGCGGCCAGCCGAAGATGATGATCACCGATCAGCTTATGCTGCCGCGCGGCGCCATCGATCTGCAGATCCTCGGCGGCCGCGTCACGGTGCAGAAGCTCGACATCGCCGCGGCCGTGATCGCCGGCATGATGGTGGCGCTGCTGGCCGTGTTCTTCCGGTCGACGCGAGTCGGCCTGGCGCTGCGCGCAGTCGCCGACAGCCACAAGGCGGCGCTGTCAGTCGGTATCTCGCTGAATCACATCTGGGTCGTCGTCTGGTTTACCGCCGGGCTTGTCGCGCTGGTGACCGGGATCATGTGGGGCGCTCGCTCGGACGTCTCCTTCGCCCTGCAGATTATCGCGCTAAAGGCGCTGCCGGTGCTGATCCTCGGCGGCTTCACCTCGGTGCCAGGGGCGATTGTTGGCGGACTCATCATCGGCGTCGGCGAGAAGCTCGGCGAGTTCTATTGGGGGCCGCTGGTCGGTGGCGGGATCGAGAGCTGGCTTGCCTATCTGATCGCGCTGGTGTTCCTGCTGTTCCGCCCGCAAGGGCTGTTCGGCGAAAAAATCATCGAGCGGATCTGAAGGAGGCGGCGCGTGCTATACCGAGAAGCCGGCCAGTTCAAGACTCGCTACGAAGCGGACATGGCCGTGTTTCCGATCCGCCAGGACGTGATCGGGATCGCGCTCATCATCGCCGCTGCCTACATCCTGCCGCCGTTCCTGGGTCATTTCGTGATCGGCACGGTGCTGATTCCGTTCCTCGTGTTCTCGCTGGCCGCGATGGGGCTCAATCTTCTCACCGGCTATACGGGCCTGCTGTCCTTGGGAACCGCCGGTTTCATGGGCGTCGGCGCTTATGCTTGCTACAAGCTGACGACCCTGTTCCCCGAGGTGAACATCCTCGTCTGGATCCTGCTGTCAGGCTTCTTCGCGGCGGCGGTCGGTGTGGTGTTCGGCCTGCCCAGCCTCCGCATCAAGGGGTTCTATCTCGCCGTCGCCACGCTGGCAGCCCAGTTCTTCCTGGAATGGTGTTTTGTGCGCATTCCATGGCTATTCAACTACAATGCTTCCGGCGCCATCGAGGTGCCGAGCCGGGCGCTGTTCGGATTGCCGATCGTCGGACCCAGCGCTACACCGCTGACGCGCTATTATGTGATCCTCACGATCGTTGTGGGGCTGACATGGATCGCCTCGAACATCGTCCACGGCCGCGTCGGCCGTACCTGGATGGCGGTGCGCGACATGGACATTGCAGCGGAGCTGATGGGCATCCGCCTGCTGCGGGCGAAGCTCTTGGCCTTCGCCGTCTCATCATATTTCTGCGGCGTCGCCGGCGCGGTGATGATGTTCCTGTGGTACGGTGGCGGCGAAGCTAAGGACACGTTCTCGATCAACCTGTCCTTCACGATCCTGTTCATGGTGATCATCGGCGGGCTCGGCAGCCTGCTCGGCGCGTTCTTCGGCGCCGCGCTGCTGCACCTTATGCCGATCTTCCTCAAGTTCGGACTCCCGGCCATGGGCGTTCCGCTCGGCGGCGCCACGGCCGAGCATCTGACCCACATCATGACCGGGGCGCTGATCATCTTCTTCCTGATTGTGGAGCCGCACGGTCTCGCCCGACTGTGGGCGACGGCTAAGCAGAAGCTGCGGCTGTGGCCCTTTCCGCATTGAGGTGATCCACGGAGCAAGTGCAGGCGACGGATTCGATGTAGAGTATTTGGAGCCAGCCGCTCTCGCATCGGGAGCAGCACTCCGCCAACCAGGGAGGTAGACGCATGGCACTGAGGAAACTGGCATTGGGCATGGCCGCCGCGATGGCGCTGTCCACTGTCGCAGTGGCGCAGGACTCGATCTACGTGCCGCTGCTGACATATCGCACCGGTGCGTTCGCCGGATCGGGCGTGCCGATCGCCGACGGGATGCATGATTATCTGCGCATGCTGAACGAGCGCGACGGCGGGATCGGCGGCGTACGTCTGGCGATCGAGGAATGCGAGACCGGCTACGACACCAAGAAGGGCGTCGAATGTTACGAGGCGGTCAAGAGCAAGAACCCGGTCGTAATCAATCCGTACTCGACGGGCATCACGCTGCAATTGATTCCGAAGGCGCATGTCGACAAGATTCCAGTCCTGTCGATGGCTTATGGGCTTTCGGCATCCGCGGTCGGCGATACCTTCCCCTGGGTCTTCAATCCGCCCGTGACCTATTGGGACGGTGCGTCGGTTTTCATCAAGCACGTCGCTGAGAAGGAAGGCGGCTTCGACAAGCTGAAGGGCAAGAAGATCGGGCTGCTGCACCTCGACGCTCCGTACGGCAAGGAGCCGATCCCGCTGCTCGAAGCCTTCGCCAAGGAATACGGCTTCGAGTTGAAGCTGTATCCCGTGGCGGCCGACAAGATGCAGGACCAGTCCTCGCAGTGGCTGGCGATCCGCCGCGACCGCACCGACTGGCTCTACAATCAGGGCTGGGGCACGATGAACCCGACCGCCGTCAAGGAAGCGGTCAAGAATAGCTTCCCCGTCGACAAGCTCGTTGGCGTCTGGTGGGCCGGCGGCGATGACGATGCGCGTGGCGGCGAGGCCGGCGGCAAGGGTTACAAGAGCCTGAACTTTCACGGCGTCGGCGCCGACTTCCCGGTGATCCGGGACATTCAGAAGCATGTTGTCGACAAGGGGCTGTCGAAGTTTCCCAAGGATAGGATCGGCGAAAACCTCTACAACCGCGGCGTCTATAACTCCATGCTGGTCGCCGAAGCGATCCGCACCGCCCAGCAGCTGACCGGCAAGAAGGCCGTCAAAGGCGAGGACGTCCGCCGCGGCTTCGAGAGTCTCAACATTACTGAAGCGCGGTTGAAGGAGATCGGAATGGCGGGCTTCGCTGCCCCTGTGAAGGTCTCCTGCGGCGATCACAACGGACATCACAACGTCTATGTGGCCGTGTGGGACGGCCAGAAGTGGACGCGTGGTTCGGATTGGACGTCGCCGATGTCCGACAAGGTCCGCCCGCTCCTTGAGGCGGCCGCCAAGGACTTCGCCGAGAAAAACAACTGGCCGAAGCGCAGCGAAGCCTGCGACAAGCGGTCATAAGCTGACAGGACCGGGCGGCACCTGCCGCCCGGTCCATCCTTCACCAGGCCCACAATGACCGCAGCCACGCTTCCGATCCTCTCGGTCAACAACATCGAAGTGATCTACGATCACGTGATCCTCGTGTTGAAGGGCGTTTCGCTGACGGTCCCGAGCGGCGGCATCGTGGCTCTGCTTGGCGCCAACGGAGCCGGCAAGACAACTACCTTGAAGGCGATTTCCAACCTACTGCGCGCCGAGCGTGGCGACGTCACCAAGGGCGGTATTGAGTACAAGGGCGAGCGCGTCGATCGCCTGTCACCCAACGAGCTCGTACGCAAAGGCGTCATCCAGGTGATGGAGGGCCGCCATTGCTTCGGCCATCTGACCGTCGAGGAAAACCTGCTGACCGGAGCCTACACGCGCAAAGACGGTCAGGCGGCGGTCCGCGCCGATCTCGAGATGGTCTACGGATACTTCCCGCGCCTCAAGGAGCGGCGCAGGTCGCAGGCCGGGTATACTTCGGGCGGCGAACAGCAGATGACCGCGATCGGCCGCGCGCTGATGGCGAGGCCCACCACCATCCTCCTCGACGAACCGTCGATGGGTCTCGCCCCGCAGCTGGTCGAGGAGATCTTCGAGATCGTCCGCAAGCTGAACGAGGAGAAGAAGGTCACCTTCCTCCTGGCCGAGCAGAACACCAACGTGGCACTCCGCTACGCCCATCACGGCTACATCCTGGAGAACGGCCGGGTGGTGATGGAAGGCTCCGCCGCCACATTGCGCGAGAACGAGGACGTGAAGGAATTCTACCTCGGGCTCTCGGCCTCGGGCCGCAAGAGCTACCGCGAGGTCAAGCACTACAAGCGCCGCAAGCGCTGGTTGGCTTAGAGCGACCATGGCTGAGCACTACGACGACCTCGAGACTCGCGACCCCGAGGCGCGCGAGCGGGCCCATTTCGCAGTCCTGCCCTCGCTGATCCAGCACGCGCAGGCGAAGGCGCCGGGCTTCGCCGCGCTGCTGCAGGGCGTCGAGCCGGAGACGGTCAGGGATCGCGCCCGGCTGGCGAAGCTGCCGGTGATCCGCAAAGGCGAGCTGATCGAGCGCCAGAAGGCGTCCCTGCCCCTCGGCGGCCTCGCCGCGACGGCCACGGGCGATCTGCTGCGCATCTTCGCCTCGCCCGGGCCGATCTACGACCCCGAGGGCCGCCGGGCCGACTACTGGCGCCTCGCCCGCGCGCTCTGGGCGGCGGGGCTGCGCAAGGGCGAGCTCGTCCACAACTGCTTCGCCTATCACTTCACCCCCGCCGGCGCGATGCTTGAAACCGGCGCGCACGCGATCGGCTGCCCCGTCTTCCCCGGCGGCGTCGGCAATACCGAGGCGCAGGTGAAGGCGATGCAGGACCTGCAGCCCGCCTGCTACACCGGCACGCCGTCGTTCCTGAAGATCATCCTCGACAAGGCCAGGGAGATGGGCGTCGAGCTCGGCTCGCTGAAACGCGCCGTCGTCTCCGGCGAATACCTGCCGCCTTCGCTCCGCGCCGAGCTCGAGGGCCGCGGCATGCGCGTCGTCAACGTCTATGCCTCCGCCGATCTCGGCCTGATCGCCTATGAATCGAAGGCGAAGGAAGGCCTGATCGTCGAGGAGAAGATCCTGGTCGAGATCGTCCGTCCCGGCACCGGCGACCCGGTCGCCCCCGGCGAGGTCGGCGAGGTCGTGGTGACCTCCTTCAACGACGACTATCCGCTGATCCGCTTCGGCACTGGCGATCTGTCGGCGGCGCTTCCGGGCACCAGCCCCTGCGGGCGCACCAACATGCGGATCAAGGGCTGGATGGGCCGCGCCGACCAGACCACCAAGGTCAAGGGCATGTTCGTCCATCCGGCCCAGGTGGCCGAGGTTCTGAAGCGCCACCAGGAGATCGCCAAGGCGCGCCTGGTCGTCGACCGCAAGGATCACAACGACACGATGACGCTCCGCTGCGAGGCCGCCGGCGACCCCGCGCTGGCGGCGAAGATCGCCGAGTCGATACAGGCTGTCTGCAAGCTCAAGGGCGAGGTCGAGCTGGTCGCCGCGGGAAGCCTGCCCAACGACGGCAAGGTCATCGACGACATCCGCAAAACCGACTGAAGCGTCAGAGGCCCGCCAGCCGCTTCGCCGAGCACTTGGCGAGTGCCGCAAGGAACTCCAGCGTCGCGCGGACGCGCGGAACCCGCGCGAGATCGCGGTGGATGACCAGCCAGAGCTCCTGCTTCGGCGCGGGCTCGCTCCGGACCCGCACCAGCGCCGGGTCGAGATCGGCGAGCACGCAGGGGAGCAGCGCGATCCCGGCGCCCGACGCTGCCGCCGCACGTCGGGTCATGGCGCTGTCGGAGCGCAGCACCACGGTCGCGGCGTCGGCGACGCGGCGAAGCCAGGGCACCTGCGGGATCACCGTGTAGTCGACCGGCCAGTCGATCAGCTTGTGGCCGGCGAATCCCGCCATCAGCTGACGATGGCGGTCGAGATAGCCGCTGCTGGCATAGAGCGCATAGCCGACCTGGCCGAGCTTGCGCCCGCGGAGGTCGCCCTGGGTCGGCCGCGCCAGACGGAGCGCGATGTCGGCCTCGCGCCGGCCGAGATCGAGGGTGCGGATGTCGGTCTTCACCTCGACCGCGATGCCCGGATGCGTCGCCTCGAAGGCCGGCAGCGCCGGGGCGACGAAGCCCGCCGCAATCGGCTCGGTGGTGGTGATGACGACGGTGCCGGCGAGGCCGCGGTCCTCCGCCGACATCTCGAAGCCCAGCGCCTGCACCTCGCCCTCGATGCGGCGTGCATGCAGGATCAGCTTGGCGCCCGCCGGCGTCGGCACCAGCCCCTGGCGGCGGCGGTGGAACAGCTTGCACTTGAGGCTCGCCTCGAGCCCGTCCAGCCGTCGCCCGATTGTCGCCGGGTCGACCCTGAGCGCCCGGCCGGCGGCCGAAAGCCCGCCGGCATCGGCGACCGCCAGCGCAAACCTGAGGTCATCCCAGTCGAGTCGTGCCGTCACCGGCGCGGGACCGTCTTGCGCCATCGTCCGTTCCCTCCGCCCTCGTCAGGTGGTCTCTAGCGTTGCCGCAGTATTCGACGAGGAGACGCGCCATGACCAGCGCCGTGATGCCCACATATGCCAGAGCCCCGGTCACTTTCGCCCGCGGCGAGGGCTGCCGCCTGTTCGATACCGACGGCCGCGCCTATCTCGACTTCGCCGCCGGCATCGCCGTCTGCGGCTTGGGCCACGCGCACCCGAAGCTGGTGGCGGCGCTGACCCTGCAGGCTCAGAAGCTGTGGCACACCTCCAACCTGTTCCAGGTCGCGGGCCAGGAGGCGGTCGCCGCCAAGCTGGCGGCGCTCAGCTTCGGCGACGTGGTCTTCTTCGGCAATTCCGGCGCCGAGGCCAATGAATGCGCGATCAAGCTGGCCAGGCGCTACCACGCCTCAGCCGGCAATCCCGAGCGCTGGCGCATCCTCGCCTTCGAGGGCAGCTTCCACGGCCGCACCCTGGCGACGCTGGCCGCCGCCGGAAACCCGAAGAACCTTCAGGGCTTCGGCCCGGTGACGCCGGGCTTCGACCACGCGCCCTACGGTGATCTCGCGCGTGCGACCGAGCTGGTCGGACCCGACACCGCCGCCATCCTGGTCGAGCCGATCCAGGGCGAGGGCGGCATCCGGGTGCCCGATCCGAAGTTCCTGAAGGGGCTCCGCGACCTCGCCGACCGCGCCGGCGTGCTCTTGATGTTCGACGAGGTGCAATGCGGGCTCGGCCGCTCGGGCAGGCTCTTCGCCCATGAGCGGGTCGGCGTGGTGCCGGACGTGATGAGCCTGGCGAAGACGCTGGGCGGCGGCCTTCCGGTCGCGGCCTGCGTCGCCACGGCCAAGGCCGCCGCCGGCATGACGCCGGGCAGCCATGCCTCCACCTTCGGCGGCAACCTGCTGGCGATGGCGGTGGCCTCGGCCGTGCTCGACATCATCGCCGAGCCCGCCTTCCTGGCAGCCGTCGCCCGCAAGGGCGAGCATCTGGCCGCCGGCCTCGACGGCCTGGTCGTCCGCCACCGGCACGTCTTCGAGTCCCGGCGCGGCGTCGGGCTGATGCAGGGGCTTCGCTGTGCCGCGCCCCAGGACGAGGTGGTCGAGCGGCTGCGCGCCGCCGGCCTGCTGGTGGTCCCGGCCCAGGATCGGGTGGTCCGCCTGCTGCCGCCGCTGATCGTGGCCGAGCAGGAGATCGACGAGGCGCTGCTGATCCTGGAGTCGGTCGCCCGATCGATGCCGGCGAAGGCCGCGTAGGACGGTCCGGCCGGAGGCGTCTAGCCTCGTCGGATCAGCGTGCCGGCGCCGCCCTCGGTGAAGATCTCGAGCAGCTGGGCGTGAGGCACGCGGCCGTCGAGGATGACCGCGGCCTCGACGCCGCCGTCGACGGCGAGGAGACAGGTCTCGACCTTGGGGATCATGCCGCCGGAGATGGTGCCGTCCCTGATCAGCGCCCGGGCCTCGGCGGCCGACAGCTCGGGGATCAGCTTCTTGTTCTTGTCGAGCACGCCGGCGACGTCGGTCAGCAGCAGGAAGCGCGCCGCCTTGACCGCTCCGGCGATCGCGCCGGCGGAGGTATCGGCGTTGATGTTGTAGGTCTCGCCGTCGCTGCCGTATCCCACCGGAGCCACCACCGGAATGATGTCGGCGGCGGCGAACTTGGTGAGGATCATCGGGTTGATCTCGACCGGCTCGCCGACGAATCCCAGATCCAGCACCTTCTCGATGTTGGAGTCCGGGTCGATCTTGGTCCGCTTGATCTTCTCCGCCCGGATCAGGCGCCCGTCCTTGCCCGAGACGCCGACGGCCGTACCGCCGGCCTCGTTGATGTGGGCGACGATCTGCTTGTTGATGGTGCCGGCCAGCACCATCTCGACGATCTCCACCGTCGCCTTGTCGGTGACGCGGAGCCCGTCGATGAACTCGCTCTTGATCTTGAGGCGTTCGAGCATCTGGCCGATCTGCGGGCCGCCGCCATGGACCACGATCGGGTTGATGCCGATCTGCTTCAGCAGCACGACGTCGCGGGCGAAGATCTTCGCCATCTCCGTGTCGCCCATGGCATGGCCGCCATACTTCACCACGAAGGTCGATCCGGCGTAGCGGCGCATGTACGGCAGCGCCTCGGAGAGCACCTTGGCCTTGGCGAGCATCTCGGCGTTGTCGGTCATGACCGGAGATCCGTTGAGGGGTTCCTGAGAGGGGCGGCGGAATCTAGCGGGAAGGCGGCGGCGCCGCCAGCTTCGCAAGGCGCGCCCGGAGTTCGGGCACGCCGGCGCCGGTGGTCGACGAGGTGACGACGATCTCGGGATGGGCGGCGAGGTGCTTCGCCAGCTCGCCCGCGACCTTGGCGACCGTTGCAGCGAGCTCGGCCGGCTTCGGCTGGTCGCCTTTGGTCAGCGCCACCTGGTAGGAGACGGCACGCTCGTCCAGCCGCTTCATCAGGTCGCGGTCGCCGGGCTTCAGGCCGTGGCGGGCATCGACCAGCACCATGACGCGGGCCAGCGTCGGGCGCCCGAACAGATAGGCGTCGATCAGCTTCTCCCAGCGCTTCTTGTCCGCCTTGGATGCCTCGGCGTAGCCATAGCCCGGCATGTCGACCAGCATCAGCCGGCCGCCGAGGTCGAAGAAGTTGAGCTGGCGGGTGCGGCCCGGCGTGTGCGAGACCCGCGCCAGATGCGTGCGGTTGGTGAGCGTGTTGAGCAGGCTCGACTTGCCAACGTTGGAGCGGCCGGCGAAGGCGACCTCCGGCAGGCCGAAGGGCGGCAGGCCCTCGATCCGCTCGGAGCCGGCGACGAAGCTGCACTCCTGGGCGAAGAGGAGACGCCCCGCTTCCTCGTCTAGGGCGTCGACCTCGTTCGCCTTGGGCTCGCTCATCTCATTTGGGCTCAGGTGGCCTTCACGCCCATTCGCCGCATGATCGCCCATTGCTGGGCCATCGACAGCAGGTTGTTCCAGGCCCAGTAGATGACCAGGCCGGCCGGGAAGCTGGCGAGCATGACGGTGAAGACCAGCGGCAGGATCATGAACATCTTGGCCTGCACCGGATCGGCCGGTTGCGGGTTCAGTTTCTGCTGGAACCACATGGTGGCGCCCATGATCAGCGGCCAGACGCCGATCATCATCAGCTCCGGCGGCTGCCAGGGGATCAGGCCGAACAGGTTGAAGATGGTGGTCGGATCGGGCGCCGACAGGTCCTTGATCCAGCCGTAGAACGGCGCATGGCGCATCTCGATGGTGACGAACAGCACCTTATAGAGCGCGAAGAACACCGGGATCTGCACGACGATTGGAAGGCAGCCCGCAGCCGGGTTCACCTTCTCCTTCTTGTAGAGCCCCATCAACTCCTGGTTCATGCGCTGCTTGTCGTTCTCGAAGCGCTCACGCAGCTTCATCATCTCCGGCTGCAGCGCCTTCATCTTGCTCATCGCCACGTAGGACTTGTTGGCGAGCGGGAAGAAGATCGCCTTCACCAGCACGGTGAGGACGAGGATGGCAAGGCCGAAATTGCCGAGCATGCGGGCGAGCCAGTCGAGCACGAAGAAGATCGGCCGGGTGAGGAAGTAGAACCAGCCCCAGTCGATGGCGAGATCGAAGCGGACGATGCCGAACTCGTCCTTGTAGGTTTCGAGGGTGCCGACTTCCTTGGCGCCGACGAAGACGCGGCTCACCGACTCGATCGCCTGGCCGGGGGCCAGCGACTGGCCGGCGCCGAGCACGTCGACCTGGTACTTGTCGGCCTTGCCGGCGAGCGCATGGGCGAAGCGGGCCTTGACCACCGCCTTCTGGTCGGGGATCGCCGCCACCATCCAGTACTTGTCGGTGAAGCCGATCCAGCCGCCCGTCGAGTTCGCCTCGACGACGCCACCCTTGGCGTCCTTCATGTCGCTGTAGGTCAGTTCCTTCAGCGTGCCGTCGAAGACGCCATAGGCGCCTTCATGGAGGATGTAGTAGCCGAGCACGACCGGCGTGTTGGTGCGCGTGACCAGCTCGAAAGGATGCAGCGTCACCGGCTCGCCGGTGCCCGCGGCCCTAACCACGCGCTGCGTCACCGTGACCATGTAGCGATTGTCGAGGGCGAAGCGCCGGTCGAAGCGGAAGCCCTGGCCGTTGTCCCAGGAGAGCGTGACCGGGCTCTCCGGCGTCAGGCGATCCTTGTCAGCAGTCCACAGCGTGTCCGCGTCCGGCAGCTTGAGGTCGACGGCGCCGGCCGGGACCCAGCCCCAGTCGGCGAAATAGGGATCGGGGCTGTTCGCCGGCGACAGCAGCACGATGTTGGGCGCGTTGGGTGCCGTGGTCTCGCGATAGCCCTTGAGGACGACGTCGTCGAGGCGGCCGCCCTTGAGGGCGATCGAGCCGCGGAGCGAGGGCGAGTCGAGCGGGATGCGCCGGCTTTCGGCCAGCGCCCCGGCGCGGTCGATGGGCTTCATCAGCTGGGCGGCGATGCTGCCGGGGGCGGCGGGCACCGCACCGGGGGCGCCGGGAGCGATCGGCCGCGTCACGTCGCCCTGGGCGGCCGGCTGCTGCGCCACCTGCTCGCGCACCCGCGGCATCTCGTAGAAGAACTGGAAGCCGAGCAGGATGGCGAGCGACAGCGCGATCGCGATCACCAGGTTCTTTTGGTCGCCCATCGATGGTTCCGGTCGGTCAGCGGGAAGAAAGAGGCGGCACGGGATCGTAGCCGTCGCCGCCCCAGGGATGGCAGCGGCAGAGCCGCTTGGCGGCGAGCCAGGAGCCCGCTACCGGGCCATGGGTCTCGATCGCCTCGATTGCATAGGACGAACAGCTCGGCAGATAGCGGCAGTTCTGCCCGAGGATCGGCGAGACCAGAAGCTGGTACGCGCGAACGGCGCCGGTGAGCGCCAGACTCGCTGGATCGGTCCTGGCCGAGTTGGTCATCGCCGCTCCCGGTCGACACGCTCGAGCGCGCGGCCGAGATCGTCGACCAGCAGCTGGAAGGGCCGCTTCACCGTCTCCGCCCGCGCGATGACGACATAGTCGCGGCCCGCACGGCCCTCCGTCGCCAGCACCTGGTCGACGGCGGCGCGCAGCCGGCGCTTGGCGCGATTGCGCTGAACGGCGCCGCCGACCTTGCGGCTGGCGGTGAAACCGACGCGGATGGGATCGGCATCGCCGCGCGCACGAGCCTGAAGGACGAGACCCGGCATCGCCGCCTTCTGTCCTTGAGACGCGACCTGGAGGAATTCCGGCCGCCGCTTGAGCCGCCGGACCGCCATAGTTTCGACTTGCCTTTAGGCGGAGAGGCGCTTGCGGCCCTTGGCGCGGCGGGAATTCAGGACCTTGCGGCCGCCGACCGTCGCCATGCGGGACCGGAAGCCGTGCCGCCGCTTGCGGACGAGCACGCTCGGCTGATAAGTGCGCTTCACGAGGGAACTCCGTATGCCCGCTAGCCGGGCTTCACGCGAACAAGGCCCGCTGTATAGTGGCTCGGTCTGCCCAAGTCAACCAAGCGCCGCCGGCATCGAGCCACGGTGATCCGGTGGCCGCGGCGACACGTAGAAGGCCCGAAAGGGGGCCGGCGGTGGAGCTCCGTATCTTGAGATTTCTGCCGCGCCGGATCGGGCTGTCTGCCCGGCTGCTGATGCTGACGGTCTTCTTCGTCATGCTGACGGAAGTCCTGCTGTTCGTTCCGTCCATCTCCAGATACAGACTGGTCTATCTAGAAGAGAAGCTGGAAGCTTCGCATCTGGCCGGACTCTCCCTGGACGCGACGCCGGACCGCATGGTCACGGCGCAGCTGACCTCGACTCTGCTGCGCCATGTCGGCGCGCACGCCGTCGGCCTCTACGAGGACGGAAAGCTCACCCACAACCTGATGGTCCCGGAAATGCCGGGGGTCGATCGCGAGATCGACCTTCGCGACGACACCTTCGTCGAGCTGATCGCCGATGCCTTCGACACGCTCGGCCAGAAGCGGAACCGCATCCTGCGCGTCATCGGACCCAGCCCCAAGGACCCGTCGGTGCTGGCCGTCGTCGTTCTCGACGAGACACCTCTGCGGAAGGAGATGTACGACTATTCCCAGCGCATCCTCGGCCTTTCCATCGTCATCGCGGTGGTGACGGCGGGCCTCCTCTATCTGTCGCTCCAGGTGCTGCTGGTCCGCCCGATGCGGCGCCTGACCCAGCGCATGGTCGGCTTCAGCCCCGACGCGCCCGCCGCCGGTGTCCCGCCCAGCCTGCGCACCGACGAGCTCGGCATCGCCGAGCGCGCCCTTACCTCCATGCAGGAAGAGCTGCGCTACGCCTTCCGTCAGCAGGCGCGCCTGGCCGCGCTCGGCAGCGGCGTCTCCAAGCTCGGCCATGACCTGCGCAACATCCTCTCCACGGTGCAGGTGCTGTCGGACCGGCTTGCCGACTCGGCCGATCCCGAGGTGAAGCAGCTGACCCCGAGGCTGGTCCGCGCCGTCAACCGGGCGGTGGCTCTGACCCAGGCGACGCTCGACTTCGCGACCGAGCGTCCGGCGGTGACGCCGGCCCGGTTCGGCCTCGCCGACCTGGTCCAGGAGATCGGCCAGGACACGGCGGTGATGGGCGAGGACGGCTTCCGCCTGGAATCGGCGCTGGCGCCGGACTTCGAGGTCGAGGCCGACCGCGACCAGTTCCAGCGGGTTCTGGGCAACCTGGTCCGAAACGCCCGCCTCGCCGGCGCGCGGCTGGCCGAGATCGGCGGCGCGGTCGGGCCCGAAAGCGCTTCGATCACCGTCAAGGACGATGGCCCCGGAATCGCCGAGACCGTACGCCCGAAGCTGTTCCAGCCCTTCAACACCGGACGGCCCGGCGGCACCGGGCTCGGCCTCGCCATCGCCCGCGACCTGGTGGTGGCCCATGGCGGCGAGATCAGGCTGGTCGAGAGCGGTCCGGAGGGCACCATCTTCCGCATCGACCTGCCGGCCTCAAATGCTATACGGACGGTCTCCCGAGCGACGAGGCTGCCTGAGACATGATCCCCCGCTACACCCGATCTGAAATGGCCCGGATCTGGGAGCCGGAGAACCGCTACCGCATCTGGTTCGAGATCGAGGTGCTGGCCGCGGAAGCGATGGCCGAGCTCGGCGTCGTGCCGAAAGCAGCGGTCGAAGCCATCCGCGCCCGCGGCAAGGTCGAGCCCGAGCGCATCGACGAGATCGAGAAGACCACCAAGCACGACGTCATCGCGTTCCTGACCAACGTCGCCGAGTATGTCGGCGAGGAGGCCCGCTTCCTTCACCAGGGCATGACCTCCTCCGACGTGCTCGATACCTGCTTCTCGGTGCAACTGGTGCAGGCCGCCGACATCCTGATCGCCGATGTCGACAAGGTGCTGGCGGCGCTCAAGCGGCGCGCGATCGAGCACAAGGCGACGGCCTGCATCGGCCGCAGCCACGGCATCCATGCCGAGCCCACCACCTTCGGGGTCAAGCTGCTCGGCCACTTCGCCGAGTTCCGCCGCAACCGCGCCCGCCTGGTGACCGCCCGGACCGAGGTCGCGACCTGCGCCATCTCAGGACCCGTCGGCACCTTCGCCACCGTCGATCCCAGGGTCGAGGCCTATGTCGCCGCCAAGCTCGGCCTCACGCCCGAGCCGGTCTCGACCCAGGTGATCCCGCGTGACCGCCATGCCGCCTTCTTCACGGCACTGGCCGTGGTCGCCTCCGGCGTCGAGCGGCTGGCGACCGAGATCCGCCACCTGCAGCGGACCGAGGTGCGGGAGGCCGAGGAGTATTTCTCGCCGGGGCAGAAGGGCTCGTCCTCGATGCCGCACAAGCGCAACCCGGTTCTGACCGAGAACCTGACCGGGCTCGCCCGCCTGGTGCGCTCGGCGGTGATTCCCGCGCTCGAGAACGTGACGCTCTGGCACGAACGCGACATCAGCCACTCCTCGGTCGAACGCGGCATCGGGCCGGACGCGACGGTGACGCTCGACTTCGCCCTCAACCGCCTCGCCCGGGTGGTCGAGGAGCTGGTGGTCTATCCCGAACGGATGAAGGCGAACCTCGAGACCCTGGGCGGCCTCGTCTTCTCCCAGCGCGTGCTGCTGGAGCTGACCCAAGCCGGGCTGGCGCGCGAGGCCGCCTACGAGGTCGTGCAGCGGAACGCCATGGCCACATGGCGCGAGGGCGGCCAGTTCCTGGAGCGGCTGAAGGGAGAGACGGCGGTGGTCGACGCCCTCGGCGTGGCGAAGCTCGAGGGCCTGTTCGACATGAGCTACCACACCAAGCACGTCGAGACGATCTTCACCCGGGTGCTCGGCTGACCACTCGTCCCGGCCCTGAAGGGCCGGGACTCATGCCGGGCCGGTCAATCCCAGGTGTAAGAGGCGACGTCGGTCGACTTGTTGTACTTCAGCGTGACGTTACTGATCTTGCACAGGTCGAGGCCGCGGAAGATCGACGAGCTGTTGTCGGTCCACGTCACCTTCATGTTCCAGGTGCAGCCCTTGTCGGCGCCGCTGAACTTGACGTCGAACTTGTTGCCCTCGCCGAGCACGCCGCTCAGCTCGTTGTCGTTGAAGACGTTGTCGCCGGGCGGGTTGATGTAGAGGCCCTTGATGTCATAGCCGGTTGAGTTGATGACGGTGAAATTGCGATCATCGGCGAACGCGATCGAGGAGAAGAGCGCGATCGCCGCAGCGAGGCCGATCACCAGACGAGAAACCATGGGTTGTCCTTTCCAGACATTAAAAACCGGAGGATCGGCCAAGACAGCCCCTCCGAATGACCAAGGATAATTGGAATTTCGTTCGGATTGGAGACGCCAAATACAATCGTTTGTCGAATTTCCACGACTAAAGTGCCTGCGCCGTCTCAGTCCCTGACGTTGAGCGATCGCGGCGACGGCGGCGGCGGCCGGTCCAAACCCTAGACTTCCCGGGGACTTACTTTATTTTGGGTCCGCAGCTTCCGCGCGGCCCCGCCGGCGCCTCAAAGGCCGTCCCCTGGGCTCTCGCGCGCGTCCCCGAAGTCTCCAGGAGGAACCGCCCGTGCCCGTCACCGGACATGACCAGATGAAGACCCGCCGCACCCTCAAGGTGGGCTCCAAGAGCTACGACTATTTCTCGCTGGAGGCGGCTGAGAAGGCCGGACTCGGCGACGTCTCGCGGCTGCCTTTCTCGCTGAAGGTGCTGCTGGAGAACCTCCTGCGCTGGGAAGACGGGCGCACCGTCACGGTCGACGACATCAAGGCGGTCGCCGCCTGGCTCAAGGACAGGCGCTCCGACCGCGAGATCGCCTATCGCCCGGCCCGCGTGCTGATGCAGGACTTTACCGGCGTCCCGGCGGTCGTCGACCTGGCGGCCATGCGCGATGCCATGGTCGCCCTCGGCGGTGACCCGACCAAGATCAACCCGCTCGCACCGGTCGACCTCGTCATCGACCACTCGGTGATGGTCGACAGCTTCGGCACGGCGAAATCCTTCGCCGACAACGTGGCACTCGAGTTCGAGCGGAACGGCGAGCGCTACGAGTTCCTGCGCTGGGGCCAGGATGCGTTCGCCAACTTCCGCGTGGTGCCGCCCGGCACCGGCATCTGCCACCAGGTGAACCTCGAATACCTGGCCCAGGTGATCTGGACCAATTCGGCCGACGGCCCGACCGTCGCATATCCCGACACGCTGGTCGGCACCGACAGCCACACCACCATGGTCAATGGTCTCGCCGTGCTGGGCTGGGGCGTCGGCGGCATCGAGGCCGAGGCGGCGATGCTGGGCCAGCCGGTATCCATGCTGATCCCCGAGGTCGTCGGATTCCGCATGACCGGCAAGCCGAAGGAAGGCACGACCGCCACCGACGTGGTGCTGACGGTCACGCAGATGCTGCGCAAGAAGGGCGTGGTCAACAAGTTCGTCGAATTCTTCGGCCCCGGCCTCGACGGCCTGACCCTCGCCGACCGCGCCACCGTCGCCAACATGGCGCCCGAATACGGCGCCACCTGCGGCTTCTTCCCGATCGACGCCGAGACCATCCGGTACCTGAAGTTCTCCGGCCGCGATGCCGACCGGGTGGCGCTGGTCGAGGCCTATGCCAAGGCCCAGGGCATGTGGCGGGATGCCAGCACGCCCGATCCGATCTTCACCGACACGCTCGAACTCGACCTCTCGACCGTCGAGCCGTCGCTGGCCGGACCGAAGCGCCCGCAGGACCGTGTGCTGCTCTCCCAGGCCGCACCCAGCTTCGGCACCGCGCTGACCGAGATGGGCGGTGGCGACCGCAGCGTCGCCGTCGCCGGCACCAACTACGAACTCAAGGACGGTGACGTCGTCATCGCCGCGATCACGAGCTGCACCAACACCTCCAATCCGGCGGTGCTGATGGCGGCGGGCCTGCTCGCCAAGCCCGCGGTCGCCAAGGGGCTGACGGTGAAGCCCTGGGTCAAGACTTCGCTGGCACCGGGAAGCCAGGTGGTCACCGACTATCTGGAGAAGGCCGGACTGCAGACCGAGCTCGACAAGCTGGGCTTCAACCTGGTCGGCTATGGCTGCACCACCTGTATCGGCAACTCCGGCCCCTTGAGCGACGAGATCATCGCCGCGGTGGAAGCGAAGGACCTGGTGGTTGCGGCCGTGCTGTCCGGCAACCGCAACTTCGAGGGCCGCGTCAGCCCGCAGACCAAGGCGAACTACCTGGCATCGCCGCCGCTGGTGGTGGCTTATGCGCTGGCGGGCTCGATGAAGGTCGACCTGGTGAAGGATCCGCTCGGCACCGGCAAGGACGGCAAGCCCGTCTACCTGAGGGACATCTGGCCGTCGAACCTCGATATCGCCGAGGAGATGGCGCGGTCGCTGACGCCTGAGATGTTCAGGAAGCGCTACGCCAACGTCTTCGAGGGCCCGGCCGAATGGCGCGCGGTCAAGGTTACCACCGGCCTGACCTACAAGTGGCAGCCGGGCTCGACCTATGTGAAGAACCCGCCCTATTTCGAAGGCATGCCGAAGGAGCCGTTGAAGCTGAAGGATGTGAACGGCGCCCGCATCCTGGCGCTGCTCGGCGACTCGATCACCACCGACCACATCTCGCCCGCCGGCAACATCAAGAAGGACGGCCCGGCCGGCGACTACCTGCTCCAGCACCAGGTGCGCCCAGCCGACTTCAACAGCTACGGCGCCAGGCGCGGCAATCACGAGATCATGATGCGCGGCACCTTCGCCAACATCCGCCTGAAGAACGAGGCGGCGGCCGGCACCTCGGGCGGCATGGCCAGGCACTTCCCCTCGGGCCAGGTGATGCCGCTCTACGACGCGGCGATGAAGTACAAGGCCGATGCCGTGCCGCTGGTAGTCTTCGGCGGCAAGGAATACGGCACCGGCTCGTCCCGCGACTGGGCGGCGAAGGGCACGGTCCTGCTCGGCATCCGCGCGGTCATCGTCGAGAGCTTCGAGCGCATCCATCGCTCGAACCTGGTCGGCATGGGCGTGCTGCCGCTTCAGTTCATGGAAGGCGTGACCCGGAAGCCGCTCAACCTCGTCGGCGACGAGATCGTCGACGTCGAGGGCATCGCGTCCGGCATCAAGCCGCGCAGGGACGTGAACGTGCGCATCACCCGCGCCGACAAGTCGGTCGAGACCATCAAGGTGCTCTGCCGCATCGATACCGCCGACGAGATCGAGTACTACCGCCACGGCGGCATTCTTCAGTACGTACTGCGCGGATTGATGAAGGCCGCTTAAAGCACGCTCGATGGCGTCATAAAGCGCCCCGCGGATGCGAGTCCGCGGGGCGCTTCATTTGCGGCCTACGGCGTCGGCAGCGTGAACTCGACGCGGACGTCATCGGAGAAGCGCGACGAGCTGCGCTTGATGAACAGCGCGTCCGCCTGCACGAGGATGTCCCCGACCCTGAGCGCGTCGACCATGTCGATCAGGCAGTAGTCGAGGCCGGTCATGAATGCCAGAACCTCGGCGAACAGCGGCGAGCCCTGGTTGTAGCGCTTGAGGCTGACCTCCAGGATCACGCATTCGGCCTTGGCGATCGAGCCTGAGCCGCCGCGGAGGATCGGAAGCTCGGTGCCCTGGGTGTCGAGCTTGACCAGGTCGGGGATCCGTCCTTCGGCCAGGCGGTCGATGGGAAGGCCCGGGCGCGTCGTCGCCCGGAAGGGGATGTTGGTGTTCTCGCGCAGCAGCGAGTTGCCGCTGGTGTCGGAAAACTCGGCCTCCCAATAGGTGACCGGGCCCTCGGCCTCGACCAGCACCTCGGTGAAGACCCGGTCGGCCTTCGCCGCCAGCCGGTCCCGCTGCGCCAGGTTCGGCTCGAAGGCCCAGACCGCGGCACCGGGGAAGAACCGCCGGCACGCATCGACAAACTGCCCTTCATGGGCGCCGATGTCGAAGACCAGGCCGGGCGAGACGCCGATGGAGCGGAGGTGGGCGAGAAGGATGTCGGACATGGGTTCCCCTGGTTCGCGTCAACGGCCGAGCCGCGCCGCCAGTTCCGCCGGAAGCTCGCCGCGTTCCAGGAG
>CAMBVS010000033.1 GCA_945871425.1 Rhizobium sp. Q54 | reverse complement strand
AGGGCCAGCGCCTCCCCCTCGTCGGTGGCGCGGACGATGGCCTGCCGAAGTGCCATGTCGAAGCGCTTGCGATTGGCGATACCCGTGAGCCCGTCGGTTTCCGCCTGCTCGCGGGCCCGCCCCAGGCTCTCGCGGAGCCCGTCGATCTCCGAGCCCGCCGCCTTGAGATGAGCCTGCATCTCCTGGTTGAGCGCGGCCATCCGGTGGGTCTCCTCGACCAGACGGGAGAGGATGCCGCCGATCTCACCCTCCGCCAGCACGGTCTGGGCATCGGCGAGCGCGCCGCCGAAGGCTTCCGTGCTCCGGTCATGATTGGTGACCCGCTCGACCAGGCGGGCAAGCAGCGTCTCGACGGCCTGCGATGCCTGCGCAACCTTGGCCGCATCGGCCTCACGGCCGAAGAAGCGCCCATGCACCTCGTCCGACAGCGCCGCGTCGAACTTGCGGCCGCCGCCGATCAGGGCATCGACCGCCGCCTTCAGATCCGGCGGATGGCTGCTGAAATAGCCGTACCAGACGAGGAAATTCTGAGGCGTCGGCGGTATGCCGAGGATCGCCATCCGAGACAGCGCGTTGCGGGCGAAGAATTCCGCCTGGTCGCGTTCCTGGCCTATGCCCGCCACGATGGCCGCCTTCGGTCGTTCGTCCCTGCCTCGGGGAGTAGCCGGTTGATGATCGCGACTCAAGCGGGTTCGGCCCGGGCCGCCCGCGGCTGACCGACCGCCCGGCCGATCTCGGACGGCAGACCGCGGGCACGGTCGCGCTCGACCGCGCCATCGAGGCCCCGCCGCAGCTGCGGCGGAAAGGGGGTCGCCCTGCGGGTCGAGAGATCGACGTTGAGGCCGAGGAATTCGATCGTCGCCGCGCGGTAACCCTTCTCCGCGTGAAACATCGTCAGGAAGTAGCGGAGCTTGCGCTCGCCGGCCTCGACCACCCAGGCCTCGAAGCGGAGCGAGTCGCCTTCGAGCAGCTCCCGGCCGTAGGTCACATGGGCCTCGACGACGAAGAAGCCCTGGTTGGTCGCCTTGCGGTGGGCCATGCCGAGGCCCAGCCGGTCGAACAGCACGTCGGTCGCCCGGTCGAAGGCGAGCACGTAGTAGGCGACGTTCATGTGGCCGTTGTAGTCGATCCACTCCGGGCGGACGTGGTCGCGGTGATCGCCGAGCCAGGGGTCGCTCATGGGGCTCCCGTTTAGCGTATTGGCCCTGTCTTCGAAAGCCGCTAGCGTCTGCCGTATGCTCGCAGGCGCTCTCGGCTGGGTCGGCCGTCACGGCAAGGCCGTGCTCGCCACCGGGATCTTCCTCGGGCTCGCGGTGCCGGCATTGGCCGCGCTCTTCCGCCCGCTGTTGACGCCGTCGGTCGTCGCCCTCCTCGCCTTCACCCTGATGCGGATGGACTGGGGAATGCTGGCCGGCCACCTTCGGCGTCCGCTCCCCTCCGTGCTCCTGGTCGTCTGGCTTCTGGCAGCGTCGCCGGCGCTGATGGCGCTGGCGACGCAGCTGGCCGGCCTGCCCGAAGGGTTGGCGGCAGCGATGCTGCTCTGGGCCGCCTCTCCACCTCTGATCGCCGCACCGGCGTTGGCGACCCTGCTCGGTCTCGACGGCGCGCTCGCCCTGGTCGGCACGGCGCTCGCGACCTTCGCCATGCCCCTGACCCTGCCGCCGCTGGCGCTCCTGCTCGCCGGAATCGATGTCGGCCTCGACCTCGGATCGCTGTTCCTCAGGCTGGCGCTTCTGACTTTCGGCGCGCTGGCGCTCGCCATTCTGGGACGGCGTACCTTCGGCGCCGCCGCGATCGCGTGCCATCCCGGCCGAATCGATGGTGCCATCGTGCTCACGCTGCTCGCCTTCGCCATCGCGGCCATGGACGGCATCACCGCCCAGGCAATGGCCGAACCGCTGCGTGTCGGCGGCTTCGTCCTGGCGGCTTTTGTCGCGAATCTGTCATTTCAGGCCCTCGGCGCGGTCGCGTTCTCGCGTCTTCCCAGGCGAACGGCGCTGGCACTCGGCGTCACCAGCGGCAATCGAAATCTTGCCGTTCTCGTAGGCTCTCTCGGCGCCGCGGCCCCTCCGGACGTTTTCCTCTATTTCGCCGTCGGGCAATTGCCTATTTATCTGCTGCCGGGCCTGCTCGCCCCGATCTACCGGAGATTGGCCCGCGTACAACCAGGACAAACGGGGGCAGAGTGACGAGACCAGCGATGCGAGGTCGGTTCTAGGCGATGGCGAGCGCGCTCTCGAAGACGCGCGGCGGTGGCGCCTGGGCGAGACGCGGCCTGATCGTGCTCGGTACCGGCGTCGCCGCCATCGGCTCCTACGTGCTCACCCTCGGCGATCCGCAGCCGTCTCGCGACTTGGTGGCTCAGGCGACCCTGGTCTTCGGCGCCATCTGCGTGGTCATCGACCTGTGGATGTCGCGCCGCATCCGCCGCGCCGGCGGCGTCCAGGCGATCCGCACTGGCGTCGGCACCGGCCCGAAGGCCGCCGGCAGCCGCTTCTGGATCCAGGCCGAGGGCATGCGGTTCGTGCAGCGCTTCGACGACGCAACCAAGTTCAACCGCGAGGCGCTCTCGCTGTTCCGCGAGGCGAAGGACGCGCAGGGTATCGGCCTCGCGATGCTCGGACAGGGCGAGATCGCCGAGGCGCAGACGCGCTACGCCGACGCCCAGAGCGCCTATGCGGACGCCCAGCAGCAGTTCATCGAGGCCAAGGACGAGCGTGGGCAGATGCGATCCCTGCTTCTGCAGGCACGGGCGCAGTCGCGACAGAACGCCCTCGATCAGGCCCGCAGCTTCTACGAGCAGGCGCGCGAGATCGCGCTACGCACCGGCGACAAATACTCCGAAGGCGAAGCCAGCCTCGGCGTCGCCGAGATCGCGGCACGGCAAACCAAGCCCGAAGAGGCCGGGACCGGCTTCGACTATGCCCGTTTCGCCTTCAGCCAGTCGGGCGACCGATCAGGCGAGGCGCATGCGCTGACCTGTCGCGCCGATCTGGACCGGGCGAGGAAGTCGAGCAGCGACGCAATCACCCGCTACGAACGCGCCCTGATGATCTACAAGACCATCAGCGATCCGATCGGCGAAGGTGTCGTCCGCCAATCCATGGCCGAGATCATGCGGATGATGGAGCGCCCGCGCGAGGCCCGCGACTCGGTGGTCGCCGCCGGCGAGCAGTTCAAGATCGCCGGCCGGCGCTTCGGCGAAGGGGAGCTGCTCTCGGGCCGCGGCGACCTCAAGCGTGCCACGTTGCGCTTCGTCAGCGCGCGCGCCGCCGCCGCCCAGTGCACCAGCATGTTCGTCGAGGCGAAGGACAAGCCCGGCGAGGCCCGGGTGCATATCGGCATCGCCGAGCTCGAGCGCCTGATCGGCAATCTGAACGAGGCACGGAGCCAGTACGAGAAGGGGCGCGCGCTCGGCCGCAGCGCCCAGGACTCGGTGATCGAGGCGGAAGCGCTGAAGGGACTGGGTCACATCGAACGACAGGGCGGCAGCACGCGCCAGGCGCACGAGATGATGCGCGGCGCCTATGTCCTCTACCGGTCGATCGGCGGCCAGCGCGAGCAGGCCCAGGCGCTGCTCGATCTGGGACAGCTCGACGGGCTCTTGGAGAACTACGATCTCGCTAAGGTCAACTTCACCCATGCCCGCGCCATGTTCGGACGCATCGGCGACAGGGCCGGCGAGGCGACGTCGATGCGCGCCATCGGCGATCTGGATGCCGCCCGCGGCCGGCTCGATGCCGCCTGCATCGCCTATGGCGAGGCCAGGATGCTCTACCAGATGATCGGCGACCGCGTCGCCGAGGCGGACGTGCTGACCATGGTCGGGATCGCCTGCGTCGAGACCGAGCGCCAGACCGCGATCTCCGCCATCAACTATGCGGCCCGCCTCTATCGCGCCGTCGGCTGCGTCGAATGGCAACGCCGCCTCGCCGGCTACCACGGCCGGCTTCGCTGATGCGCTGGCTCCTGGTTACACTGCTGGTGCTGGTACCAGCCTCGGTCGAGGCTTGCGCCGATTTCGCCCGGGCGCCGTCGAGCCGCTGGTCGATCGCCCGCGAAGACGGTGCCGCCTGGCTCGTCACCCCCTGCGGTGATCGCTTCTTCTCGCTCGGCGTCAACGTCGTCGACGGCGGCGCCTCGTATCCGAGTCCCGAGCGCCGCTACCACTGGAGCCATTTCGACCCGACGGTGGCGGACTGGGCGAAGCGGAACCGGGGCCGCCTCGCCGAGTGGGGCTTCAATACCGCCGGCGGCTGGTCGCTCGATTCCGGCACGCTCGACCTGCCGTTCACCCCCAATCTGGAACTCGGCCGCAACGCACGCTTCCACTGGTTCGACCCCTACGCGCCTGAGACCGAGGTGCGCATGCGCCAGATGGCCGTCCGGCTGGTACGGCCTTTCCTCACCGATCCCCGGCGCATCGGCTACTTCACCGACAACGAAGTCGGCTGGTGGCGGGGGGCGCTGTTCACCTTCTACATCCAGGAGCCGGCCCGCAGCATCACCAAGCAGCGGCTGATCGACGCCCTCGCCCGCCACTACAAGGACGACTTCCCGCGCTTCGCCCGCGACTTCGTGCCGCCCAAGGGCGTCTCCACCTTCGCCGACCTGCTGGCGAGCGAAGGCGAGGCGGTCCGCCTCAAGCCCGGCGGCCGCGGCATCGACTTCGTCCGCATCTGGGCGAAGCAGGTCTCCGGCCTCTACTACAAGATGACGGCGGCGGCGCTGCGCGCTGCGGACCCCGAGGCGCTGGTCCTCGGCGACCGGCTGCCGATCTACTACGACCCCGACGCGGTTGCGGCGATGGCCGAGGAGGTCGACGTCGTCTCCACCAACTACAACGTCGATGCGCCGGACGGCTGGCTCGCCCGCTACTTCTTCGACGGCATCTCCAAGCTCACCCAGCGGAAGCCGGTGCTGATCTCCGAATGGTTCTTCGCCGCCCGCGAGAACCGCTCAGGCAACGACAACACCGGCCACCTGATGACGGTCGACACGCAGGTCGAGCGCGCCGCCGGCGCCGGTGCGGCGGCACGTCGCTTCGCTCAGCTTCCCGACGCGGTCGGCGCCCACTGGTTCCAGTTCCACGACCACCCGCCCGGCGGCCGCGCCGACGGCGAGGACTACAATTTCGGCCTGGTCGACATCGCCGACCGTCCCTATGAGGAGCTGCTTGCCGCGCTGACCAAGGCCAACCGCGCGGCGCCGGCGCTGCACGCCAAGCCCGGCGCGCCGCCGTCGCGGGCTCGCACTGCGCTGCCCCGGGCCGATGTGCGGATCGGCGACGGTGTGCTCTCCGAGTGGCCGAAGTCACGCTCGCTGCTGCCGCCGCTGATCGCGCAGCCGGGCGAGATCGCCTTCGGCGAGGCCTATGCCGCCTGGAGCCGCGACGGGCTCTCGATCGCCGTCATCGGCATGGACTATTACGACCTCGACCTCCTCGCCTATGCCGGGGATTACCCTAGGGGCGAGAGCTTCCGGGTCGATCTCGGCATCGATGCCGGAGGCGGACCGCAGCGCTTTCGCATCCACGTCGTCCCGCCGCGCGAAGGGGTCGCCGGAGGCTCACAGCGGATGCGGGCGGAGATCTGCCGGATGGAAGATACGGCCTGCGTGCCGGTCTCCGGCGGGCGTGTCCACTACTTCGGCTCCGACCAGCCGCGCATCACCCTCGAGGCACTGATCCCGTGGTCGGCGCTCGACATCGAGGCGACCCCGAAGCAGGGCATCACCTTCGACCTGGCGGTCGTCGCCTGGTATCGCTCGCGCTGGATGTCGTTGACTGGCAGGCCGCCGTCGCAGGCGATGAACGAGCCGTCGCGCTGGCGGCCCTATGCGCTGGACGACCGTTGAGGCCTGACCTAGGGCTCGCCGGCCTTCTTCTGATACTCCGCCAGCCTCTCGCGATAGCCCTTGGCGTCGCCGTAGTCGAGGAACTCGGGATAGCGGCGATGCGGCGAACGGATCAGCTTCGCGTGCTTGATCGGGCACCAGTACTGCTCGGTGCGGCTGGCGATCTCGCGCGCGTAGGCGATGACGCCGTTGGCGTAACCGCAATAGAGGCAGTTCAGCTTCTCGATCGCGTTCAGGTAGCTCAGCTTGTGCCGGTCGATGGCAACGTAGTCGGCGCGACGGACCCGGCGGATGCCCAGAACCGGAAAGGTGATCCATTGGTGTAGGGTTGCCAGCAGATCGAGAAGCGCGATCGCGACGATCACCGCATAGGTCGCCGGCACAGCCAGCAGGGACGAAGGATTCATGCTGATGACATACCGGAAGATCCCGACCCGATGACCGCGCTGTTCGGCGCGAAAGGCGCCGGAAAACCCAACCTTGCGAGCTTCCGCGGCGCTTGCGGCTTGCCTCTGTTCGTCGTCGATGGCCGTATCGATCTCCTGCTCGAGTCGCCGGAGCCGACCTCTGAGTTCGGCAACCTTGTCGCCCATGGTCGCCCACTCCTGCTGCCCGTTTCCAGGCATGGAGCGCCCGGCCAGCAACCAGCATAGGCCCACCGGGAGCGGACGCCTACGGCTCAGCCGTTCAGGAAGTCGTTGACGGCCTTGGCGACGAAGCGCTCGTCCTCGGGATTCTGCCAGGGATTGCCGGCGCGGTGGCCCCAGACGGACGGGATCGGCAGCAGCTTCGCGTTCGGCATGCGCGCGACCTCGATCCGGTTGTCGTCGACCTGGAAATAGAGGTCGTGGTCGCCCGGCATCACCAGCGCCGGACATGTGATCCCCTTCAGCGCCGCGTCGAAGTCACCCTTGTACTTGTCGTTGGCGGAGATGTCGGAGTGCTGCCAGGTCCAGAGCTGGGCCAGGAGGTTGTTGGCGTCCTTCTTCAGGTAGTTGCCCTCCCAGCCCGAGATCAGGAAATCCTCGAGCGAGGCAGCTCCGACCTTGAGATAGAGCCGTTCGCGATACCATGTCTGCGAGATCGCCCAGCCGGCATAGACCCGGCCCATGGCGCGCAAGCCCCTCAGCGGTTGTTTGTGGAACCAGCCGTCCTGGAACGCCTCGTCGGCGGTGAGCGCGCCACGCACGCCTTCCAGGAACACCTTATTGTGCTCGCTGGTCCTGGCCGAGGTGCAGAGCGCCAGGATGCGTCCGGCCGACTCCGGGAACAGGGCGCCCCAGTGATAGGCCTGCTGGCCGCCCATCGACCAGCCATAGACCGCCTTGACCTTCTCCACCCCGAAGACCTCGCGCAGCAGACGCCGCTGGGCCATGACGTTGTCGTAGGTGGTGACGTTGGGATAGCGCCCGCGGTCGTAGGGAGGCGCGATGTTGCTGGGCGAGGTCGACAACCCGTTTCCGAACATGTTGGGGATGACGACGAAGTACCGGGTCGGATCGAGAATGCGCCCCGGCGCGACCAGCCACTCGATGTCGGTGTGCTGGGCCGAATAAGAGGTCGGATAGACGATGACGTTCGACTTGTCGGGTGCGAGCGTACCGTAGGTGGTGTAGACGATCTTGGCGCCGCGGAGCGTCAGTCCCGACTGCAGGACGACGTCGCCGGCTTCGAAGACCTTGGCTTCGGTGGTCATGGGCGTCCCGTGATCCGGCGGAGGATCTGTTTCTGGGTTTCGAGATAGCTGGGCGCCACATGGGCGAACCGGTCGCCGATCTCGCGGTGCGCCTGCGGCAGCCGGTGGAAGGGGATCGACGGGTAGAGGTGGTGCTCGGCGTGGTAGGGCATGTTCCAGTGGACGAGATGCATCAGCGGGTTCACCAGGGTCGAGCGGGTGTTGGTGAGGCCGTTGTCGTCGTCGCTGCAGAGCGTGTGCTCGGAGAGCAGCATGACCCTGAGGATCGGCTGGGCCATCGCCACCGGCAGCAGCCAGAAGAGCCAGGGACCGGCCGGATCGAGCCAGGACCATAGGGCGAAGACCGCGAAGAAGACCGCCAGCATGGCGATCACCGATCGCCGCACGCCGGCCCGCTCGCGCTCGGGGATGTAGGGAAAGTCGCGCCAGTCGCTGCGGAGGATGCGGCCGTAGAAGTCGACGCGGCTGCGATAGTAGCCCCAGCCGCTGATGCGCAGCACGTATTCCCACACAGTTGTCGGCAACGGACCCGCAAGCTCCGGGTCCAGGGCCGGGTCCTGGGTGTGGCGGTGGTGCGCGTAATGGAACAGCCGGTAGAAGCTAGAGTTGATCAGCGTCGGCACGCTGGCGAGCCAGCCGACGACGATGTTGAGCCGGCGGCTCTTGAACGCCGTGTAGTGGACGCTCTCGTGCACCGGCGCGAACAGGGCCACCAGGAACCAGCCCTGAAGCAGCATCGCCGGCAGCACCCAGAGCGTGCCGCGGGTCACGGCGACCAGCCCGGCGGCGCTCGCGATAAGCAGGACATGGATGGCGATGCGTGTCAGGCCCTGGGCGTCCGACCGCTCGCTCAGGCGACGGAGGTCGGCCGGAGCCAGCACCCGGTCCGGACGTGACAGAATGGCCGGATCCGGCGCAACGGCGGTCTCGACGAGCAGCATGGCCCCTCCCCCTGCCCGGGGATTATGGCTGCGGGGAGGCCGGCGACGCAACGAGGCCGCGTCCCGGGCCGTCCGGGGCGACATGACCGCCGCGACGTCGTCGTCCCTTGTGGCCTGCGATGATCCGATCTACCGTTTTCCGGCCATCGTCGACAGGTCGCGCACCGCGTCTTCGACAACAGAAGAAATGGGAGGTCCCATGCGCAAGCTCCACATCCTCAAGCCCAGCGTCAACAGCATGGCGGTCAGGGTCTTCGTCCGTGGAGCGGGACTCGAGGTCACCGAGATCGATGCCTGGGGCCATACCCGCTCGCCGGAGTACCTGGCGAAATGTCCGGCTCACATGACGCCGATGCTCGAGGATGAGAGCCTGCCGCGAGGCGCCCTATGGGAAAGCGGCGCCATCATGCAGTACCTCTGCAACAAGCACGGCCTCGACCGGTTCTACCCGGCCGATCCGGGACGCCGCGCCATGGTCGACAGCGCGCTCCTCTACCAGACCGGCACTCTCTATCCCCTGGTCTCGCGCGCGACCTACCCGGTGCTGGGATTCCCCGCCTACCCGGGCGAGGTCGGCGCCAGCGATGCCAGCGACGCCGAGAAGAGGCGCGCACAGCAGGCGGCGATCGACGCGATCGCGGAGCCGCTGGACGTCTTTCGCAGCTTCTTCATCGGCAAGGACGAGTTCATCGGCGGTGCCCATCCGTCGATCGCCGACATCCGGCTGGCCTCGACGCTCGAATTCCTAGGGGCAATCGCCTACCCCCTGCCGGCCTGGACCAAGACCTGGCAGGCGGCGATGGAAAGCACACTCGGCAAGGCCTATTCCGAGCCCGCGGCCGACGTCAGGGGATACATCCAGCACGTGAAGTCGAAGCCGGCGTGACGGAGGATTCCATGATCAAAGGCCTTCACCACAACGCCTACCGCTGCCGCGACTCCGAGGAGACGCGACGGTTCTACGAGGATTTCCTCGGCCTCGAGCTGGTCCACACCATCGAGATCGGCGAGACCAAAAGCGGCCGGAAGACCGAGACCCTGCACACCTTCTATCGTCTCGACGACGGCTCGTGCCTCGCCTTCTTCGAGGCGCCGGATCGGCCGTTCGAGTTCAAGGATCAGCACGACTTCGACCTGCACATCGCGCTCGAGGTCACGCATGACGACTTGCTGGCGATGTTCGCCAAGGGCAAGGCCGCCGGCATGGAGACGCGCGGCATCGCCGATCACGGCTTCATCGACTCGATCTACTTCCGCGATCCCAACGGCTACGTCATCGAGCTCACCGCCAAGCGCCCCGGTCATGACGCGGCGATGGATCCCGCGGCCAACGGCGCTCGGCGGATGCTGGACGGCTGGCAGCGGCGGAAGGCAGGGAACGCGGCGCCCGCTCTCGCCCGCGCGGGTTGACGCCGACATGCCCAGCATCCTCAGCCTCGAGCAGCGTCGGGCCTTCGACCGCGACGGCTATGCCATCGTCCGCGGCTTCTTCGATGCCGAGGAGACGGCGCTGCTCCGCGGCGCGATGGAGACCGATCCGACCGTCCGGGCCAACTCCTACAACCGCGGCGACGCCGAGGGTGCGGTGACCCGGATGGTGACCTGGAACCATCCGGGCGACAGCGTCTACGGGCTGGCTGCGCGCAGCGAGCGGATGGTCGACACCATGGAGGACCTGCTGGGCGGCGAGGTCTACCACTACCACTCGAAGCTGACGGCGAAGGAGCCGTTCGAAGGCGGCGCCTGGGAATGGCACCAGGACTACGGCTACTGGTACAACAACGGCTGCCTGTTTCCGCTGATGGCATCGACGATGATCGCGCTCGACCGCAGCGACAGGTCGAATGGCTGCCTGCAGGTGCTGAAGTCGTCGCATCTGATGGGCCGACTCGATCATGCCCTCCTGGAAGGACAGCAGGTCGGCGCCGACCTGAGGCGGGTCGAGGAGGCGAAGAAGCGGCTGGAGACCGTCTACTGCGAGATGGATCCGGGCGACGCCCTCTTCTTCCACTGCAACACGCTGCACCGCTCCGACCAGAACCGCTCTGCCAGCCGGCGCTGGACCATGATCTGCTGCTACAACGCCGCCCGGAACGACCCCTACCGGGAGCACCACCACCCCCGCTACACGCCGCTGAAGAAGGTGCCCGACGGCGCGATCAAGCAGGCGGGCCTGAAGTTCGCCGCCGCCGACGACGACAAGGTGTTCCTGAAGCGGCCGACGGCCCCGGCGGATCTCGCCAAGACAGCCGGAAAGGTCTTCGTGCAACCGGGCTGACCTTCCAGACTTCGTTCCAATCCGCCCCTCGCCACGCTCGTCCGAACCTCCTTCGTCGGCGCCCGCTACCGCACGCCGACCTCCGACGGCACTTGCCAGGACATGTCCGCATCGAGCGGCCAGATCGGCCGGCGGAGATTGGTCCAGGGCAGCCGCTGCAGGACCGGGGTGGTGAGGCCGGGCGCGTCGACCTCCATGATCTGGTCGTCCGAGAAGATGTCGTTGAAGCCGGCACGGAAATGACCGCGCGATTTCACCACCACGCCTCGCATGTCCCGCACCTTCAACCCCAGATGCTCGATCATCTCGGTGTCGAAGCACTGCTGGCGGATGGAGATGAAGACCACGTCGATTCTGCCGTCGAGGCGGAGCCGGACCGAGGGGCCTAGGCTGGCCTTGCGCCCGCCGATGGTGCCGCGCCGGCCGATGATTTCGCCATCGCTGAGCGCCATGACCTCGGCCGGCGCCGTCAGCCGGCCGGAGAGCGGGTTGTCCTCGTCGCGGTTGAGCTGGGCCTGGAACTTCGCGCCGACACCGAGCCGGTGCGCCTCGGCGGCCAGCAACGGGTCGTTGTGGATGGCGAAGACGGTGCGGTCGATGCCGGCGGCGAGGAAGGCCTTCAGCACATGGATGGTGTTGCCGCGCCCGCCGCCGCCGGGATTGTCGGCACAGTCGGCAAACAGAAGCGGCTTCTTCTGCGGGTCCTCGCAGGCGGCCTTGAGGCGGGCCGCTGCATCCTCGACCGACATGACCTTGGGCGCGAGGCGATGACGCTGGTCCCAGAGATACTGGGCGAGATCCTTCGCCAGGTCGTCAGCGGCCTTCTGGTTCTCACGCGCCGTCACGATCACGCTCATGCCGGTCTTCGGCGAATCCGAGAAGCTGCAGTTGCCCAGCACCGAGACATTCAGGATCGAGCCCTTCACCGCCTTCTGCCCCTTGTCGATCGCCTCGCCATAAGGGCCGCGGTCGGAGAGCAGCGCCACCTGCGGCGGCAGCAGCGGGACCGGGATGAAGGCCTTGGCGGTCTTCACGCCCGACAGCAGCTCGCGCATGGCGAACGCCGCCTCGCGGCCGCGCTCGACCATGTCGATATGCGGGTTGGTGAGATAGGCGATCAGCACGTCGGTGTTGCGCACCATCGCCTCGGAGACGTTGGCGTGCAGGTCGAGGGTGGCGACGATCGGGATGTCCGGCCCCACCACCCTGCGCACCAGCGCGAACAGCGTGCCGTCCGGGTCGGTGTCGGCGGTGGCACCGGCGGCTCCGTGATCCTGGATGTAGATGCCGTCGAAGGGCATGGCAGCCTTGATCCGCTCCTCGACGATCTTCAGGAACTTGTCCAGGAAGGCCTGTTCCATCGGCCCCGAGGCACCGGCGGAGGTGTAGAGCAGCGGCACGGGTTCCCAAGCGCCGCTGGCGTTCATGCCCGAGATGAACCCGACGAAGCCGCCGGGCTCGCGCGGCGCCTTGGCGGCGGCGTCCTTCAGGATGCCGTCGCCGTCGACCCAGGTGCGGCGAAAATCCTTCTCGGTCGCGACCGGTGCGAAGCCGTTGCTTTCGAGCATGTAACCGAGCAGCGCGACGCGCGGGTTCTTGGGAAGGGGCATGGGTCTGAGTCCGTGACGGGAGAGGTGCTGGGACTATAGCGGGATCGCGCGAAGCAAGCCTCATCCCCCTCCCCCATGCGAAACGTGGGGGAGGGCTGGGGTGGGGGCCGAGCGAAGCGAGGAGCAGCCTTGCCGCGTGTCCGCTCCCGAAGACCTCGCTGCGCTCGGCCCCCACCCTTCCCTCCCCCGACAAGTCGGGGGAGGGTTCCGTCTATTGTCTTGCCGGCAGCCCCGCGATCGCCGCGTCCACCGAGTCGCCGAGCTTGTCGACGATGGTGTCGATGTCGGCGTCGCCGACGATGTAGGGCGGGGCCAGGATCATGTGATTGCCCTTGCGGCCGTCGATGGTGCCAGGCATCGGGTAGGCGAGCAGGCCGCGGGCCATGCATTCGGTCTTGATGCGCTCGTGGAGCGCGAGCTTCGGATCGAAGGCCTCCTTGGTCGAGCGGTCCTCGACCAGCTCGATCGCCTGGAACAACCCGCGGCCGCGGACGTCGCCGACATGGGCATGGTTGCCGAAGCGGGCGTCCATGCGCTGGCGCAGCTTGGCGCCCTGGACGCGGACGCGCTCGACCAGCTTCTCCTCCTTGATGATCTTCACCACCGCGAGGCCGGCGGCGCAGGCGACCGGATGCGCCATGTAGGTATGACCGTGCATGAACAGGCCGGTGCCCTTGGTGATCGGGTCATGCACCTTGCCCGCCACCAGCACCGCGCCGATCGCCTGGAAGCCGCCGCCGAGCCCCTTGGCGATGGTCATCAGGTCGGGGGCGATGCCCTCCTGCTCGCAGGCGTGCAGCGTGCCGGTGCGGCCCATGCCGCTCATCACCTCGTCCAGGATCAAGAGCACGCCGTACTTGTCGCAGATCTCGCGGATGCGCTTGAAGTAGCCCGGCACGGCGGCGACGCAGCCGGTGGTCGCGCCCACCACGGTCTCGGCGGTGAAGCCCGCCACCGTCTCCGGCCCGAGGCGCAGGATCTCCGCCTCCAGCTCGTCGGCGACGCGGCGGCCGTATTGCTCCTCGTTTTCGTCGTCGCGCTTGAAGCGGTAGGCGAAGCAGGGCGCGACCAGCGAGACATCCATCAACATCGGCGCATAGGGCTCGCGCCGCGCCAGATTGCCGCCGACGGCGAGGGCGCCGAGGGTGTTGCCGTGATAGCTCTGGCGCCGCGAGATGAAGCGCCAGCGCTCGGGCTGGCCGATCTCGAGGAAGTACTGCCGCGCCATCTTCAGCGCCGCCTCCATCGCCTCGGAGCCGCCCGAGACGAAATAGGCGTAGTCCAGCCCCTTCGGCGCGTCCTCCAGCAGCAGGTCGGCCAGGTGCTCCGCCGGCTCGCCCGAGAAGAAGCCGGGATGGACGTAGTCCAGCTTCTTCATCTGCGCCGCCATCGCCTCGGCCACGCGGGCATCGTTGTGGCCCAGGCACGAGACCGCCGCCCCGCCGCAGGCGTCGATGTAGGACTTTCCGGTCGAGTCCCAGATATGCAGCCCCTCGGCGCGCACGGCGATCGGCGGCAGCTTGGTGGTCATGCGGTTGAAGACGCGGGTCATTGAGCGATCCGATTCTCTAGTACGCTGCGTTGATTGGCTTTGCGCCAAGTGCGCTTACTAGGTTGATGGGGCTATTGACGGCTCCCAAATGGCGAGGTTCGGTATTGCCGTTAGTCGCAATCTTGGGGATCAACGGTGGAACTGGATTTTCCGTTAGAGTTTATCGTGAATGGCACCCCCGTTTCCGCACAGGCTAGGCGGCCGGAGTCAATCGTGGCATGGAAGGATAGGGTTAAAGAGGCATCGCGGGCTAGCCTTCCTGAAGGGCATTTCGCCTTTGAAGACCAAGTAGGCGTCACAATTTACTATTTCCCTGACACGGAAATGCAGGGGGATATCGACAATATCGTGAAACCGATTTTGGATGCTCTCTGTAAACACATCTATATCGACGACCGCCAAGTGGAGCGAGTACTCGTTCAGAAATTTGAGCCGGGAAGGGTGTTTGAGTTCCAGGCACCCAGTGCTGCGCTAGGCGATGCTTTGAATGCGATCAAGCCGGCAACGTATGTTCGCCTATCTAATGACCCCTTCGAGGATCTCGCATAGATGACGACGCAGCGGATAGAAACGGAATTTGTCGAGTACCTTCGGCCTCAGTTTGAAGCCGAGGGGTTCCAATTCTACGTGGCCCCCCCCCGAAGCCTCCTACCCAAATTTCTTGAGTCGTATAGGCCCGATGCCATTGCGCTGAAGCCGGAAAAAAAGATCGCAATCGAAATTATAAATGAAGGCCGCAAGGCCGACTCGAAAATCTCAAAGATCAAAGAACTGTTTCCGAAGGGCGGTGAATGGGAGCTGCGCGTGTTCTACACGCCTCGCCCTATATCGCCCACGTCTTTGACGGTCGCGCCGAACTCTGCAATTGATCTTGGTATCAGAGATATTAACACGCTTAGAAATGCAGGCCAGTTGAGGGCCGCTTTGGTCATGGCGTGGGCGACATTAGAGGCGATAGCTCGGGCCACACTCCCTGAGAAACTTAGCTACTCCCAATCGCCTGTACGGCTGATTGACGCTATGGCATCGGAGGGAATTCTTACGCCCGGCGAAGCGGACGAGCTGCGCTCAATGATCCATCTACGCAATGCAATCGTTCATGGACAGATTGACTCCGAGGTGGACGCAAAGGCACTCGATGATTTTATCGGCCTTCTTCAAAGACTGGCTCGATTCCTAGAACGTCACCACGAGAAAGCAGTCTAAGCGCTGCATCTACTTTTGCGGCTCTCGGACTAAGGCATCTGAAATGGTCATGCGCCGTCGATGGACACCAGACGCCTCGTGCCCGATCACCCTGAACTCGTCGTCAGCGCCAGCACGGCCAGCACCATGTAGCCGGCGCCGAGGCCGGCCAGGATCCTGCGGTCGAGCGCACGGATCGCCGGGCCCGAGAGGTCGTTGAGGTACCGGCTGGTCGCCCAGGCGACCCCGCCGATGGCAGCGAAGTCGAAGAGGTAGCTGGCGAGATAGAGCTTATCCAGCGCCATCAGGTAGTCGACCTCCGGCAGGTCGGAGTTCAGCGTCAGCTGGAGCGCCACCAGGATCAGCACCGAGGTGATGCCGAGCCCGATCCGCGCCTCGACGAACTGCGGCGGCACCATGAACATCAGCGCGCCGCAGGCCGTCGCCACGAACAGCGGCAGCAGCAGCTTCACCGCATAGGGCAGCCACGGGCGCTCGATCGGGATCTCGATACGCACCCGGGTGAAGTCCTCGTCGGGGAGGCCCATCAGGTCCTCGACGGCGCCGAGACCCTGGATTTCGGAAATCGTCAGGCGCGGCGTTCCCGTCCGATAGCCGGGCAGGCTGATGTCGTCGGCGATGGTGACCTTGTCCAGCACATAGGTCATGCGGCTGGACGGCAGCGAGCGGTCGGCGAACTCCGCCACCAGGATCTGGCGGTCGAACGGGTACTTGTGCAACGGCAGCGTCACGTTGAACTCGCCGCGGTTGCGCACCCACTCGAACCGGTCGCCGCCCGGCAGCATGCGCGGCCCGTCGGTCATCGGCCGGCTGATATGGGCCCAGAGCTGGAACGGATTCATCCAGGTCAAGGTATTGGCCGGGGCGAGATCCGGATCGCGCCAGCGGAATCCCACATAGATGTCGGCATAGAAGCTGTGGGTGCGGAGGTTCACCTGCTGGATGTCGTTGATGTGGACGCTGACCCTGACCTCGGCCGGCGTCGCCGGGGCCCGGGGCGGCGCCGGGGGCGCAGCCGGGACCGGCGTCTGCGCCGCAAGCGGCGCCAGCAGGCCGACCGCCAGGGCCAGCATCAGGCCGACGAACCACGGCAGCCGGCTTGTCATAACCTCGTCTCCGCCCGATCCTCGATCCCGTGCCACAATATCCCTCCACCAGCGGGTCGTCTCGGCGCTTGCGCCGGACGCGGGAGGACGACATGTCGCGTATCCGAAGCCTCTTCCTTGTCGTCGCTTTCGGCGGCGCGGTGCTTGTCCAGCTTCCGCAGGCCGCCGCCCAGACCGGCAAGTGGAAGGCGGCGGCCCCGATGCCGGCGGCGCGAGCGGAGATCGCGGTGGCGGAGATCGGCGGCAGGATCTACGCGGTCGGCGGCGTCAACGCCCCCGGCGAGATCGAGATCTACGATCCGGCCGCCGACAGGTGGAGCCGGGGTGCGGCGGTCCCTCGCCCCGTCCACCATCCGGCAGCGGTGGGGCTGGGCGGAAAGCTCTACCTGATCGGCGGCTATGTCGACGGCTGGACGCCGACGGCCGAGGTCCACGAATACGATCCCGCCGCCGACCGCTGGCGGGCGCTGGCGTCGCTGCCGACGGCCCGGGGGGCGCTGGCGGCCGCCGTGCTCGACGGCAAGATCCACGCGGTCGGCGGCGTCGAGAAGAACCGGGCGAACTCGCCGGCGCATGAGGTCTTCGACCCGGCGACCGCGACCTGGACGGCGAGAGCGCCGCTGCCGACGCCGCGCGATCATCACGCGGTGGTCGCGGCCGACGGCCGCCTCTACGCCATCGGCGGGCGGCTCAACGGCAATTACGGACGGAACCTCGCCGACAACGAGGTCTACGATCCCGCCATCGACCGCTGGGAGAAGCGAGCGCCGCTGCCGACCACCCGCAGCGGCATCGCCGGCGCCGTGCTGAACGGGCGGATCATCATCGTCGGCGGCGAGTCGCCCGCGGGCACGTTCCGCCAGGTCGAGGCCTATGACCCCAAGATCAACACCTGGGCGAGCCTGCCCAAGCTTCCGACCGCCCGCCATGGACTCGGCGCGGCGGTGGCCGGCGGCCGGCTCTACGCGATCGGCGGCGGGCCGACGCCGGGCGGGTCGAGCTCGGCGATCAACGAGATGTTCGTACCTTAGCCAAAGCCGCTGTCACTCCGCCCGGGGCGGGCCTTCCTGGAACTGGGTCTTGTAGAGCTTGGCGAACTCGCCGTTCCTGGCGATAAGAGCGGCGAAGGGGCCTTCCTCGACGATAACGCCGTCCTTGAGCACGACGATGCGGTCGGCGGTGAGGATGGTCGAGAGCCGGTGGGCGATGGTGAAGACGGTGCGGCCCAAAGTCAGCTCGGCCAGGCCCGCCATCACCTCGGCCTCGGTCTGGGCGTCGAGGGAGCTGGTGGGCTCGTCGAGGATCAGCACCGGCGCATTCATCAGGATGGCGCGCGCGATGGTCATCCGCTGCTTCTCGCCCTCGGAAAGCGCCGCGCCGCCCTCGCCGATCATGGTCTCGTAGCCCTGGGGCTGGCGGGCGACGTAGCCGTCGATGCGGGCCAGCCGCGCCGCCCGCTCGACCTCCTCGAGGCTGGCAGCGGGTCGGCCATAGGCGATGTTGTCGCGGACCGACAGCGGGAAGATCATCGGCGGCTGGAGGACCAGCGCGATGTGGTGGCGAAGCTGGCGCAAGGGGTATTCGCGGATGTCGACGCCGTCGAGCTCGACCGTGCCGGATACCGGATCGAAGAAGCGCGGCAGCATCGACAGCATCGTCGACTTGCCAGATCCGGTCGGCCCGACCACGGCGATCTTCTCGCCCGGCTTCACGTCGAGATCGATGCCCTTGAGGACCGAGACCTCGGGGGAATAGTTGAAGGCGACGTTGCGCCAGGTGATGCGCCCCTCGACCTTCTCCGGCCACGGCCGCGGCCCGTCCTTCAGGTCGGGCGCGATGTCGAGGATCTCGAAGACGCGCTTGGCGCCGATGCGGGCGCCCTGGATCTGCGCCCAGGTCTGGCTCATCGTGTTGATCGGGCCGTAGAGCGTGGCGAGATAGGAGACGAAGACCAGGAGTTGCCCCAGCGACAGTCGGCTGCTCCACACCGCCTCGGCGCCGACATAGAGGACGAGCGCGGTGCCGACGGCGATCACCGTGTTGACGATGGCGGAGTAGGCGGTCTGCCAGTTGTAGAGCCGGAGATTGGCCCGCATGCTGGCCTGGGTCGCGTTCAGCAGGCGAAGACGCTCGTCCTCCTCCTTGCCGAAGGCCTGGACGACGCGGATCGCGCCCATCGCCCACTGCACCAGCGAGTAGACTTGACTCTCCGTCATCTTCATCTCGGTCGCGGCGTCGACGATCGGCCGGTCGAGGGCGACGATGGTGACGTAGAGCGCCGGCACCACGACCAGCGACACCAGCGTCAGGGTCGAATCCATCCCCCACATGATGATGAACATGCCGATCAGCATGGTGACGGCCTGAACCACCGGCAGGACCCCGTTCAGCATGAGGGTCTGCACGGCGAAGGTGTCGGCGGTGATGCGGTACATCAGGTCGCCGATGCGCTGGCGACTGTGGAAGACCAGCGAGAGCCGCTGCAGGTGGCCGTAGAGGTCGTCGCGGAGGTCGGTCACCATCCGGTGGCCGAGATTGATCGAGACGTGGTTCGACCACATGCTGCCGAGCCCGACCACCGCCTGGATGACCACGATGCCGGCGCAGGCGACCGCCAGCAGCAGCTCCGACGGCAGGCCGGCCAACAGCGGCAGGGTCAACGGCTTTCCGCCCAGCACGTTGTCGACCACGATCTGCAGCGGCCACGGCTTCACCAGCTCGACGGCGGTGAGGGCCAGCACCAGCAGAAGGCAGAAGGCGAAGGTCCAGTAGTAAGGCCGGAGATACGGCAGAACCTTGCGAAGCACACCGCTCATGCGTGAGCTCCGGGAAGCTTCAGGGCGAGATGGAGCCGCGCTCGGCGAGCGATGACAGCCCGACGCGGCCGGCGACGATCTCCGTCACCCGATGCAACACGCGCCCGAGGCGGAAGGTTTCATAGAGAATCGCACCGCCGTTCACGGTGCCGACGGCGACGGCGGCGATCGCGACCGACGGCAGGCCGAAGAGCAGGCCGAGCAGGGCCACGCCGCCATAGATCCTGAGCACCAGCGAGGAGAGCCGGGAGAGCCGGAGCGCAACCCGAAGCCGGATCAGGCGCTTGGGGTCGCCGTGGTTCTCGCCGACGGCCTTCAGCTCCGCCCGGGCCCAGAGTCCGCGGCTGACCTTGAGGTCCCAGTCGCTCCAGCCCTCGTCGACGATGACGAAGTACTTCCGCGGCACCAGGAAGTCGTGGACGCCTTGCAGCAGCGCCTCCTTCTCGATCCCCTTCTCGTTCCAGTAGGAGAGGTAGAAGGCGCGCTGCAACGGCTTGATCTCGGCCGTCTGGCGGACCGGCTCGTACTGGATCGGGTCGACCTGGGTCAGCCCCTTGACCCGCCATTTGATGCGCTCCCAGCCGCGGGCGAGCGGCCCGGCATAGATCAGGAAGGCGATCAGCGCCCGGGCACGGATGCCGGTGAAGCGCGGATCGACCGGGGCGCGGAGCGCGCCGGCGATGGCGATGGCGAAGGAAAGCAGCAGCGGCAGGATCGCGAGCCACATCTGCCCACCGACGAGGACGCCGGCGAGCGCCAGCGGCCAGGCGACCAGGTTCCACTCGAAGGTCAGCGGCAGAAAGGCCGCGATCGAGGACGGTGGCTCGTAGAGGGTCTGGAAGAGACCGCGGCCGAAGACGCCGGAATAGATGATCGGCCGGCGCGAGAGCAGCAGCGAGGCCGACAGATCGCCGTAGATGCGCCCCAGCCACTTGGCCTGGCCGAACAGGTTGAAGCGGAACGGATGCTTGGCATAGACCATCGCCTCGGCCTTGCCGTATCCCCGCTGCTGGCCGAAATAGGCCTCGACCGTGTTGCGGCGGAAGTGCCAAACGGTGGCGGCCGGGCTGAAGCCGATCTTGTAGCCGGCGAACTGGAGGCGCCAGCAGAGGTCGACGTCGTCGCCGGCGGCACGGAACTGCGGGTCGAAGCCGCCGATCTTCTCGAGCGCCTCGCGGCGGAAGGCCATGTTGCAGCCGGCGATGTGCTCGGCCTCGTCGTCGGAGACGAGCACATGGGTTGGCCCGCCCGGCGAGACCGCGACCGCGGACGGCACCAGCGAATCCTCGGGCGGCGGGAAGTTCGGGCCGCCGCAGGCATAGAGGTCCGCCGACAGCATCTTGGCGACCATGTAGGTCAGCCAGTCGGGATCGGCGACGCAGTCGGAATCGGTGTAGGCGATGATCTCGCCGGTCGAATTCTGCAGCCCGACATTGCGGGCGACCGAGAGCCCCTTGTTCTCCTGGCTGATGATCTTGGTGTAGCCGTGGCGCTCGGTGATTTCGAGGGTCCGGTCCCTGGAGCCGTCGTTGACGACGACGACCTCGTAGTTCGGATAGGTCAGCTTCTTCAGCGACTCCAGGCACGGATCCATGGTGCGCTCGGCGTTGTAGGCGCAGACCACGACCGAGACCTTGGGATAAGACGGCAGCTTCGGCGGCAGGCTCTCGTGATAGACCGTGCGGACGGCGTGGAACGACGGCTTCGGCTGGCGGTCGCGATCGACCAGGCCGAAGGCCCAGTTCTCGATCAGGAAGCCGCCGGTGAACCACTCGTCGGTCCAGGCGAAGATCGAGGTGCCGGCGACGCCCATGTCGTAGGCCGCCCGCACCTGCCACTTCAGCGTCCCGGCCTGCGCCTCCAGCCCCTCGCGCATCGAGTCCATGCCGAACTCGGTCAGCACCACCGGCCGGTCGACGGCGAGATTGTGCAGGCGCATCAGGTAGGCGCGGAAGTCCTTCTCGCGGTGGAGATAGACGTTGAAGGAGAGGAAGTCGAAGAAGTCGAGGTTGAGGTACTCGGTCGACGGATAGCTGGCATAGGAGACCAGTCCCTCGGGATCGACCTCCTTGGCGATGTCATAGAGCTCTTCCAGGAAGTCGCGGACCTTCTCGGCGCCGTGCCAGCGCACGATGTCGGGCGAGATCTCGTTGCCGACCAGATGCGCGATCAGCGCCGGATGGCCGGCATTGACCTTGACGCCGTCGCGGATCGCCTGGCGGATGCGGTTCTTCTCGGCACGAGAATCCAGGAACGCCACATGCTGGGTCCAGGGGACGCCGACGATCACGCCGACATCGGCCGCGCCGCACATGTCGAGAAACCAGCGGGGCGGCACGGTGAAGACGCGCAGCATGTTGCAGCCGAGCTCGCGCATCAGCGCGAGATCGCGCGTGATGACGTCCTTCTCCGGCAGCTGGGCGCCGTGAGTCGCGGGGCCGAAGGGCCCATAGGTCACGCCCTTGAGGAAATGCTTCTCATCGCCCCGGAAGAAGAACTTGCCGTGGGCGACGATGCGGGACGTGCTGGCACCCTTGGGCTTGTCGACGCCCGCAGGTGCGGCCGGGGACGGAGGGTCGGCCATGACGACGGACATCCGGGGGACTTCCTGGCGGCTCAGACCGCGGCGATGGCGAGCGGCCGGTCCTCGGGACGCTCGTGCCAGCGGACGGCCGAGGTGACGATGGTGTCGAGGTCGGAGCGGGTCGGCATCCAGTCGAGCTTGAGGCGAGCTTGGCTTGCGTCGGCCACCAGCGCCGGCGGGTCGCCGGCGCGCCGCGGCGCCTCGATCACCGGCACCTGACGACCGGTCGCCCGCTCGACCGCGCGGACGACCTCGCGCACGGTATGGCCCTTGCCGGTACCGAGGTTGAGCTTGAGGGACTGGCCGCCATGCAGCAGATGGCGGAGCGCCCGCACATGGGCGTCGGCCAGGTCCTCGACATGGATGAAGTCGCGCATCGCCGTGCCGTCAGGCGTCGGATAGTCGGTGCCGAAGATCCTGAGCGCCGGCGCCTGGCCAAGCGCCGCCTTGATGGCGAGCGGGATCAGATGGGTCTCGGGATCGTGGTTCTCGCCGATCTCGCCGTCGAGGTCGGCGCCGGCGGCGTTGAAGTAGCGGAGGCAGACCGACTTGGTCTCATAGGCTTGGTCGTACCAGTCGAGCACGCGCTCGACCATCAGCTTGGACTCGCCATAGGGATTGACCGGGCGCTGCGGCGTCGTCTCGGAGATCGGCACCTCGCCCGGGATGCCATAAGTGGCGCAGGTAGAGGAGAAGACGATGCGGTCGACGCCGACGTCGCGCATGGAATCGAGCAGCGTCAGCGATCCGACGGTATTGTTGCGGAAGTAGCGGGCCGGATCGGTCATCGACTCGCCGACATAGGCGAAGGCGGCGAAGTGCATGACTGCGACCACCCGCTCGGCGCTGAGGACGGCGCGGAGCCGGGGACCGTCAGAGATGTCGCCGTCGACGAGAGGGCCCCACTTGACCGCGGGCGAGTGGCCATAGATCAGGTTGTCGTAGGCGATCGGGCGAAAGCCGGCGCGGGCGAGCGCCTTGCAGGCATGGCTGCCGATATAGCCGGCGCCGCCGGTGACGAGGACGGAGGAGCTCATGCCCGGGCCGTCTCCACGTGATGCGTCTCCCGACTGGTGCTCACCATAACGCCCCTCTGACTGCCTCATCCCGGCGTGGCTCCTTGGGACCTGACGCTCTAACAGCGTTCACGGCCCGTTGTGACGGCCACGAAGATGCTCGACCTTGGCGACGAAATTAGGACCGACTATGGCGGAAAGACGGCATGCGTCCGGACGCGGCGTTCCATTGCTCGGACTCCGTCGCCCGTGCCTCCCGGACCATCTTCCCACCCGACCCGTCTGCTACGACGGGACGGACAACGAATCAAGGGTTTTCAACAGCTAAGGGCGCGGCATGGATCCCGCCACCGGGCTATTTCTTTGGCTTCTCTGCCGGCTTGCCAGGCTTCTCGGCGGACTTGGACTCACCGGGCTTGCCCTGGCCTTCGGCCTTCTCTTCAGTCTCGGCCGCCGTCGGCTCCTGGGTATTTGGATTATAGCCCGGTCCATGACGCAACATGTAGCGTTTGAGCCAGCGCGCCTCGGCCCCGCTCATCGTGATCCACTTGGCGGCGAGACCCTCGCCAACCGTCAGCACCTCGGCCGTCGCCGCGATGGTGATGGAGTCGGTTTCGAGCTCGATGGTGATCTTGGGATAGAAGATCTGGGTCGCGATGAGGTCGCCCTTGTAGGGCTTCAGGATGAAGCCGAATCCATCCCACTGGTAGAGGTGGAAAACCTGGGAATCGATGCGCGCCTTGCTCGCCTTAACCGCCGCGGCGAGCTTGCCGGGAGGCGGTTGGTTCGGATCGACCTTCTTCTTGGTGAAAAAATTACCGAACATCGTTTCATCCCATCGTCGACCGCCCGGCCGGCGGCCGAGGCTGATCCCGCCCTTTGTTTAGAATGCGGAGCAGCTTATAGCCTGGGGCTAGGCGGGTCTAGGCCGGCTCGGTTAAATCCGGGCTAACGATCGCTTATTGGCGCGAAACCGCGAGGTGGATGCCGAGCCCCATCAGCGTGGCGCCGCCGGCCATCCGGAAGGCTCGCGATGCGGTCGGGCTCCGGCGAATGCCCGCAAGGAGACGCGCCGCCAGCGCGAAGGGCAGCAGCACATCGAGCGAGGGCATGGCGGCGTCTCCGGTCAGACCGAGAAGTATTTGGCCTTCGGGTGCAGGATGACCAGGGCGGAGGTCGACTGCTCGGGATCGAGCTGGTCCTCCTCGGTCAGGGTCACGCCGATCCGCCCGGCATCCAGCAGGTCGAGCAGCTGGCGCTGGTCGGCCAGGTTCGGGCAGGCCGGATAGCCGAAGGAATAGCGGCTGCCGCGATACTCCTGCTTCAAGAGGCCGTCCATGTCTCTGGCCTCGTCCGAAGTGAAGCCCAGCTCTGCACGGATACGCTTGTGCACGTACTCGGCCATCGCCTCCGCCATCTCGACCGAGAGGCCGTGGAGATAGAGATAGTCCTGGTAGCGGTCGGCCCCGAACCAGTCGCGTGCCACGGTCGAGGCGTTGGCGCCCATGGTCACCACCTGGAGGCCGATGACGTCGCGCTCGTTGTCGGTCACGTCGCGGACGAAATCGGCGATGCAGAAGCGTTCGCCGTCGCTCTGGCGTGGCAGCGTGAAGCGGGCTGCCTCGGTCGTCCCGTCCTCCTGGAAGAGGATCAGGTCGTTGCCCTGGGCCGCGGCCTTCCAGTAGCCGTAGATCGCCTGCGGCTGCAGGATCTCGCGCTCCTGTGCGACGCCGAGGATGCGGCGAAGGATCGGCTTCAGCTCGGTGTCGGCAAAGCGGCGGTACTCGCTTCGGGTCTTGCCGGACTTCCGGAAGCCCCACTGGAATTGATAGAGCGTCATCTCGTTGAGGAACGGCACCAGCGCCTTGGCCGACACCTGCTCGAGGAAGCGGGGGCCGAAGAAGGGCGGGATCGCGATCGGCTGGCCGCGGGTGAGCTCGCGCCGGCGATTGAGGATCCATGCGTCGTCGATGGTCTGGTCGTTGGCCGCCGCCTGCCCCAGCTTGCGCTTGCGGTTGGTCGCCTTGCCTTCGCGGGCGGCTGCGCGCTCGGCGATCATCGTATCGAAGTTGCCGCTCATCACCTTGTCCATCAGCGCCAGGCCGTCGAAGGCGTCGCGGGCATAGGCGACGCGGCCGCAGGCATAGGTCTTGGCGCAGTCGTCCTCGACATAGGTACGCGTCAGCGCGGCGCCGCCCAGCAGCACCGGCGTCCGCAGCTCGCGCCGTGTCATCTCGACCAGGTTGTCCTTCATGATGACCGTCGACTTGACCAGGAGGCCCGACATGCCGATGGCATCGGCCTTGTGCTCCTCGGCCGCCTTCAGGATGTCGGCGATCGGCTGCTTGATACCGAGATTGACCACCTTGTAGCCGTTGTTGGTCAGGATGATGTCGACGAGGTTCTTGCCGATGTCGTGGACGTCGCCCCTGACCGTCGCCAGCACCACGGTGCCCTTCTGCTGGCCCTCGATGCGCTCCATGCGCGGCTCGAGATAGGCCACCGACTTCTTCATGGTCTCGGCCGACTGCAGCACGAAGGGAAGCTGCATCTTGCCCGAGCCAAACAGCTCGCCGACGACCTTCATGCCGTCGAGGAGCAGCGTGTTGATGACGTCGAGCGGACTATAGGTCGTGAGCGCAAGCTCGAGATCTTCTTCGAGCCCGATACGGTCGCCGTCGACGATGCGCTGCTTCAGGCGCTCTTCGATCGTCGCCGGCCGCTCCTTCTTCACCTTCGGCCCCGAGGCGCGCCCCTCGAACAGCGCCATGAAGGCCTGCAGCGGGTCATAGCCCTCGCGGCGGCGGTCGTAGATGAGGTCGAGCGCGGTCTCGGCCTCTTTCTCCGGGATCTTGTGAAGCGGCAGGATTTTCGAGAAATGGACGATAGCCGCGGTCATGCCGCGCTTGACCGCCTCGTCCAGGAACACCGAGTTCAGCACCTGCCGCGCCGGCGGGTTGAGGCCGAAGGAGATGTTGGAGAGCCCGAGCACGATCTGCACGTCCGGCAACTCGGTCCGGATCCGCTCGATCGCGTCCAGGGTCCAGAGGCCGAGCTTGCGGTCGTCCTCGTTGCCGGTGCAGATGGTGAAGGTTAGTGGATCGATCATCAGGTCCGAGGATTCGAGCCCGAAGCGCCCGCAGGCGAAGTCGTGCAGCCGCTTGGCCAGGCGGACCTTGCCGTCGGCATCCTTGGCCATGCCGGTCTCGTCGATGGTGAGCGCGATCACCGCCGCGCCGAAACGCTTGGCCAGCACCATCCGCTTCTCGGCCGCCTCCTCGCCATCTTCGAAGTTGATCGAGTTCAGGATCGCCTTGCCGCCGTAGAACTTGAGCGCTGTCTCCAGCACCGGCAGCTCGGTCGAGTCGATCACCAGCGGCGCGTTGGCAGCGCCCCGGAGCCGCGTCACCACCTCGGTCATGTCGGCGATCTCGTCGCGGCCGACGAAGGCGGTGCAGATGTCGAGGGCGTGCGAGCCCTCCTTCACCTGCTCCTTCGCCATGGCGACGCAGCCTTCCCAGTCCCGCTTCTCCTGCAGCTCGCGGAATTTCTTCGATCCGTTGGCGTTGCAGCGCTCGCCGATGGCGAAATAGGCGTTCTCCTGGCGGAGCGGCACCTGGCCGTAGAGCGACGCCACCGCCGGCATCCAGAAGACCGAGCGCGAGCGCGGCTTCGGACGCTTCGGGTCGAGCCGACGCAACATCTCGTCGAGCGCACGGGTGTGCTCAGGCCGCGTGCCGCAGCAGCCGCCAATGAAGCCGACACCATCCTCGGTGACGAAACGCTCGTGCCAGGTCGCCAGCTCGCGCGGCGTCAGCGGATAATGCGTCTTGCCGTCGACCAGCTCGGGCAGACCGGCATTCGGCTGGATCGCGATCGGTCCCGGCCAATTCTCGGCGAGCCAGCGCACATGCTCGGCCATCTCCTGAGGGCCGGTCGCGCAGTTGAGGCCCATTACCGGCACGTCGAGAGCCCGGACCACGGTGGCCGCGCCGGCGATGTCGGTGCCGACCAGCAGCGTTCCGGTGGTCTCGACGGTGACGGTCACCAGGATCGGCAGCGTCGCACTGCTCTCGGCCATCGCCCGCTTGGCGCCGTTGACCGCGGCCTTGAGCTGAAGCGGATCCTGGCAGGTCTCGACGATGAAGGCATCGACCCCGCCGGCGACGAGCCCGCGAGACTGGACAGTAAGCGCGTCCTCGAGGCTCTGGTAGTCGATATGGCCGAGGCTCGGCAGCTTGGTGCCGGGGCCGATAGAGCCCAGCACGAAGCGCTCGCCCGCGAACTCGGCGACGACCTCCTTCGCCAGCTCGGCGGCACGCTTGTTGAGGTCGAAGGCGAGGTCTTCCATCCCGAACTCGCCGAGCGTGATCGGCGAGCCGCCGAAGGTGTTGGTCTCGACGCAGTCGGCACCCGCCTCGAGGAATCCCCGGTGGAACCCCCTGACCACGTCCGGGCGCGACTCGTTCAGGATCTCCGAGCAGTTCTCAGCGCCGCGGAAGTCGCGATCGATGTCGAGATCGAGCGCCTGCAGGTGGCTGCCGAGGCCGCCGTCGCAGAGCAGCACGCGCTCTTCCAGGGCTTTCAGGAAACGGCTCATCAAATCTGTCCTCAGTTCGCCAGCGCCGGCTGACCCGCCGGCTGCGCCGGCCTGATGCCGAGCAGATGGCAGAGCGCATAGGTCAGCTCCGCACGGTTCAGCGTGTAGAAGTGGAATTCCTCGACGCCCTCGGTCTGCAGCTTCTGGCAGAGCTCGGCGGCGGTGGTGATGGCGACGAGACGCCGTGTCTCCGGATCATTGTCGAGACCGGCGAAGCGCTCGGCCAGCTTCCGCGGGACGTCGATCTTGTTCTGGCCGGCGAACTTGACCACCTGGGCGAAGTTGGTCACCGGCAGGATGCCGGGCACGATCGGCACGACGATGCCCGCGGCCCTCACCCGCTCGACGAAGCGAAGGTAGGTGTCGGCAGCGAAGAAGAAGTTGGTGATGGCGCGGGTGGCACCGGCGTCGATCTTACGCTTGAGCGCGTCGAGGTCGGCGGCAGCGGACGCCGCTTCCGGATGCACCTCGGGATAAGCGGCGACGCTCAGGTCGAAGTCGGCGATGCGTGCGAGTCCTTCGACCAGCTCGGAGGCGTAGCGATAGCCGTCCGGATGAACTCCCAGCCCCTCCGGCGGGATATCGCCTCGAAGCGCCACCAGATGGCGGACGCCCATCTGCGCGTAGCCGCGCGCCACCTCGTCGATCTCGGCCCGGCTGGCACCGATGCAGGTGAGGTGCGCCGCCGGGGTCAGGTTGGTTTCCTCAAGGATGCGGCGCACGGTGGCGTGAGTACGCTGCCGGGTCGAGCCGCCGGCGCCGTAGGTAACGGAGACGAAGCGAGGCCCGAGTGGCGCCAGGCGCTGAATCGCCTGCCACAGCGTCTGCTCCATGGCTTCGGTCTTCGGCGGGAAGAACTCGAAGGAGACCAGCGGGGTCATCGTGAATCTCCCAGCGCGGCACGGGCCGGCTCATTGACCGGCGTGCTGCGTGAGCGGCGCAACGTCTGCGGCTCGGCCGGACGGCGGCCGAGCCAGATGCCGACGGTCAGCGGCCGGCCGGGCAGGTGGACCGGCGCCTCCGGCGATAACCCGGCGGCCTTGAGCCAGCCTTGGATCTCGGCATCGGCGAAGCCGAGGCGCCGATGGGCGTGGTCGCGACGGAGTTCCTCGAGCTCGTGGGGGGTGAAATCGACGATGGCGAGCCGACCGCCCGGCGCCAGCACCCGGGCCGCCTCCGCCGTCGCCATGTCCGGGCGCTCGGCGTAGTGCAGCACCTGATGGATGAGCACGATCTCGAAACTGCGGTCCGCGATCGGCAGCGTGTACATGTCGGCATGGCGCACCGAGCAATGGCGGAGGCCGGCCTTGTCCAGGTTGGCGCGGGCGACCGCCAGCATCTCGCGCGACGCATCCACGCCGAGACCCCGCTCGATCCTCGGGCCGAACAGCTCCAGCATGCGGCCGGTGCCGGTGCCGACGTCCAGAAGCCCGCCATGGCCGTCCAGAGCGAGGGCCTGAAGCAGCGCCGATTCGACCTCGCGGTCGTCGACGTGCAGCGAACGGATGCGGTGCCACTCGGGCGCGCTGGCGCGAAAATAGGCCGATGCCGCCTCGGCGCGCGTGCGCCGGATCTCCGCAAGCCGCGTACGGTCGCGGTGCAGCGTGGGATCCTCCGCCGGCAAGGCCGCCACCAGTTCCCGGGCCAGTCCGGCCGCCGCCCCCTCGCCGACCAGCCGGAAAAACGCCCAGCTGCCCTCCTGATGGCGTTCGAGCAGGCCCGCCTCCCCCATTAACTTCAGGTGACGAGAGATCCGCGGCTGGCTCTGGCCCAGTACTTGAGTGAGTTCGCTGACGGTCAGCTCGGCTTCGGCGAGCAACGCCAGCAACCGAAGCCGTGTCGGCTCGGCCGATGCCCGGAGAATTGTAAGGATTCGATCCAAAGTGCCCACGCCTTCAATTCATATAAGGACATCCTTATATGCGAAAGCGTCTATGAGTGCAACTGTCGCTTTGCGGCCACAGGGCCGGCTCGCTACCCCCTTGAAGCGGTTAACCGTATGGCGTTTTGGTGGGGCCTATGGTACCCGGACGGTCCGCCTGCATTAACCCTTCCGTAACGTCTCGCGCGCTATAAACTTCGTCAGAGAACCCCGCATGGTCCGCGCCCGCCCCTCCGTTTCCGCTCTCGCTGCATCGCTGCTCGCCGCCGCGATCCTGACGGGCTGTGCCTCGATGAACGACGAAGCCCGCGACCCGCTGGAGCCCCTCAACCGTCATATCTTCGCGGTCAACCAAGCGGTCGACGTTGTGATCGTTCGTCCGCTTGCCGTGACTTATCGCGACCTGGTGCCTGACCCGATCAAGACCGCGGTGAACAATTTCCTCAATTATCTGAAGTCGCCGGTCATCCTCGCCAACGACCTGATGCAGGGCGAATGGAAGCGCGCCGGCGAAACGGTCGAGCGCTTCGTCAACAACACGATGACGCTCGGCCTCGCCGACATCGCCGCGCCGAGAGTCCCGTTCCACGACGAGGACTTCGGCCAGACGCTCGCGGTGTGGGGCGCTGGTGACGGTCCGTACCTGGTGCTGCCGCTGATCGGCCCGTCGAATCCTCGCGACGCGCTCGGCATCGTCGTCGACTGGTTCATCGATCCGGTCTACTGGACGGCCCGGAACAATCGGTGGGATGGCCTGACCTACGGGCGGACCGCCGCCCGGGTGATCACGGCGCGGGTCGACACGCTCAAGATCACCGACGATCTGGAGCGCACGTCGCTCGACTACTACGCGGCGCTCCGCGACATCTACCGCCAGCGGCGGAACGACGAGATCCGCAACCGCGCGACGGGCCCGACACCGCGGGCCGCAGCCGGCGAAGAGAAGGCTCTCGTCCGCGAGGAGCAGGCTCCGCCTGTAGCGACCAACTGAGATGATCGACCGGCGTTTATTTCTGATGTCGGCTGCGGCGCTGGCGCTCGGAGCCATCCCGCCGGCCGCGGGAGCCATCGAACCCGACGCGGCGAAGACGTTCATCAATTCGCTCGCCAACGACGCCATCCAGTTGATGGCTCGCAAGGATCTGCCCGGCCCCGAGCGTACCCAGAAATTCCGCGAGCTGTTCAAGCGCGGCTTCGACGTCACGGCGATCGGACGATTCGTGCTCGGCCGCTATTGGCGCGACGCGACCGAAGCCGAGCGGGCGGAATACCTCAAGCTGTTCGAAGACCTGATCGTCGCCACCTATGCCGGCCGCTTCAGCGATTACTCCGGCGAGACGCTGACGGTTCTCGAAGGCCGCCCGGAGGAGGACCGCTTCCTCCTGGTGATGAGCCAGATCAACCGCAGCGGCGGCAACCCTCCGATCCGAATCGATTGGCGCATCGCCGACAGCCAGGGAAATCCGAAGATCGTCGACGTGGTGGTCGAAGGGGTGAGCATGAGCATCACCCAGCGCTCGGAGTTCGCCTCGGTGATCCAGCGCGGCGGCGGCAAGGTCCAGGGCCTGATTGTCGCGCTCCGCGACAAGACCAAGAGCCTGCAAACGAGGTAGGCGGATGGCCGCGTACATCATCGGCGAGATCCAGATCACCGATCCGGACGCGTACAGGCGATACACGGCGCAGACTCCGGGCGTGATCAAGAAATACGGCGGACGTTACATCGTCCGCGGCGGCAACAGCGAGGCGCTCGAAGGCCCCGCGCCGAACCGGGTCGTCGTCATCGAGTTTCCCGACCGCGCCGCGGCCAAGCGCTTCTACGACGCGCCCGACTACCAGGAGATCCTGAAGATCCGGCTCGGCGCGTCCACCGGCCGGCTGATGCTGGTCGACGGAGTCGACTTGCTTAATCCTCCAGCCGGCTGACGATCTCGTTCCTCCGGTGCAGCGTCTGATGCACCGGACACTTGTCGGCGATCTCCAACAACCTCTGGCGTTGCTCGACGTCGAGCGGTCCCTCGATACGGATGGCCCGCTCGATGCGGTCGATCTTCTTGGGATCGGTCTCGCAGTCGGCACAGTCCCTGGAATGAACTTTCTCGTGATGGAGGCGCACGGTGACGCGCTCCATCGGCCAGCCCTTGCGCTCGGCATACATTCGCAGCGTCATCGAGGTGCAGGCGCCGAGCGCGGCGGTCAGCAGGTCGTAGGGACCAGGGCCGGTGTCATCGCCGCCGACACTCGCCGGCTCGTCGGCCGGGAGCGTATGCCGCCCGATATGGATGCTCTGGCCAAAGCGGCCCTCGCGCGTCTCCTTCACCTCGATCCAGCCTTCCGGCGGCGGCTCGACCATAGCCGCCGGCCGCGCCGGAACCGAGAGCTCCGGCACATAGCGCGCCGCCCAGGCGGCCAGAACGGACGCCACATAGGCGCCGTCCTCGGCACGGCTCAGCAGGTGATCGGCACCGGCGAGCGAGACGAAGCTCTTGGGGTGGCGGGCGGCGACAAAGATCCTGGTCGCGTTGTCGATGCCGACGATGTCGTCGGTCGGCGAGTGGAAGACCAGCAGCGCGCGACGAAGCTGACCGATCGTATCGGCCAGTGGGTGACGGCCGAGGTCGTCGAGAAGACTCTTGGCGATGCGGAAGCGCCGCCCAGCGATCTCGACCTCGGCCTCGCCCTTGGTCTCGATCTCGGATGCCGCACCGGCGAGAAGGCGGCGGACGTGATCAGGATCGGCCGGCGCGCCGATGGTGACGACGGCCTTCGCCTCGGGCACCTGCGATGCCGCGGCCAGCACCGCCGCCCCGCCGAGACTGTGGCCGATCAGGATCCGCGGCGCCTCGCCGCGCGCGCGGAGGAATTCGGCCGCCGCGGCCAGGTCGCCGACGTTGGAGGAGAAGCCCGCGTTGGCGAAATCGCCGTCGCTGCCGCCGAGGCCGGTGAAGTCGAAGCGGAGCGTGGCGATGCCGAGGCCGGCCAGCACACGGGCGATGCGCGTCGCGGCATGGCTGTCCTTCGAGCAGGTGAAGCAATGGGCGAAGAGCGCCGTCGCCCTGACCGGCCCGACCGGCCGGTCGAACCGTGCCGCGAGCATGGCGCCGCCGGCGCCGGGGAACGTGACCTTCTCGCTGGTGATCGCCACGCGCGTCCTCCCATCCAAGCTACGTGAGAGTGTCGCACATCCGCAGCTACCCCGGCGGCGTCGCCTTCTGGGTCGAGCTGTCGAGGATCTCGCGCAGGTATGCCACATGCTCGGCGAACGCCCGGCGTCCCGCCGGCGTCGCCTTGATACGGCTCTGGGGGCGCTTCCGCTCGAAGCGCTTCTCGATCTCGATGTATCCGGCCTTCTCCAGCGTCTCGAGATGGGCGCCGAGATTGCCGTCGGTTGCCTTGATCAGTCCCCTCAGTCGCGTGAACTCGACGGCATCGTCTGCGCGCAGCACGTTCAACGCTGCCATGATGCGGAGCCGCACCGCCTGATGGATGATTTCGTCGCCACCGCTCATCGGCTCATCCCGATGCGCCGCAGCCAAAGCCCGCTGACGATCAAGGTGCCGCCCTCGACCACGGCCAGCCAGAGCGGGTACCACGGCTCCAGCCAGAGATATCCCGCCACCACCAACGCAGTGACGATAAGCCCGCAGGCGACAAAGAATTGCCCGACCCACAGGCCCGCAAGGACGAAGCCGAACATGAACAGCGTCGGCCAGAAGACGCTGAACCATCTTGCGCCTGCCGGCCCCAGCAACGCCGTCCACAGGACGCCATAGGCGATCAGGATCACCATCGCGCCCAGCAGGCGCCAGGCCAGTGGCGAAAGGGCGCGCGGCCGCGACCTGACGCGGAGGATCGCATAGGTGCCACCCAAGCCGATGGCGTAAAACGCACACCAGGAGGCGATGAAGAGCCATGATGACCGGTCCAGCCGGGGCATGAGATAGAGAATTGTCTGGATCGAGGCGACCAGCACTCCCCAGAGAATGAGGATAGAGCTGACGACCGAATAAAACACCGACTCGCGCGCACGACGCTCGGTATCGGCAATGTCCTGCAGAGAGGCCGCGGCGGTTTCCGGATCGATGGTCATGGGCGAAGCCCCTCCGCTTGCAGCTCAGAAATACCGAGCGGCCTTGAAGATCGCGCTACGCGCCTGCGGCGTGCTGCCGCGCTCCGAATGGCTGCCGCCGGAACTGGCCGCGGCGAGAAGCCCGAACGTCCAGAGATCCGACCAGAAGTAGTCGGCGGTCACCTGCACGAGCCGGGAACCGTCGTAGAGATTGAAGCTGGCCAATCCCGCCAGCTTCAACCCCGGAACGAACGCATCGGTCCACTCGGCCCTGAGGAACGCGGCGTGCCGCGTCAACGGCTCCTGCTGCTCGAGCGCGTAGGAACGGAGGTACCAGAGCTGGCTCGTGACCCCAGGAACGCCGGCGTTGGCGCCGCCGATATCGACCCAGTTCCGCCAGTCCTGCCGCGACAGGCCCGCTCCGTGATAATGGTATTCGAGGTTCAGCATCACCTTGAAGTCGGTCGTGTAGGATCCGCCGATCGTCAGGTCGTTGTAGAAGCGCTCGCCCCGGTCACGGGGCAGGATGCGCGGCGCCGCTTGCGGGATCGTCCCGGTTTTCCGGCCGTAGCGATCGGCCTCCTCGATCAGGTTCGCCCGCCTGCCGCCGGCCCATTCGGCATAGGCGATCAACCCGCCGCCCACTTCATGCGTGAGGTTGGCGCCGAGCCGCGTGCGATCGCCCTCGTGAAACAGCAGCAACTCGGGACTCAGGTCGCCGATCAGGTCGCGATTGACCTTAAGCAGCAGCCGATGGTCGGCATTGGTACGGTCAAGCATCGGGTTGAGGCTCGGCAGCGTGCCGGTGTAGACCGGCGTCGGATCCGTGAGCGACGGAGCGTAGGCAAGGCTGAGCGCCCCGCTCGCCCCGACACTGAGGCCACGCAGCATCACGGTTCCCAACCGGTTCTCGCGCAGCACCGACGGATCGTTGGAGATGCGGTCCACCGTTGCCCGCGTCTTGAAGAAGTCGGTGGGGTTGAAGCCGATGGCGACGCCGCTGCGGAGGTTGATGCGGCCAAGATCGAGGTAACTCTGCGGCGCCGGTTCCAAGCTGGCAAAGCCCTCGCGGAAATCGTGCCGGAGGTTCTCCCCGCCCGGAAACGTGCCGCCATCCTCCGCCAGGAGATTGAAGCGGCCGCTATAGGTCGCCTTGAGCCGGGGATCCAGGTCCCAGGTACGGCGGACATCCAGGCTAAGTCGCTCCTGCCAGCTCGGATGCCGCCGCGAGGGGGGTGGGACGATCAGATCGTCTCGATACGCCGGCAGCGTCAGCGCCTGATCGAGATAGATCCGCCAGCCCGTCGAAACCGGGCGGTCGTCGATCTCCGTGGACGGATCGGGCACGGGAATGCGATCGAGGTCGTCGTTCTCCTCGGCCGACGCGACGGAGGCGGCGATCAGGACGGCGCCGAGCAGCAAGGCCCCGGATCGCCGGGAGGTCATTCGGCGCCGATCCGCGGCAGGAACTCGCGCTGGAACCAGGTCTCCGGGATCTCCTGGAAGCGGAAGTCGGTGAAACCCACCGTCGTCACCAGCGCGCTGTCGACCGAGTCGATGATGACGGTTTCGGTCGGCCGCATGCCGCCGAGCTGGGACTGGTACCTGCCGTAGTAGGCGACCTTCAGCAGCCGGCCGCTGTCGGCATAGAACTTTCCCCTGATCGGGTACGAGGTCTGCTTCTCGACCCAGTATTCGATCCGGCTGTAGGTGGCGCCTTCGTTGGCGGCCGCGAGATCGAGGTGCCAGCAGGTGCGGGGCTTGCGTTCGGAGTCCTGTATTTCCTCCGTACCGATCAGCTTCGCCGTGTAGTCCTTGGCGAGGTTGACCGAGATCACGTCTCCGATCGCCGCCTGGCCAAGCAGGCGCTGCTGCGCCGACACGCGGATGCTGGCCTTCGAGCTCGGATCGTAGAACCACATGGTGTTGCCGGCGCGAAGCACGAGCTTGCCGGCGTCGCGCGGCGGATCGACGTAGCGGACGACGTTGCGGAATTGGCCCGTCGCCCTGTCCTCCTTGACGTAGACGGTGAGCACCGTCTTGCTGCGCGCCTTGCCGGACCGGTACTCGATCAGCGTCGTCATCGTACGGAACGGCTCGCCCGGATTGCGGACCCGGTCGGCGGCGGCGATGATCTCGTCGGCCGATTGAGCGTACGCATCGCCGATGCCGCAGGCGGCGGCGCCGACGACGAAGAAGAGGACTCCCCGCCGGTCGATCATCGTGGCCTCAGACATGGCGCAGCGCCTCGACGATCGGCAGCTTCGCCGCCCGCATCGCCGGCAGCAGCGAGGCGACGGTCGAGACGATCACCAGGCCCGCCCAGACGCCGACGATCAGCGCCATGTTGCCGGTGAGGTAGATCCGGAGCGGAATCGGTTGCGCCGCCCCCGGCGGCGTCCATACCAAGCCGGCATTGTTCATGGCGTAGGCGATGAGCGCGGCGAGGATCACACCCGCCGTAGCGCCGAAGGCACCGAGCAGCGAGCCCTCGATCAGGAATTGCCGACGGATGCCGCGGCGCCTGATGCCCATGGCCCGTACCGTGCCGATCTCGTTGGTGCGCTCGACCACGCTCATTCCCATGGTGTTTACCACGGTGAATAGGACGACGACGCCCATGATCACGGAGATGAACGAGAAGATCGAGGCATAGAGTCCGATCACCTGCCCATACAGCGGCGTCAGCTCGGTGAAGCTGCGAACCTCGAGGTCGAGATCGCGCGCGCCGAACAACGACAGCAGGCGCGCGCGCGCGACGTTCATGTCGTCGGTTCGATGGAGCTGCACCACGATGCCGGTCGCCTTAGGCTGGCTGCGGCCATAGAGCAGCTGTTGGGCGAGATCGAGATGCATTCCGACATAGTTGTCGTCGAACTCCTTGAATCCCTGATACTCGGCGCGCTCGACACGAAGGCGGACGATGTTGGGGGCGCCGCCGGCGGTTCCAGCCAGGAGATCGAGCCAGGGGAAGTCGTCTGCGCGCGCGGTCGCTTCCTGCGCCGGCAAATTCAGGACGGGAGCATCGGGCACCTCTCCGGCCTCTCCGCGGTTTCGCGGCGCCGGCGGGCAGTTGGGCAGATCGAGGCGCTCGCAGAGGCCGAGGATGCGCGCAACGCCGGTGCCGATCACGCCCCGCACCGGATCGTCGTCGGCGAGGCCCGACCGCCGTCCCGGTCGCCCGAGGCCATAGCCGTTCCAGTTGCGCAGGCTATCCTGCTCGGACGGCACTACCCCGGCGCCGAAGAAGGTCTTCGAGGTATCGGCGTCGAAATTGCCGGCGATCCCGAAGACGGTCAACGTCGGCGTGGCGACCGCGATCAGCGGCTTGAGGACCGGGTCCTCCCGCACCAGCGTCAGCAGCCGCTTGTAGTCGTCGATGCCGTAGGCCGCCGGATTGCCGGTGCCGAAGTTGAAGTATCCGTTGCGGAAGATGGTCAGATGCCCGCCCCGCTGCACGGTGATCGTCTGGAATCCGAGGATCGTGTAGAGCATGTAGCCGCCGAAGATCAGCGAGGCGATGCCGCCGACGGCGATGGCCGACATCGTCATGAGCGACCGCCGGCGGTTGCGGAAGATGTTCCTGAAGGCGATCTTGAAGGTCATCATCGGGTCGCCCTCTCGACCAGCAGACCGTCGCGGATGGTGAATAGCTCGTCCGCGCGCGACATCAGCTGGGGATCGTGGGTCGAGAAGACGAAGGTCGTCCGCGAGCGCGCCTGGACCTGCTGCATCAGGTCGATCACCGCCGCACCGGTCTTGGAGTCGAGATTGGCCGTCGGCTCGTCGGCGAGCACGAGCTTCGGCTGCTTCACCAGCGCGCGCGCGATCGCGACCCGCTGCTGCTGGCCGCCGCTCAGCTGGTTCGGACGCTGGTTGCGCTGATCGGCGAGCCCCACCTCTTCCAGAATCGCAAGCGTCGCCGCGCGCCGCTCGGCCGGCGGCGTGCCGACCATCAGCAGCGGGTACTCGATGTTCTCGTAGGCGGAGAGGACCGGGATGAGGCTGAAGTGCTGGAAGATGAAGCCGACATTGCGGGCGCGGAAGTCCGACAGCTCGTTGTCGCTCAGCGCCGCCGCGTCCGGGCCGTCGATCTCGACGCCGCCGGCGCTGGGCGCATCGATGCAGCCGATGAGGTTGAGCAAGGTCGTCTTGCCGCTGCCTGACGGGCCGACGATCATCGAGAAGCGTTGCGGCGGGATGTCGAGGCTGACGCCCTTGACGGCCTGAACCTCGACGGCGCCGACGCGATAGGTCTTGGCGACGTCGCGGAGGCGGACCACGGGCGGCTCGGCGGTACCGGTCATCGGTCGTGCCCCCTCAGTAATTGATCCGAAAGCGGATCTTCCGGTCGCCCGCGCCCATCTCGAACGCGGCATCGCCGAAGCGCGCCGGGCCGAAATTGGCGGGCGCGTTGTTGCTGAAGCCGATACCTTCGGTCGGGATGCCCGCGGCCGTCGTGTCTAGCTTCCGGTTGTCGTTTTCGTCGTGGAACGCCTTGGCAGCATAGCGGCCGGGCGCCAGATCGGCGAAGACGACCGTGACCATGCCACGCGCGGCCTGAACCATGCGACCCTCCGCGCACTGGCCGCGGAATCGCGCCTCGTCGCAGATCGAGACGAAGACATTGCCGGCGGTGCTGGTGACCCCGGACAGCTCGATCGTCAGGCTGCCCGCCTGGGCCGCCCCCGCCGCTGCGGCCATCCCGCCGACGGCCAGTGTGAGCAGGCTCTTGCAGATCTGTTGGCCGACCCGTCGAAGCATCGCGTCCTCCATCACTCTGCTCTGCAGAGTTATATACTCTATATGGCAGAGAACTCTATTCGTCAAGCGTGATGTCACGCCCCGGCACCGCTGCGCGCAACCTCGTGGAGCCAGGACCGGAAGACGACGAGTCCCGCTTCCTCGGCCCGCTCCGGGCGATAGGCGAGATACCAGGCCCGACGCTTGGGCACCGTGAGACGGAACGGCGCCACCAGCCGCTTTGCCGCAAGGTCGTCGACGACATAGGGTCTGAGGCCGATGGCGACGCCGACGCCATCGAGGGCGGCCTGCAGCGCCATCAAATAGGTGTCGAAGCTGGGTCCGCGCGCCGCGAGCGTGTCGAGCCCGGCGGCGGCGAGCCAATGCGTCCAGTCCTCCTTGGAATGCGACACGTCGAGAAGGGTGGTGCGCGCGAGATCGGCCGACCGGCTGAGCCGCTCGGCGACAGAGATTTGGTTGCCGGCCTATCGGGCTCGGCGTCGAGCGGCTTAAGGCGGCCTAGACCTCGCGCCGCAGACGCTCGATCTCGAGCTGCTCCGGCTTCATCCGGCCCTGGCCCGGAACCGCATGCACGGGATCGGCCGCGAACGCCTTGATCCAGTTGCGCAGAAGGTTCGGATGCAGATCCAGGTCCCGGGCTGCCTGCGCCACCGACACCCCGCGCTCCCGCACCAGCCTCACCGCCTCAACCCTGAGCTCCTGTTCATACCGCTTACGTCCCATGCTTTACCTCCGATTCAATCATGACACCTAGTCTCGGTGTCACCCGAACCGGCAGCAGCCCATGACCCTCATTCTTACACGGAGGGCTGTCCGCTAGCCCTAGACGTCGCGACCCTTACCCCCTTCAATAAGATGGCAGGCGACCTCGCGCGCGGCGCCGCCGTCGATCGGCCGCAGGGTCAGGAGCGGCCGCTCGACCGCGCAGCGCGGCAGCGCATGGTGGCAGCGGGTGTGGAAGGCGCAGCCGCCGGGCGGGTGGGCGGGGTCGGGCATCTCGCCGGGCAGCAGGATGCGCTCGCGCCGCCGCGCCGGGTCGGTGTGCGGCACCGCCGAGAGCAGCGCGCGGGTGTAGGGATGCGCCGGGTTGTCGAAGATCTCGGCCGTCGTCGCGATCTCGACGATGCGGCCGAGATACATCACCGCGATGCGGTCGCTGACGTGGCGGATCACCGAGAGGTCGTGGCTGATGAACAGCATGGCGAGGCCGAGGCGGACGCGCAGCTCGGCGAGCAGGTTGATGATCTGCGACTGGATCGAGACATCGAGGGCGGAGACCGGCTCGTCGGCGATCAGCAGCTTCGGCTCCAGCACCAGCGCACGCGCGATGGCGATGCGCTGGCGCTGGCCGCCGGAGAACTCGTGCGGGTAGCGGCCGGCGGCATCCGCCGGAAGGCCGACCAGTGCCAGCAGCTCGGCGACCCGGGCGGCGCGGCTCCTGCGGTCGCCGATGCCATGCACCTCCAAGGGCTCGACCACGATCTCGCCGACGCGGTGGCGCGGGTTGAGCGAGCCGAACGGGTCCTGGAACACCACCTGCATCTGGCGGCGGCGCTGGATCATGGCGCGGCGGCCGAGCCGGGTGATGTCCTCGCCCTGGAAGCGGATGCTGCCGGATGTCGGCTCGACCAGGCGGAGGATGGTGCGCCCGAGCGTGGACTTACCGCAGCCGGACTCGCCGACGATGCCCAGCACCTCGCCCTCGGCAAGCGTGAAGCTCACCCCGTCGAGGGCGCGGATGGTGGTGCCGCCCGAGGCGTAGTGGGTCTTGAGATCGGTGACCTCGAGGAGCGCGCTCATGCGGCCGGGTTCCAGCAGCGGAGCCGATGCGGCGGGTCGGTGAGCGGCGGCAGCTCGCTGGCGCAGCGAGGGAGCGCGAAGCCGCAGCGGGGGGCGAAGATGCAGCCGGCGCCGCGATCGGCAGGCGCCGGCACGGCGCCCGAGATCGACGGCAGCTTGCGCCCGGGCGGGTTCGCCGCCGGCATGGTGTGGAGCAGCGCCTCGGTGTAGCGGTGGCGCGGGTTGGCGAAGAGCCGGGCCGACGGCGCCTCCTCGACCAGGCGGCCGGCATACATGACGGCGACGCGGTCGCAGAACTCGGCGACGACGCCGAGGTCGTGGGTGATCAGCAGCACCGCCATGCCGAACTCGACGCGAAGGCGGCCGATCAGGTCGAGGATCTGCGCCTGCACGGTGACGTCGAGCGCGGTGGTCGGCTCGTCGGCGATCAGCAGGCGTGGTGAGCAGGCGAGGGCGATCGCGATCATCACCCGCTGGCGCTGGCCGCCTGACAGCTCGTGCGGATAGCGGCCGAGCTGCTTCTTCGCCGCCGGGATGCCGACGAGGTCGAGCAGGCGGGCGGTCTCGGCGCGGGCGGCGGCGCCGGAGAGGCCGCGATGGACGATCAGGCTCTCGCCGATCTGGTCGCCGATGGTGAAGACCGGGTTCAGCGAGGTCATCGGCTCCTGGAAGATCATGCCGATGCGGTCGCCGCGGATGGCGCGGAGCGCCTTGATGTCGAGCGACGTCATGTCGACGCCGTCGAACAGGATGCGCCCGGCGGTGATGCGCCCCGGCGGATCGGGCAGGAGCCGCATGATCGACAGCGCCGTGACGCTCTTGCCGCAGCCGGACTCGCCGACCAGGCCGAGCGTCTCTCCCGGCGCGATCGAGAAGGAGACGTCCTCCAGCACCGGAACGCCGCCCATCGCCACGCTCAGGCCCTCGACGGCCAGCAGCGGCGCGTCAGTCATGCTTGCTCGCGCGCGGATCGAGGATGTGGCTCAGCCGGTCGCCGACCAGGTTGACCGACATCACGGCGAGGAAGAGGGCGAGGCCCGGGAAGATCATGGTCCAGGGGGCGTAGCGCATGAACTCGCGGCCGGCGCTCAGCATCGCCCCCCATTCGGCCTGCGGCGGCTGGGCGCCGAGGCCGAGGAAGGAGAGCGTCGCCGTCGACAGGATCGCAGTGCCGAGATCGAGCGATCCCAGCACGATCACGATCGGCATCAGGTTGGGCAGCAGGTGCCGGCGCAGGATCCGCGTCTGGCCGGCGCCGACGGCGCGGGCGGAGTCGACGAACTCGCGGCCGACCAGGGTCAGCGTCGCCGAGCGCACCACCCGCGCGATGCGCGGAATGCCGGAGATGCCGACGGCGAGTGCGGCGTTGAAGGCGCCGACGCCGAGCACGGCGACGATCAGGATCGCCAGCACGATCGCCGGGAATCCCAGCATCACGTCGAGCATGCGCACGCCGATGCGGTCGATCCGGCCGCCGAGGAAGGCGATCACCATGCCGAAGATCGTGCCGGCGACGAGGCTGATCGCGACCGTGAGCAGGCCGACGGCGAGCGAGAGCTGCGCGCCGTGGAGGATGCGGCTGAAGATGTCGCGGCCGAAGAGGTCGCAGCCGAAGAGGTGCGCCAGCGACGGAGCGGCGAGCCTGGGGCAGACGCGCGTCGCGTTCGGGTCGTACGGCGAAAGCAGGGAGGCGAAGACGGCGCCGATCACCAGGACGACGAGGATGACCGAGCCGGCCATGGCGCCGGGCGCGCCGAGCGTGCGGGCGATCAGGCGGCGCGGCGGCAGGATCGCGGCGGTGCTCATGCGCGCCTCGAGCGGATGCGCGGGTCGACGATGCCGTAGAGCAGCTCGAGCAGGAGGTTGATCACGATATACGCGGTGGTGGTGTAGACGACCAAGCCCTGGACCAGCGGGATGTCTTTGGTCAGCACCGCGTCGATCAGCATCGAGCCTAAGCCCGCGCGGGCGAAGACGCGCTCGGTCACCACCGCGCCGCCGATCAGGACGGCGAACTGCAGGCCGAGAAGCGTGATCGGCGGGATGAGTAAAAGAAGTCCTGCTGCAGACCATCAAAGATCGCCGCGAGAAATATGGGCGTTACCTCGCCGAGATTTGGCTGGAGCAACCCAACGCCGCCGCGCTCAACGTGAACGACGCGCTGGTCGCCGCCGGCCA
>CAMBVS010000032.1 GCA_945871425.1 Rhizobium sp. Q54 | reverse complement strand
GAGGTGTCGTCGAACATCACCGGCGTCACCCGTGCGGCCGGCGAAGCCGGTTCGGCGGCGAGCCAGGTGCTGGGCGCGGCCAGCGAGCTCTCCAGGCAGGCCGAGGCTCTCCGCGGCCAGGTCGACCAGTTCCTGACGAAGGTTCGCGCGGCGTAGTTCCCTCCCGCCCCACGACCCCGCCGGTCCGTCGGCTCATCCGCCGACGGACCGGCGTCGTTTTCTGGCAGTTGCCACCCGAGCCGGGAGACCGCGGCTCATACTTTCGTAGGGAGCCCGCGGTCACCGCCGAATGGCATTTTCGGTACGCCCATCGGACCGCAATTCAAAAGTGGAGAACCGTTGTCATGTCGAAGAGAACTTGCAGTGGCGCCGATCCGAGGCATCTGGGAAATCGGCCAGCGCCCGCGACCGGAGGGCGGTGAGATGAACCTGAGGACACGGATCATTGCGACGACCACATCGCTGGCGGTGCTGATTTCCGGCCTGCTGCTGACGGGTGCCGTCGCAATCTACGACAACAGCATAGCCGACAACGAACGCAGCGTTCTGCGCAGCGCTTCCGACCAGCTCACGCGTGAACTCGACCGCGCCAGCCAGGCGTCGCTGGAGCTCGCGACGGCGATGGCGGCCCTGCCGATCGTCAGCCAGTCCATCTCCGGGACCGACCGCGCGCTCGCCGCCACGATGCTGGTGCCGGTGTTCAAGGAGCTGAAGGGCCGTTACGGCTACGAGCGCTTCCATCTTCACACACCGCCGGGCATGAACTTCTTCCGCGCCCATAACCCGCCTCGCTTCGGCGACGACGATACCGCCGTGCCGACCATTGCCGCATCGTTCCGCACCGGACAGCCTGTCGCCGGCCTCGAAGGCGGCGAGAGCGGCAGCACGATTGCGATGCGCGGCAGCGCACCGGTCGTGCGCGACGGCAAGGTGATCGGATTGGTGCAGATCGGCCTTGGCCTCTCCGATAGAACGCTCCAGACGATCCAGTCGTCGTTAGGGAACGACTTGCGCGTCCAGATGCTGGCCGCCGACGGCCAGTGGGGCGTGCGCGCGAAGACGGCCGATCTTCCGCAGATCCACTCCGCCGACGGGCTCGCCGCGGCCCTCAACGGCGAGCCCTCGATCGCGACGATACTGGTCGAGGGTCGCGTACTCGCGTCCTACGCGGCACCACTGCGCGACTTCAGCGGCAAGATCACCGGCGTCACCGAGGCGATCGTCGACATCACCCAGTTCCGCGAGCAGGTCCGACGCGTGATCCGCTACGCCGTCGGCATCGCGGTCCTCATTTTCGCCCTCAGCCTGTTCGGCGGCTGGCTGATCGGCCGCGGCATTTCGATGCCCGTCGTCGCGATGACGACCACGATGCGCCGGCTCGCCGATGGGGATCTCGACGCCCCGATTCCGGCCAGCGAGCGGAAAGACGAGATCGGCGCGATGGCGAACTCGGTCCAGGTGTTCAGGGACAACATGATCGAGGCCGAGCGTCTGCGCACCGAGCAGCAGGCCGCGCAGGAGCGCCAGCTCGCGCGCGGCCGGAAGATCGAGGCCAGCGTCGGCAGCTTCGAGAAGCTGGTCGGCGAGGTGGTGAACTCGGTCTCCTCGGCGGCGTCGCAGCTGCAGTCGACCGCGGAGGCGATGGCAGCCACCACGGAGGAGACGGCGCGGCAGTCGACCACGGTCGCGACGGCCTCGGAGCAGGCCACCCAGAACGTGCAGACGGTCGCCTCCGCCACCGAGGAGCTGTCCGCCTCGATCAGGGAGATCGGCCAGCAGGTGGCGCAGTCGAGCGGCATGATCAACGCGGCGGTTCAGCAGGCAAATTCCAGCAACCAGCAGGTGCAGAACCTGGTGAGCTCGGCACAGAAGATCGGCGACGTGGTCAAGCTGATCAACGACATCGCCGGGCAGACCAACCTGCTGGCCTTGAACGCCACGATCGAAGCGGCCAGGGCCGGCGAAGCCGGCAAGGGCTTCGCGGTCGTCGCCTCCGAGGTCAAGGCCCTGGCCAACCAGACGGCCAAGGCGACCGAGGAGATCGCCACGCAGATCCGCACGATCCAGGAAGCGACGGCCGTCTCGGTGCAGTCGATCCAGGGCGTGACCGACACCATCGGCAGGGTCAACGAGACGGCGACCTCCATCGCCTCCGCGGTCGAGGAACAGGGTGCTGCGACCCAGGAGATCGCCCGCAACGTCCAGCAGGCAGCGAAGGGAAACCAGGAGGTCTCCACCACCATCATCGGCGTCAACAAGGCGGCGGCGAAGACCGGAGCTGCGGCGGGCCAGGTGCTGGTCTCGGCCGGCGAGCTCAGCAAGAGTGGCGAGATGCTAAGAGAGCGCGTCGAGTCGTTCCTTCGCGACGTCCGCGCGGCGTAGCATCCTCCGTCGCCACGACCCCGCCGGTCCGTCGGCTCATCCGCCGACGGACCGGCGTCGTTTTCTGGGGAGCGCCGCCGTCCGGCAATGGCCCGGGCGCCCGGAACTGCTCTCGCCTGCTTCTTGTTTCGCACGGTGTCCTGCCGTACATAGTGGCGAGCAAGGAGACCCGACCAATGCCCTCACTTTCCCGCCGCTCGCGCAAGCCGCCGGAGCGCGAACGCAAGACCGAGCGCATCGAGCTGCGCATCGCGCCCTCGGCCAAGCAGATGATCCAGCGCGCCATGTCGGTCTCCGGCCTGGCCGCCGGGGACCTCGCCTATGAGGGTGCGAAGCGCGTGCTGGAAGACCATGAGCGCATGGTCCTGGCCGGCGCCGACCGCGAGGCCTTCCTCGACGCCGTGCTGAACCCGCCGAAGCCGGCGGCCCGGCTGGTCGCGGCCTTGAAGCGCCACCGCAACCTCTTCGGCTGAGCGGCCTTGCCGCCGGTCATCGAGCCGCTCGGCCGGCACCATGACCGGTCCGGCTTCTCCTCAGGCCAGCCGGCGCTCGACGACTGGCTCCGCCACCGCGCCAGCCAGGACGAGAAGCGCAACATCGCGCGCGTGTTCGTCGCGGTCGACGGCGATCTCGGCGTCGTCGGCTTCTACAGCCTCAGCACCTTCACCTTCTCGCTCGATGACCTGCCCGAGGAGGTCTCGCGCAAGCTGCCGCGCTACGATGCCATCCCGGCCGCTCTGATCGGCCGGCTCGCCCGCGATCTGCGCGTCCGGGGCCGGCGTATCGGCGAGCTGCTTCTGGCCGATGCCGTGCGCCGCATCCTCGACGCCAGCCGCTCGGTCGCCGTCTTCGCCATCGTAGTCGAGGCCAAGGACGAGCCGGCGGCGGCGTTCTACCGGGGCTTCGGCTTCATCTCGTTCCCGGCGCGCGCCCGGCGCCTCTTCCTCCCGACGCCGGTCGCCGCGGCGGCGCTGAGCTCTGCGATAAAGTAACCACCCAAAGAAAAACGGCGCCGGAGGGACCCGGCGCCGTCTTCAGGCTCCCAGACGAAAGCGGCTTATTTGGCAGCCGCGACCGCCCGTTTCGCCATCACGGAGATGATGTGCGCCCGGTAGTCGGCCGAGGCGTGGATGTCGGAATTCAGGCCCTTGGCATCGACCTTGATGCCGTCGAGCGCGGCGGCCGAGAAGTTCTTCGACAGCGCGTCCTCGAACGACTTCTTGCGGAACACGCCCCCCTCGCCGGCGCCGGTGACGGCGACGCGGACGCCGGCCTTGGTCTTGGCGACGAAGACGCCGACCAGCGCGTAGCGCGATGCCGGGTTGCGGAACTTCTGGTAGGCGGCCTTCTCCGGCGCCGGGAAGGAGATGGATGTCACGATCTCGCCCTCCTGCAGAGCCGTCTCGAACAGGCCGGTGAAGAAGTCGTCGGCGGCGATCTTGCGCTTGTTGGTGACGATGGTGGCGCCGAGCGCCACGCAGGCGGCCGGGTAGTCGGCGGCCGGGTCGTTGTTGGCGACCGAGCCGCCGATGGTGCCGCGGTTGCGGACGGCCGGATCGCCGATGCCCTCGGCGAGGTCGGCCAGGGCCGGGATCGCCTTCTTGACCTCGGCCGAGTTCGCCACCGCCGCATGCGTGGTCATGGCGCCGATGGTGACGCCGCCGCCCTCGGCCTTGATCCCGACCAGATCCTTGATCCCGCCGAGGTCGACCAGCTTGGAGGGCGAGGCGAGGCGAAGCTTGAGCGTCGGGATCAGCGTCATGCCGCCCGCGACGATCTTCGCCTCGCCGGTCGCCGCCTTGGCGGCGTCGGCGACCGAGCCGGCCTTCTGATATTCGAAATTATACATGTGAGGATCCCTCCGCTTACTCGGCCGCGCGGGCCATGTGGGCGTTCGCCGCCCGCCAAATCTTTTCCGGCGTCGCCGGCATGTCCATGTGGACGACGCCGAGCGCGTTGCAGATCGCGTTCATCACCGCCGGCGGCGCGCCGATCGCGCCCGCCTCGCCGCAGCCCTTCACGCCCAACGGGTTGTGCGTGCACGGCGTCGGCTTGTCGGTGTGCTGCACGTCGAAGTTCGGGAAGTCGTCCGCCCGCGGCATGCAGTAGTCGTTGTAGGAGCCGGTCAGGAGCTGGCCGTCCTTGTCGTAGACGCAGCTCTCCAGCAGCGCCTGGCCGAGGCCCTGGGCGATGCCGCCATGGACCTGGCCCTCGACGATCATCGGGTTGATGATCTTGCCGAAGTCGTCGGAAGCGACGAAGCGCATGATCTCGAGCGTGCCGGTGTCCTTGTCGATCTCGACCTCGGCGATGTAGCAGCCAGACGGATAGGTGAAGTTGAGCGGGTCATAGAAGGCCTGCTCTTCGAGGCCGGGCTCGAGCTCGGTGATCGGGTAGTTGTGCGGCACATAGGCGGTCAGCGCCACCTCGCCGAAGGTCTTGGCCTTGTCGGTGCCGGCCACCGTGAACTTGCCGTCCTTGAACTCGACGTCCTTCTCCGACGCCTCCATAAGGTGGGCCGCGATCTTCCGGCCCTTGAGGATGATCTTGTCGAGCGCCTTGACCAGCGCCGCGCCGCCGACCGCGATCGAGCGCGAGCCGTAGGTGCCCATGCCGAACGGCACCTTGGCGGTGTCGCCGTGCACGATCTCGATCTGCTCCGAGGGAATCCCGAGCTTCTCCGCCACCACCTGGGCGAAGGTGGTCTCGTGGCCCTGGCCGTGGCTGTGGCTGCCGGTGAAGATCGAGACCGAGCCGGTCGGATGCACGCGCACATTGGCGCATTCATAGAGGCCGGCGCGGGCGCCGAGCGAGCCCACCACCGCCGAGGGCGCGATGCCGCAGGCCTCGATGTAGCAGGAGACGCCGATGCCGCGGAGCTTGCCCTTGGCGGCTGCCGCGGCCTTCCTGCCGGCGAAGCCTTTGTAGTCGATCATCTTCAACGCCATGTCGAGCGTGGCGTCGTAGTTGCCGGTGTCGTATTGGAGGGCCACCGGCGTCTGGTAGGGGAACTGGCTGGTCTGGATGAAGTTCTTCCGGCGGATCTCGGCCGGGTCCATCTTCATCTCGCGCGCCGCGATGTCGACGATGCGCTCCAAGAGGAACGTCGCCTCCGGCCGCCCGGCGCCGCGATAGGCGTCGACCGGCACGGTGTTGGTGAACACCGCCTTCACGTTGCACCAGATCGCGGGCGTGGTGTAGACGCCGGCCAGCAGGGTCGCGTGCAGGTAAGTCGGCACGCAGGTCGCAAAGGTCGAGAGATAGGCGCCCATGTTGGCCAGCGTCTCGGCCTTCAGGGCTAAGAACTTGCCGTCCTTGTCGAGCGCCAGCTCGGCATGGGTCACGTGGTCGCGGCCATGCGCGTCCGACATGAAGCTTTCGCTGCGCTCGGCGGTCCACTTGATCGGCCGTTTGAGCTGGCCGGCGCCCCAGGTGACGATCGCCTCCTCGGCATAGTGATAGATCTTCGAGCCGAAGCCGCCGCCGACGTCGGGGGCGACCACGCGCAGCTTCGATTCCGGGATCGACAGCACGAAGGCGCCCATCAGGAGGCGGATGACGTGCGGGTTCTGGCTGGTGGTGTAGAGCGTGTAGTCGCCGGTCGCCTTGTCGAAGTCGCCGATGGCGGCCCGGGGCTCCATCGCGTTCGGGATCAGCCGGTTGTTGACCAGGTCGATCTTGACGATCTTGTGCGCCCCAGCGAAGGCGGCATCGACCGCCGCCTTGTCGCCGAGCGCCCAGTCGTAGCAGATGTTGCCCTTGGCCTCGTCCCACACCAGCGGCGCGCCGGCCTTGGTCGCCGCCTTCAGCGAGGACACCGACGGCAGCACTTCGTAGTCGACGGTCACCGCCTCGGCGGCCTCCAGGGCCTGCTGCCGGGTCTCGGCGACGACGACGACCACGGGATCGCCGACATGACGCACCTTGCCCTGGGCGATCGGCGGATGGCCCGGCTCGACCATGTTGGAGCCGTCCTGGTTCTTGATCAGCCAGCCGCAGGGCAGGCTGCCGACCTTCATGTCCTCGCCGGTGAAGATGGCGACGACGCCGGGCATGGCCTTGGCCTTCGCCTGGTTGATCTTCTTGATCCTGGCGTGGGCATGCGGCGAGCGGACGATGATCGCATGCGTCTGCCCGTGCCGGTTGATGTCGTCGGTATAGGTGCCGTTTCCGGTGAGGAAACGCGCGTCCTCGCGGCGTTTTACCGAAACGCCGATCCCCATATCTGCCATGGCGGTCTCTCCCTCATCTTTATCTTTGTTCGGTCGACGGCACCGGCGTGGCTTTACGCCATCGCCTTGGCACCGGCGGCGATCGCCTTGACGATGTTGTGATAGCCCGTGCAGCGGCAGATGTTGCCCTCGAGCCAGTCGCGGATCTGCTGCTCGCTCGGGTTCTTGTTGTTCTTCACCAGGTCGAGCGCGCTCATCACCATGCCGGGCGTGCAGAAGCCGCATTGCAGGCCGTGGTTCTCGCGAAAGGCTTCCTGCATCGGGTGCAGCTTACCGTCCTTGGCGACGCCTTCGATGGTCAGCACGTCGCTGCCCTCGGCCTGGGCTGCCAGGATGGTGCAGCTCTTCACCGACTTGCCGTCGACGTGGACGACGCAGGAGCCGCACTGGCTGGTATCGCAGCCGACATGGGTTCCGGTGAGACCGAGGGTCTCGCGGATGAACTGGACCAGCAGCGTCCTTGGCTCGATCGAGCCGGACACCTTCTTGCCGTTGACGGTCATCGACACAGTGGTGGGCATCGCCCCCTCCCGGGATTTGAGTCTTCTCTAAGGTCTTGGCCTTCCGGACGGCACGATCGTTCTTGGGCTTATGGGTCCGGTCGGCGGCGGAGCTAGTGTCGACGGAGCCGCGGTGCGGGTCAAGCGCTTGCAACTCCACGGCGGAAGACTTCCGCGCAACCCCGAAAGCGGCTATGAAACGACCGATAGGAGAGGAGAAACACCCGGATGCCGCAGCCGATCGAATTCTGGTTCGACTTCTCCTCGCCCTACGGCTACCTGGCCGCCCAGCGGATCGACAAGCTGGCCGAGAACCACCGGCGGTCGGCGGCCTGGAAGCCGTTCCTCCTTGGCGCCGTCTTCAAGGTGACCGGGGGGCAGCCGCTGATGGATCAGCCGCTCAAGGGAACCTATGCCCGTCGCGACATGGAGCGCTCGGCCCGCGAGATCGGGGTCCCGTTCCAGATTCCGGCGAAATTTCCGTTCCTGTCGGTGGCGGCCGCGCGCGCCTTCTATTTCCTCGACGCCGGCGACCCGGGCAAGGCCCGCGCCTATGCCAAGGCGGTCTACCACCGGATCTTCGGCGAGGGACAGCCGCCGGAGACCGCGGAGGCGGCCGCGGAGATCGCCAGCAAGGTCGGCGTCGACCCGAAGGCGGTGCTGGCCGGCATCAACGATCCGGCGATCAAGGAGAAGCTGCGGGCCGAGACCGACCGCGCCATCCAGCTCGGCGTCTTCGGCTCCCCCTTCTTCATCGTCGATGGCGAGCCCTTCTGGGGCCACGACCGCCTGGAGCAGATCGACCGCTGGCTCGAGACCGGCGGGTGGTGAGCCGACCCGCCGCATGAGCGTCATCGCCTCCCAGATCAACCCGCGCTCGGACGAGTTCCGCCGCAATATCGAGGCGATGCGGGTCCAGGTCGATGACCTGAAGGCGCTGGTGGGCCGGATCAGCCAGGGCGGCGGCGAGCAGGCCCGCGCCCGGCATCTCGGCCGCAACAAGCTGCTGCCGCGGGACCGCGTCCGCACGCTGCTGGATACGGGATCGCCCTTCCTCGAGCTCTCCCAGCTCGCCGGCCACGGCCTCTATGACGACGACGTGCCGGCCGGCGGCATCCTGACCGGCATCGGCCGGGTCTCGGGCCGCGAATGCGTGGTCATCGCCAACGACGCCACGGTCAAGGGCGGCACCTACTACCCGGTGACCGTGAAGAAGCATCTCCGCGCCCAGGAGATCGCGCGGGAGAACCGGCTTCCCTGCATCTATCTGGTCGATTCCGGCGGCGCCAACCTGCCGAACCAGGACCACGTCTTCCCCGACCGCGACCATTTCGGCCGCATCTTCTACAACCAGGCGACCCTCTCGGCCGCCGGCATCCCCCAGATCGCCGTGGTCATGGGCAGCTGCACCGCCGGCGGTGCCTATGTCCCGGCGATGTCGGACGAGACCATCATCGTCAAGGGCCAGGGCACGATCTTCCTCGCCGGCCCGCCGCTGGTGAAGGCCGCGACCGGCGAGGTGGTGACCGCCGAGGATCTGGGCGGCGCCGACGTCCATACCCGGATTTCCGGCGTCGCCGATCACTTCGCCGAGGACGACGCCCATGCGCTCGGCATCGCCAGGACCATCGTCGGCAATCTGAACCGGGCCAAGGCGAACCCGCTGGACGTCGCCAGCCCGGAGGACCCGCGCTACGACCCGGCCGAGCTCTACGGCGTGGTCCCGCCCGACCTCCGCACCCCCTACGACGTGCGCGAGGTCATCGCCCGCCTGGTCGACGGCTCGCGTCTGGACGAGTTCAAGGCGCGCTATGGCGCCACCCTGGTCTGCGGCTTCGCCCGGATCCTCGGATATCCGGTCGGCATCGTCGCCAACAACGGCATCCTGTTCTCGGAATCCTCGCTGAAGGGCGCGCATTTCATCGAGCTCTGCTGCCAGCGGAAGATCCCGCTGGTGTTCCTGCAGAACATCTCGGGCTTCATGGTCGGCAGGAAGTACGAATCCGGCGGCATCGCCAAGGACGGCGCCAAGCTGGTGACCGCGGTCAGCTGCGCTCAGGTGCCGAAGTTCACCGTGCTGATCGGCGGCAGCTTCGGCGCCGGCAACTACGGCATGTGCGGGCGCGCCTTCCAGCCGCGGCTGCTGTGGATGTGGCCGAACGCCCGCATCTCGGTGATGGGCGGCGAGCAGGCCGCGGCCGTGCTGGCGCAGGTTCGCCGCGACAACCTGGAGGCCAAGGGCGGCACCTGGCCGGCCGCCGAGGAGGAGGCGTTCAAGGCGCCGATCCGCCGGCAATACGAGACCCAGGGCCATCCCTACTATGCCAGCGCGCGGCTTTGGGACGACGGCGTGCTCGATCCGGTGGACACGCGGATGGCGCTCGGCCTCGGCATCTCGGCCTCGCTGAACGCGCCGATCCCGGAGACGCGGTTCGGCGTCTTTCGCATGTGAGGCCCTGTCCGTGAGCGAACCCATCGTCCTGCACTCGACCGATGCCCGCGGCGTCGCCACCGTCACGCTCAACCGCCCGGAGATCCACAACGCCTTCAACGAGGTGCTGATCGAGGAGCTGCGCTCGGCCTTCGAGCGGGTGGCGACCGATCCCAAGGCCCGCGTGATGGTGCTCGCCTCCAACGGCAAGAGCTTCTCCGCCGGCGGCGACCTCAACTGGATGCGAAAGCAGGGGACGCTGACCGAGACGGAGAACCAGGAGGACGCCTACCGCCTGGCGGTGATGCTGAAGACCCTCGACATCCTGCCGAAGCCGGTGATCTGCCGCATCCAGGGCGCGGTCTTCGCCGGCGGCGTCGGCCTGGTCTCGTGCTGCGACGTCGCCGTCGCCGCCGAGGGTGCGATCTTCTCTCTGTCGGAAGTGAAGATCGGGCTGGCGCCGGCGACCATCGGCCCCTACGTCACCGCCGCCATCGGTCCCCGCGCCATGCGTCGCTACGCGGTCTCGGGCGAGCGCTTCAAGGCCGACGAGGCCCGCCGCATCGGCCTCGTGCACGAGGTGGTGCCGCTCGAGGAGCTGGATGCCGCGGTCGAACGGCTGGTCGGCGAGTTCCTCCAGGGCGGCCCGGAGGCTCAAGGCGCGGCGAAGAAGCTGGTGCGCGACGTCGCCCACCGCCCGATCGACGAGGCGGTGATGCGGGAGACCGCCGCCCTGATCGCCAGGCGCCGCGCCACGGCCGAGGGCCGCGAAGGCATCGGGGCCTTCCTCGACAAGCGGAAGCCCAACTGGGTCCGCGGATGACCTCCGATCCCGCCCTCGCCGCCCGGGCCCGCACCTGGCTATTCGACAAGCACCTGCCGATCTGGCGCACGCATGGCTGGGACACGAAGCATGGCGGCTTCCACGAGCGCCTGCAGCCGGACCTGACCCCCTACGAGCTGGGATACAAGCGGCTGGTCGTGCAATGCCGGCAGATCTACTGCTACAGCCAGGCCTGTCTGATGGGCCATCGCGGCGACAATGAGCGGGCGGCGCGCGACGGCTACGCCTTCCTGATGCGCCACTACCGCGACCGCCGGAACGGCGGCTGGTACTTCACTGTCGCCCAGGACGGCCAGAAGCTGGACGGACGCAAGGACTTCTACGGCCACGCCTTCATCCTCTTCGCGCTTGCCTACTATCACCGCGCCACCGGCGACGTGACCGCGCTGGGCGCTGCCGACGACACGCTGGAAGTGCTCAAGGCCAAGCTGCATGACGGCCGTCACGGCGGCTACCACGTCGCTGCCGACGAGGCCTGGAACGTGCTGCCGGGACTGCGCCTGCAGAATCCGCACATGCACCTGCTGGAAGGCCTGATGGCACTGGACCAGGCCGCGCCCTCGCCCCGCTATCGCGAGGAGGCGGACCGGATCGTCGACATGTTCCTCACCAAGTTCTTCGACGGCCGCACGCTCGGCGAATATTTCCGCGCCGACTGGACGCCCGATCCCCAGCGCGGCCACATCGTCGAGCCCGGGCATCATTTCGAATGGTCATGGCTGCTCAACCGCTTCGCCATGCGCTTCCAGCGCGACGACGCGAAGGCAGCCGCCGACAAGCTGTTCGAATTCGCCCGCGGCCACGGCCTCGATGCGCAGTACGGCGGCGTCTACGACGAGGTCGACCGCTACGGCCGGACGATCAACGACAAGAAGCGCATGTGGCCGCTGACCGAGTGCCTGAAGGCCTATGCCCAGCGCCCGCATCTGAGGCTCGAGCTCGCCCGCCACGTCCGCTTCATGTTCGACCGCTACCTGCACGAGGACGGCCGCTGGAACGAGCATCTCGACCGCCGGCTCCAGGTGGTGAACGCCGCCATGCCCGGATCGACCGGCTATCACCTGCTGCTCGGCATCGTGGAGGCGCTGCCGGCGCTGGAAGCGCCCTAGATGCTGAGGAGCCTGCTCATCGCCAATCGCGGCGAGATCGCCTGCCGGGTGGCGCGGACGGCGAGGCGGCTCGGGCTCCGCACCGTCGCCGTCTATTCAGAGGCCGATCGCGACGCCCGTCACGTGCGCGCTTGCGATGAAGCCTGGCCGATCGGCCCGGCGCCGGCCCGCGACAGCTATCTCCGCATCGACCGCATCCTCGACGTGGCGAAACGCACCGGCGTCGAGGCGATCCATCCCGGCTACGGCTTCCTTTCGGAGAACGCCGACTTCGCCGAGGCCTGCGAAGCCGCCGGCATCGTCTTCGTCGGCCCGCCGGCCTCGGCCATCCGCGCCATGGGCTCGAAGTCAGCCGCCAAGGCGCTCCTGGAAAAAACCCGGGTGCCGCTGGTGCCGGGATACCACGGCGACGACCAGGACGAGGCGAAGCTGCAGGCCGAGGCCAAGCGCATCGGCTTCCCGGTTCTGATCAAGGCGTCCGCCGGCGGCGGCGGCAAGGGCATGCGCATCGTCGAGCATGCGGCGGTCTTCTCGGGCGCGCTGGCCTCGGCCAAGCGCGAGGCGGCCTCATCCTTCGGCGACGACCGCGTGCTGGTCGAAAAATACCTGATCCGGCCGCGGCACATCGAGATCCAGGTCTTCGCCGACGGCCACGGCAACGCCGTCTACCTGCATGAGCGCGACTGCTCGATCCAGCGCCGCCACCAGAAGGTGCTGGAGGAGGCGCCGGCGCCCGGCATGACCGAGGCCCGCCGGCGCGAGATGGGCGAGGCCGCGGTCGCCGCCGCGCGTGCGGTCGAATATCGCGGCGCCGGCACGGTCGAGTTCATCGCCGAGGGCGAGCGCTTCTACTTCATGGAGATGAACACCCGCCTCCAGGTCGAGCACCCGGTGACCGAGATGATCACCGGCCAGGACCTGGTCGAGTGGCAGCTCCGCGTCGCCGCCGGCGAGCCGCTGCCGCTGACCCAAGCCGAGATCCCGCTCAAGGGCCATGCCATGGAGGTCCGCCTCTACGCCGAGGACCCGGCCCGGGACTTCCTGCCGCAGACCGGCACGCTGCATCACCTCAGATTTCCCGACGCCACCGACGACGTCCGCATCGACACCGGCGTCGGCCCGGGCGACAGCATCGGCATCCACTACGACCCGATGATCGCCAAGCTGGTCGTGCATGCGGAGGATCGCGCCGCCTGCGCGCGGCGGTTGGCGGCGGCGCTCGGCCAGGTCGAAATCGTCGGGCTCGCCACCAACGCCGATTTCCTGAAGCGGCTGGCCGAGCATCCTGCCTTCGTCGCGGGCGAAGTCGACACCGGCTTCCTCGGCCGCCATGGCACCGAGGTCATCCCGGCGGAGACGCCGGCCTCGGACCGCGTGGTCGCACTGGCGACCCTGGCGCGGCTCCAGGCGATCGGCGCCGCCCGCGCCGCTGAGGCGGCCCGGTCCGCCGACCCGCATTCGCCCTGGGCCCAGGTCTCCGGCTGGCGGCCGAACGAGCCGGGCCTGGCGCGCTTCCCGTGGATGGACGGCGAGCGCGCGGTGACGGTCACGGCTCACTTCGATTCCGGCGGCTACCGGCTCGATCTTCCCGGCAGCGCCGTCGCTGCGACCATCGCGGACGGCAACGACGGCCGCCTCGCAGTCACGCTCGACGGCGTCGCCACATCGGCCCGCGTCGTCTTCGTCGGCGACGAGGCGACCGTTTTCGACCGCGACGGCGCGCGGCGCCTCACGCTTGTCGATCCCCTTGCCGGCTCCGGCCTGGATGCGGCCGCCGCCGGCCATCTGATGGCGCCGATGCCGGGGAAGCTGGTCCAGGTCCTGGTCAAGCCCGGCGACACGGTCGAGAAGGGCCAGCCGCTGGTGGTCCTGGAAGCGATGAAGATGGAGCACACGGTCAAGGCACCCCGCGCCGGCACCGTCGCCGCCGTCCGCTACGCCGCCGGCGAGCAGGTCGAGGAAGGCACGGCGCTGGTGGAGCTGGCGGAGTAACATCACTTCGTCTCACCACTGCGACGACGCCGGTCGCGACAACGATGAAGTCTCGCATCACCCGGGCGCGTCTGATCGATGGCAAGGTCTTCAAGATGCTGGCCGGCGGCAAACTGCGCCTGCCGAAAGACCGGACCGACTTGAAGCGCGTCAATGCGCTCACCGACGAAGAGATCGAAGCGGCGGCCGCGTCGGATCCCGACGCGGCACCGATCGCCGATGCAGCGTGGTTCGCCCGCGCGCGTCGGCAGAGTCCCGATCAAACTTACGCAATTCACACGGCGAAGACCGCACCTCGGCCCCCTCCCCCGGCTTTGCCTGGGGAGGGCGAGGGTGGGGGCCGAGCGCAGCGAGGAGCGTTGCAGCCACTAAGCCTGTGCCGACCTCGCTTCGCATGAGGGAGGGTTACGAATTGCCTCGTAGCCATCGTCTCGGCTATAGCCGCCAAATCAGCACGGGAGAGAGACCATGAAACTCCAAGGACACGCCGCGATCGTCACCGGCGGCGGCTCCGGCCTCGGCGCGGCGACGGCGCTGGCTTTGGCAAAGGCGGGGGCCAGGGTTGCGGTCTTCGATCTCAACAAGGATGCGGCCGAGGCGGTGGCCAGGGAGATCGGCGGCATCGCGCAAGGCTGCGACGTCTCCGACGCCGCGTCGACCGAGGCCGCGGTCGCCGCCGCAGCCAAGGCCCACGGGGCGGCCCGGGTCGCCGTCGCCTGTGCCGGGATCGCACCGGCCGCCCGCATCGTCGGCCGCGAAGGGCCGCTGGCGCTGGCCGACTTCCGCCGGGTGATCGAGGTCAACCTGATCGGCACCTTCAACATCATGCGGCTGCTCGCGGCCGGCGCCTCGGCGCTGCCGGCGCTGGAGGACGGCGAGCGCGGCGTCGTCGTCACCACCGCCTCTGTCGCCGCCTTCGAGGGCCAGATCGGCCAGGCCGCCTATGCCGCCTCCAAGGGCGGCGTCGCCGCGCTGACGCTGCCGGCGGCGCGCGAGTTCGCCAGGTCCGGCATCCGCGTCTGCACCATCGCGCCCGGCCTCTTCGGCACGCCGCTGCTGCTCAACATGCCTCAGGCAGTGCAGGAGTCGCTGGCGGCGGGCGTGCCCTTCCCCACCCGCTTCGGCCATCCCGAGGAATACGCCCGGCTGGTGCTGGCGATCATCGACAACCCGATGCTGAACGGCGAGACCATCCGCCTCGACGGCGCGCTCCGCATGCAGCCGAAATAGCGCGTCAGCTCGCCGCCGCCGGCTTCGCCACCTCGTCGATGAAGCGGGCCAGCGCCACGTCCAGCTCGGTGACGCCGCCGGCGTCGTGGGTCGAGAGCGTCACCTCGACCTTGTCGTAGACGTTCGACCATTCGGGATGGTGATCGAGCTGCTCGGCCCGGAGTGCCACGCGCGTCATGAACGCGAAGGCGCGGCTGAAGTCGCCGAACTTGAACGTCTTCCTGATGGCGTCTCGACCGGCGACCTCGGTCCAGCCATCCAGGAGCGAGAACGCGTTGACGCGCTGGACGCCTTCCAGCTTCTTCGGCCGCATGAGCCTCTCCATCGGATGCTTGCATCCGACGTTAGCGAGGGATATCGCAACATGCCATGGCCCATCGCTCCCCCCAATCACCGTCTGACGATCCGGCGACCGGACTTTTCGCCCGCCCCGCCCCCGGCCTGGATGAGTTCGCCGAGGTGGCGGAGGCCGCGTTCAAACGTCTGCCGGCCCCGTTCCGCCAGCTGGTCGGCGACGTCGTCTTCCACGTCCAGGAGTTCGCCGACGAAGAGGTCCTGGAGTCGCTCGGGATCAAGGACCCGTTCGATCTGACCGGCCTCTATGACGGCATCGATCTCGCCGACCGCTCGCTCGGCGATCCGCCGACCGCGCAATCCCGCGTCTATCTCTATCGCCGGCCGATCCTGGACGAGTGGGCCGAGCGCGGCGACGTCCCCCTGGCCGAGCTCGTCGAGCATGTGCTGATCCACGAGATCGGCCATCACTTCGGACTCTCCGACGAGGAGATCGAAGCGATCGAGGACGCGGCGAGATAGGCTGTGGAGACGGAATCAGGGCTGCTCTGCGGCCGGACCTTCGAGGAATTGCCGTGCATCTGACGTTCTTGGGCGGGGCCGGTACCGTCACCGGCTCGAAGTACCTCGTGGAGTCGGGTGCGCGCCGCATCCTCGTCGATTGCGGGCTGTTCCAGGGATTGAAGATCCTGCGGCTTCGCAACTGGGCTCCGCTTCCGGTGGATCCGGCCACGATCGGATCGGTCGTGCTCACGCACGCGCATCTCGACCACTCGGGCTACCTCCCCGCCCTGATCCGGGACGGCTATGCAGGCCGCGTCCATTGTTCCCCGGCGACGCGCGACCTCTGCGAGATCCTCCTGCCCGACAGCGGATTCCTTCAGGAAAAGGACGCCGAGTTCGCCAACCGGCACGGCTTCTCGAAACACAAGCCGGCGCTGCCGCTGTACACGCTTGGCGATGCCGAGCGGGCGCTCGAGCGCCTGATACCCCTCGACTTCAATACCGATCGCGTGCTCGACGGCGGCGCGACAGCCAGACTGCACCGGGCCGGGCACATCCTCGGCGCCTCGATCGTCGAGCTCGCCTGGGCGGGAACCAGGGTGGTCTTTTCCGGCGACCTCGGCCGCTACGACGATCCGGTGACGGTCGAGCCGACCGCCATCCACGAGGCCGACTACCTCGTCGTCGAGTCGACCTACGGCGATCGCCGGCACGACCGGGCCGATCCCGAGGAGGCCCTGGCGGAGATCGTCCTGAGAACCGTGAAGCGCGGCGGCACGGTGGTGATCCCCGCCTTCGCGGTCGGGCGGACGCAGTCGCTCCTCTACCACTTCGACCGGCTCAAGCGCCGGGGCCGGCTGTCGAACGTGCCCGTCTTCCTCGACAGCCCGATGGCGATCGACGCCACCCAGCTGCTACACCGCCATCCGGAGGACCACCGGCTGACCCCGGATGAGTGCCGGGCCGCCTGCGCCGAGGCGCGCTACGTCCGCGATGTCGAGGACTCGAAGGCCCTCACCGCCAATCCGATGCCGAAGGTGATCATCTCGGCCAGCGGCATGGCCACGGGGGGAAGGGTGTTGCATCACCTCAAGCGTTACGCCCCGGATCCGGACAGCACGATCCTGTTCGCCGGCTACCAGGCGGCGGGCACCAGGGGGGCGGCCATGGTCGACGGGGCCGAGAGCGTGAAGATCCACGGCGAGTATGTTCCGGTGCGCGCCGAAGTCGCCAATCTCTCCGCGCTCTCCGCCCATGCCGACGCCGACGAGATCCTGAGATGGATGCGCGGGTTCGCGCGCCCGCCGCGGATGACCTTCATCACCCACGGCGAGCCGACGGCCTCCGACGTGCTCCGCCGGCGGATCGAGGAGGAGCTGCGCTGGCCGTGCAAGATTCCGGAGTCCCTGGAGAAGGTCGAGCTGGCATGACCGGGATGATCGCCCGTCCGCAGACGCCGGAGAACGCAGCGGCCGCGCCGCCGCCGCTCCGGGCGCGGCGCCTCGGGCTCCATGCCCAGCACGAGGTGCTGGTGCTGATGCGGGTCGACTGCCACGTCTGCCGGTCCGAGGGCCTCGGCGCTCACGCGCAGGTCATCCTCGCGGCCGGCGGGCGCGAGATCGTGGCGACGCTCTACCAGGTCTCCGGCGACTTCCTGGCGGCGGACGAGGCGGGCCTCTCCGAGGCGGCGTGGGAACGGCTCGGGGTCGCCGAAGGCGAGCCGATCACCGCCCGCCACGCCGATCCCGTCGGCTCGCTCAGCCACGTCCGGAGCCGCGTCTACGGACACCGCCTCGAGGAGGGCGGCCTTCGGGCGATCCTCACCGACATCGTCGCTGGACGCTACTCCGACGTACAGATCGCCGCCTTCGTCACCGCCTGCTCGATGCTCGCTCTGGACGAGGCCGAGACCGTCGCGCTCACCCGCGCCATGGTCGACACCGGCGAGAGCCTGACCTGGCCCGAGAGACCCATCGTCGACAAGCACAGCGTCGGCGGCCTGCCCGGAAACCGGACCACCCCGATCATCGTCGCTATCGTCGCCGCGCACGGCCTGACCATGCCGAAGACGTCGTCGCGCGCGATCACCTCGCCGGCGGGGACGGCGGACACGATGGAGACCCTGGCGCCGATCAACCTCGGCATAGAGGACATCAGGCGGGTGGTGCGGGAGGAATCCGGCTGCATCGTCTGGGGCGGCGCCGTGAGCCTGAGCCCCGCCGACGACATCCTGATCCGGGTCGAACGCGCCCTCGATCTGGATGCCGAGGGCCAGCTCGTCGCCTCCGTCCTGTCGAAGAAGGTGGCGGCAGGGTCCTCGCATCTGGTGCTCGACATCCCGGTGGGCCCGACGGCGAAGGTCCGGAGCCCCGAGGCGGCCCGCGCCTTGTCCGACCGGCTCCTGGCGGTGGCCGGCGCCTTCGGCCTCCGGACCCGGATCATCCTCTCAGACGGCACCGCGCCGGTCGGTCGCGGCATCGGGCCTGCGCTCGAGGCGCGCGACGTGCTGGCCGTGCTGCAGAATGCGCCCGATGCCCCCGACGACCTGAGGCGGCGGGCCTGCACGCTCGCCGGCGCCCTGCTCGAGCTGGGAGGACGTGCCGCCGAGGGAGATGGAGCGCGTCTGGCCGAAGCCACGATCGCCGACGGCCGCGCCTGGAGGAAGTTCCAGCGCATCTGCGAGGCCCAGGGCGGGATGCGGGTCCCGCCGGTCGCGGGCCACCGCCGCGCGCTGCCGGCCGGACGTTCCGGCGTCGTCGTCGAGCTGAACAACCGGAAGCTGGCGAAGCTGGCCAAGCTCGCCGGCGCCCCCGACGACAAAGCCGCCGGCATCGAGATGCATGTCCGGCGCGGGACCGCGGTGCGCACGGGCGACCCTCTGTGCACGGTCCATGCGGAGACGCGGGCGGAGCTGGACTATGCCTTCGAGTATGCCGCGGCCAACCGGGACTGCATCGTGATCGCCGAGCCATGACCGGGCCGATGGTCATCGCCATGCCGGGCAACGAGGCGCTCGCCGCCGGCATCGCCGCGGCCGTCGCCGGCGAGCTGATGGCGGTCGAAACCCGGCGCTTTCCCGACGACGAGGTCTATCTGCGGCTCCTGGGGGATCCGAAGGGACGGTCGACGGTCGTCGTCGCCGCCCTGGACCGCCCGGACGGCAAGCTGCTGAGAGCCCTGTTCGCGGCCGGCGCCGCACGCGACCTGGGCGCGACGCGGGTCGGCCTGGTGGCCCCCTATCTTCCCTATATGCGGCAGGACAAGCGGTTCAAGGACGGCGAGGCGGTGACCTCGGTCCACTTCGCGCACATGATCTCGACCGCGTTCGACTGGCTCGCCACCGTCGACCCGCACCTGCATCGCTACCATTCGCTCAGCGAGGTCTACCGGATTCCGGCGATCGCTCTCCAGGCCGCTCCCCTGCTCTCGGCATGGATCAAGGCGCATGTCGCCCGCCCGCTCCTGGTCGGCCCCGACGCCGAAAGCGAGCAATGGGTCTCCGCGGTCGCGGCGCGGGCAGAGGCGCCGCACGTCGTCCTCAGCAAGGAGCGCTTCGGCGATCGCGACGTCCGCATCGGCGTGCCCGATCTCTCGCGATGGGCCGGTCATACTCCCGTCCTGGTCGACGACATCGTCTCCTCCGCCCGGACGATGATCGAGGCCTGCCGCCATTTGGTCGCCGCCGGTCTCCCGCGCCCGGTCTGCGTCGCGGTCCACGCCCTCTTCGCCGACGACGCCTATCGGACGCTCGGGCAGGTCGCCGGCCGCATCGCCACGACGAACACGGTCCTGCACGAAAGCAACGCCATCGACATCGCGCCCCTGTTCAGCCGCTCCCTCGCCGAGCTGCTCTAGTAGCCTCGTCAGCGCGACAGGCCGGCGGCGACGGAGCGCCGCGCCTGCTCGGCGAAGGCCTGAACGACCGGAGTCCGCTCCGCCGCGCCGTAGAGATTGATGCGGAAGGCGGGAAGCCGCGGCAGCCGCTTGTCTTCCGGCAGGATCTCGAGCGTCGCCGGCACCGAGTGCGCAAGCAGCGGCGCAACCGCGAGATCAGCCTCCAGGGTTGCCCGCACCGGCTCCATGTTGCTGATGGTGCAGATCGCCTGCCATTCCCGCCGGGCCTTCCTCAGCGCCGCCACCGCAATCGGCCGGAAGACACAGGTCTCGGCGCCGAGCGACAGCGGCAGCGGCGTCCGCGTATGGGCGTCGCCGCCCTTGGCGCCGACCCAGACCAGGCGATCCCGCCGCAGGGTCTCACCACCCCTGCCGCAGCCGGTCTCGGTCGTCAGCGCGAGATCGATGTCGCCCGCCTTCAGGTCCGCCAGCAGCAGCACGCTGTCCTTGCAGACCAGGGTCACCCGGATCGCCGGAAACATCCGGCTGAAGCGCCTGAGGATCGCCGGCGTATAGCTGCCGATGATGTCGTAGGGCGCGCCGAACCTGACCTCGCCCTGCACCGCCGGCAGGCGCAACGCGGCCACCAGGTCGTCGTTCGCCGCCAGGCATCGCTGGGCCGGCGCCAGGAGATTCCGGCCTTCCGGCGCCAGGATCAGCCGGCCGCCCTGGCGGACGAAGAGCGGATGCGTGGACAGATCCTCAAGCCGCCTGATCTGCTGGCTGATCGCGCCCTGGGTGAGGTTCAGGAGGCGGGCCGCCTTGGTCACGCTGCCGGTCTCGGCGACGGTCAGGAAGGCGCGCAGGATCGCCGCATCGACATTCCGTGGCATGGCTTACCCATTAGAAAGCGTAAACGGTCTATTCAAATACATTAGCTATCATAATTCTGTCGAAAGCGTATCCAGCGCATCGCCTTCATGGAGACAGAGCGATGCAGAGACTCTCGGGCGTCTGGGTGCCACTGATCACGCCACTCGTCGATGGCGGCATCGACCTTGCCGGCTGCCGCCGGCTGGTCGAGCACTACGTCGGCAAGGGCGTGAACGGCCTGATTCCGCTCGGCACCACCGGCGAGGCGCCGACGCTCGATGACGACGAATGCGAAGCGATCGTGGCGGCGACCGTCGAGGTCGTGGCCGGCCGCGTACCGGTCTTCGTCGGCATCGGCGGCAACGCCACGCGCAAGGTGGTGAGGACGCTGAAGCGGCTGGAGCGCCATGCCTTCGCCGGCATCCTGTCGGTCTGCCCCTACTACAACCGTCCGACCCAGGACGGCCTCGCCCGGCACTTCACCACGATCGCCGAATCGACCGACCGGCCGATCCTGGTCTACAACGTTCCCTATCGCACCTCGGTCAACCTTGAGACCGAGACTCTGCTCGCGCTCGCGCGCCTGCCGAACATCGTCGGCGTGAAGGACAGCGCCGGCAGCATCGCCCAGTCGCTCGACCTGCTGGCTCGACGGCCGGGCGGATTCTCAGTTCTGACCGGCGAGGACGCGCTGTTCTTCACGCTACTGGCGAACGGTGCCGACGGCGGCATCCTGGCGTCCGCCCATCTCGCGACCGAGCGCTTCGTCGAGATCGCGCGGCTCGTCGCTGCCAACGACCATCTGGCTGCCCGCGCGCTCTGGACGCCGCTCGCTCCGGTCATCCCGAAGCTGTTCCAGGAGGCGAACCCGATGCCGATCAAGCATTGCCTCTGGCGCCAGGGCCTGATCGCCTCGCCGGAGTGCCGGCTGCCGCTCGGCACCGTCGGCGAAGCGCTGGCCCGCGAGCTCGACGACTGGCTGCCGAAGCTCGCTTGACGGTCAGGATTTGATGAAGGCCAGCAGGTCGGCGTTGAACTTGTCCTGCTCGGTCTGCGCCAGGCCGTGCGAGCCGCCGGGATAGATCTTGAGCGTCGAGCCCTTGACGATCTTCGCCGCCGCCTTGCCGGACGCGTCGATCGGCACGATCTGGTCGTCGTCGCCATGGATGATGAGCGTCGGCACGTCGATCTTTTTCAGGTCGGACGTGTAGTCGACCTCGGAGAACTGCTTGATGCAGTCGTAGAGGCCCTTGATGCCGCCCATCATGCCCTGCATCCAGAAGGAATCGACCAGGCCTTGCGAGACCTTCGCCCCCGGCCGGTTGAAGTTGTAGAAGGGCACCGCCAGGTCCTTGAAGAACTGCGAGCGGTTGTCGAAGACGCCCTTGCGGATGCCGTCGAACACGTCGATCGGCAGGCCGCCGGGATTGGCCGCGGTCTTCAGCATCAGCGGCGGCACGGCGCCGACCAGCACGGCCTTCTTCACCCGCCTTGTGCCGTGGCGGCCGATGTAGTGCGCGACCTCGCCGCCGCCGGTCGAGTGGCCGACCATCACCGCGTCCTTGAGATCCAGCGCCTCGAACACCGCCGCCAGGTCGTCGGCATAGGTGTCCATGTCGTTGCCGTCCCAGGTCTGGTCGGAGCGGCCATGGCTGCGGCGGTCATGGGCGATGACCCGGTAGCCCTTGGCGCCCAGGAACGCCATCTGGCCGTCCCAGGCGTCGCCCGTGAGCGGCCAGCCATGGGAGAAGACCACCGGCTGACCTTTGCCCCAGTCCTTGTAGAAGATGCGCGTGCCGTCCTTGGTCGTGACCGTCGTCATCTGCCGATCTCCCGATCTGCGTCCTCCCTGGACTCGGAAAGTCTAAAGGACTCTACCGCTCCCGGTCGACGGCCTTGCGGAGCCCCCCCGCGCATGCCCATGCTCTCGTCCTGCTTCGAAGGAGGACTTGGCCCATGAAAGCAACCGTCGACGGCAAGACCGTCGCCGACAGCAAGGACGTCGTCGAGGTCGGCGGCTATGCCTATTTCCCGCGCGCCGCGGTGAAGACGGAGTGGCTGAAGAAGACACCGCGGACGGAGTCGGACCTGGAATGCCCGCACGGCGTCCAGTTCTACGACGTCGTGGTCGACGGCAGGCGCCACGAGCGCGCCGCCTGGAACTACGAACGCCCGCAGCCGAAGATGAAGCAGGTCACCGACCGCTTCGGCTTCTGGGAAGACGTCGAGGTCGCTTAAGCCAGCAGATCCCGGTCGATGGCGCCGACGTCGCGGCAGCCGGCATAGGCCATGACCTTGTCGAGCTCGGCCCTGAGCAGGTTAAGCGCATGGCGCGCCCCGGCCTCGCCGGCGGTCGCGATGCCGTAGAGCGCCGGGCGGCCGACCAGCACCGCCTTGGCGCCGAGCGCCAGCGCCTTGGCGACGTCGCTGCCGCGGCGGACGCCGCTGTCGAGCAGGATCGTCGCGCGGTCGCCGATCGCGTCCGCGACCGCCGGCAGCGCGTCGATCGAGGCGACGGCGCTGTCGAAGTTGCGGGCGCCGTGGTTGGAGACCACCACCGCGTCGGCGCCGGCCTCGACCGCCTTCACCGCGTCGTCGGCGCGGAGGACACCCTTCACCATCAGCGTCCGCGGCCATTTCCGCCGGAGCACGCGGACATCCTCCCAGGTCATGGTCGAGTTGATGCGGGTCGCGTCGTCCGGCGGGTCGCGGAAGATCGCGTGGCGGTAAGCCTCCGGGTGGTTGGCGACCAGCGGCAAGCCCGAGGCCAGCATGTAGCGCGCCATCACGCCGAGGAGCCAGCGCGGATGGCGGAGCATGTCGAAGCCGGCTCTCAGCGACGGGCGGATCGGCATGGCGAAGCCGTTCCGCGCGTTGTACTCGCGGTTCGGCGCCACGTTGGTGTCGACGGTGACGATCAGCGCCTCGAAGCCGGCACGCTCCACCCGCTCGAGCAGGGCGTAAGAGTAGTCGCGGTTTTCCCAGAGATAGAGCTGGAACCAGAGACGGCCGCCGGCCTCGGATGCAATCCGCTCCAGCACCGTCATCGACTCCGTCGGCAGCGTATAGGGGATGCCGGCCGCCGCCGCGGCACGGGCCAAGGCCAGCTCGCCTTCGTGCCAGAGGAGCCCCGCCGGGCTCATCGGCGCGATCGCCATCGGCATCGACTGGACCTTGCCGAACAGCGTCGTCTCCAGCGTGCGGCCGGAGACGTCCTCCAGAACGCGCGGCCGCATCCGGATGCGGTCGAAGCCGGCGCGGTTCTCCTTGAGCGACACCTCCCCCTCGGAGCCACGGTCGACATATTCGAAGATCCCGCGCGGCAGGCGGCGCTTCGCCGCGAGGCGCAGGTCGTCGATGTTGAAGCAGCGGGAGAGCGCCGACATGGCGGGCCTTAAGGCCGGCGCTCGTTCAGCACCAGGTTCACGTGATAGATGCGGCCCTTGAACAGCGGCATGATCTCGGCCAGGGCTGCCCGCGACTTCGCCCGGTTCGGCGAGGCCAGCGCCGATGCCACGTCCTCGGCGGAATCGAACTGCAGCTCGAACACCTGGTAGACCGGCGGGCCGTTGTCCTCGACCGACTTGGCGCGCAGCACGCGGGCGGCGCGGATCTTCGGGAACGCGGCCAGGATCGGCAGCACCTTGTCGGCGATGAAGGCGTCGAAGGCGGGCTGGTCCTTCTCGTCGACGGTCCCTTCGAAGATGGCGCAGCGCACATGCATGATCGGTCGTTCCCTCGTCGGTGAAATCGGCTTGCGCCGGGATCATCCCCGAAACGACACTCCTTGCCAAACATCGGCCGGCAGCGCCGGAATGGAACCCCGCCCCCCAGGAGATCAGCGCGCATGACGTCGAACAGCCTCAAGGCCCGCCTCTCGTCCGGAAAGAAGTCCTACGGCGTCTGGACCGGCGGCTTCTCGACCGTCTACACCGAGACGCTGGCCGCCTCGGGCTACGACTTCATCTTCCTCGACCAGGAGCACGGGCCGCAGGGGCTTATGGAGACGATCCCGCATCTGCAGACGCTGGCGGCTTACAACTGCCCGCCGGTGGTGCGGGTGCCGTGGAACGATGCGGTCTATCTGAAGCGCATCCTCGATGTCGGCGTCGAATCCATCATGGTGCCGATGGTCGAGACCGCCGAGCAGGCCAAGGCCGCGGTCGCCGCCTGCCGCTATCCGCCGAAGGGGTTTCGGGGATTCGGCCCGCTCCGCCACCTAGGCTTCGAGCCCGACATCGACGCCTATGGCCGAATCGCGCATGAGCGCCTGCTGCTGATCGTGCAGATCGAGTCCGAGAAGGCGATCTCCAACATCGACGCCATCGCCGGCGTCGAGGGGGTGGATGCGCTCTATATCGGCCCCAACGACCTCTCCGGGACGCTCGGCTGCTTTCGCGAGTGGGAGCATCCGTCGCTGCAGGCGGCGATCGACGCCGCCTTCGCCGGCATCACCCGCGCCGGCAAGGCGGCCGGCATCGTGCCCTACGGCAAGAACACGGTGGCGAGCCTTTTCCAGCACGGCTACGCCATGATCGCCGCCCAGACCGAGCTGACCCTGCTACGCGGCGCCGCCCGCGCCGACGTCGCGGCGGTCAGGAAGCAGTTCCCCTAAAGGAGATCTCCATGGACGTGCGGCTCGACGGACGGACGGCGCTGGTCACCGGCGGCAGCAAGGGGCTCGGCCTCGCCATGGCGACCGAGTTCGCCAACAGCGGCGCCGACGTCGTCATCGTCGCCAGGCGCGAGGACGTGCTGAAGGAAGCGGTGGCGACGATCGCAAGGACGTCGAAGACGCGCGTGCATGCGGTCGCCGCCGACGTCGGCACGGCGGCCGGGGTCGCCCGCGCGTATGAGTCGGCGATGGCCGCCTTCGGCAAGCTCGACATCGTCGTCAACAACGCCGGCAAGTCGCAGACCGCCAAGTTCGAGGAGGTCACCGACGAGATCTGGCAGGACGACCTCGATCTCAAGCTGTTCGCCGCGATCCGGATGTCGCGGCTGGTCTTCCCGCAGATGAAGGCGCGGAAATGGGGCCGGATCATCAACGTGCTCAACACCGGCGCCAAGACGCCCGGCGCCGGCACGGCGCCGACCACGGTCTCGCGCGCGGCGGGCATGGCGCTGACCAAGGTGCTGGCCGGCGAAGGCGCTCCGCACGGCGTGCTGGTGAACGCGCTCCTGGTCGGCCTGATCGAGAGCGACCAATGGGTCCGCCGGCACCAGACCCAGGGCGCCAACGTCTCCTACGAGGAGTTCCTCAAGACCATGGGAGCCAAGCTGGCGCCGGGCCGCATGGGCACCGCCCAGGAATTCGCCAACATCGCCTGCTTCCTCGCCTCCGACGCCGGCGGCTACATCAACGGCACCGCCATCAACGTCGACGGCGGCGCCTCGCCGGTGGTGTAGGGCGCGCGCCTCAGGTCGGGCTGACCCCGAACGCTTTCCTGAGGTTGTTCAGCCCTTCCTGCTGGGCAGTCCAGAAGCGGCCGCCGATCAGGCCGCCGTCGACGACGATGTCCTGGCCGTTGATGAAGCTGGATTCATCGGCGGCGAGGAACACCGCGCATGTCGCGATGTCTTCCGGCAATCCGGCGCGCGGGATCGGCTGCAGCTTAGCCAGGCTCGCCTTCATCACCTCGGCGGTCTTCTCGGCTTCGGCGATCGGCAGGCCGAGAGCCTTGCCGAAGATGCCGGTGGCGATGCCGCCGGGCGAGATGCAGTTGACCCGCACATTGACCTCGCCCAGCTCCATGGCGACGCATTTGGTCAGGTGGATCACCCCGGCCTTGGCCATCGAGTAGACCATCGAGGACGAGAGCCCGGCGCGGTTGCCGGCGACGCTGCCGATGTTGACGATCGAGCCCGAGCGCTGCTTTCGGAAGATCGGCGCCGTGTGCTTCATGCCCAGCATCACCGAGCGGCAGAGCAGCGCCATGCCGGCATCGAAGCCGTCGACCGGGATCGACTCGATCGAGCCGACCGGGGCCGGGCCGCCGGCATTGTTGACGATGCAGTCGAGCCGGCCGAAGCCGGAAACGGCATCGGCGACCAGCGCCTTCATCTGGGATTCGATGGTCACGTCGGTCTGCTTGAAGCGCGCGGCCTTGCCGAGCCGCGCCGCCAGCGCCTCGCCCTCTGGGCGCCGCCGCCCGGCGATTACGACCCGTGCGCCGGCTTCGACGAACTTCTCCGCCATGGTGAGGCCGATGCCGCTGGTGGCCCCGGTGATGATCGCGACCTTGCCGTCGAGACTGAACATGACAACCCCCGTTTGATCCGTGACTTGCGGGAGAGGCTAGCAGCGGACGCCGCTTCGCGCCTTAGTATTGGGCGAACCGACCGGAGACCGCATGCCCACCGACATCACCGCCATGGACGGCGTCGCCCTCGCCCGTGCGATCGCCGAGAAACGGGTCTCCTCGGTCGAGGTGATGGCGGCCTATCTCGACCGCATCGACCGGCTGAACCCGGCGGCAAACGCCATCGTCTCCCGCGTCGACCGTGGCGAGCTCCTGCGCCAGGCAGCCGAAAAGGACGCGATGCTGGCGAAGGGCGAGGCGGTCGGGCCGCTGCACGGCTTCCCGATCGCGGTGAAGGACCTGGATGCGACGCGCGGCATCCGCACCACCAGGGGCTCGCCGATCTTCAAGGACTTCATGCCCGAGGCCGACTCGATCATGGTCGAACGGTTGCGCAAGGCCGGCGCCATCCTGATCGGCAAGACCAACGTGCCCGAGTTCGGCTTAGGATCGCATACGCGGAACCCGGTGTTCGGGCCGACCCGCAACCCCTACGACCTCTCGCGCACGCCCGGCGGCTCCAGCGGCGGCGCGGCCGTCGCCCTGGCGCTCCGCATGCTGCCGGTCGCGGACGGCAGCGACTATGGCGGCTCGCTCCGCAACCCGGCAGGCTGGAACAACGTGTTCGGGTTCCGCCCCTCCACGGGCCGCGTGCCGGCGGGCGACGGCGAGCTCTGGCTGCCCTCGATGGGGACGGGCGGGCCGATGGCGCGCACCGTGCCGGACCTGGCGATGCTGCTCGCCGTGCAGTCGGGCTACGACGCCCGCGCGCCGCTGTCGATCGCCGAGGACCCGGGCCTCTTCACCCGCCCGCTGCAACGCGACTTCAAGGGGACGCGCATCGCCTTCCTCGGCGATTTCGAGGGCTACCTGCCCTATGGCCCGGGCGTGCTCGAGGTCTGCCGGAGCGCGATGAAGACCTTCGAGGATCTGGGATGCGTCGTCGAGGAGGCGGTCCCAGCCTATCCGGTCGACAGGGTCTGGCGCGCCTGGCTCAAGCTGCGCGCCTGGCAGTCCGGCGGCGGCGGCAGGGTCCATTACGACAACCCTGCCGAGCGCCCGCTCCTGAACGCGCAGATGGTCTTCGAGGTCGAGAGCGGCATGAAGCTCAGCGCCTTCGACATCACCGAGGCGTCGGCGGTCCGCAGCGACTGGTACCGCGCGCTCCTCGCCTTCTTCCGCCGCTACGACTTCTTCGTGCTGCCGACGGCGCAGCTCTTCCCCTTCCCGGTCGAGACGGTGTGGCCGACCGAGATCGCCGGACAGAAGATGACCACCTATCACGAGTGGATGAAGGTGGTGCTGCCGGTCACCATGTCCGGGTGCCCGGCGCTCGCCGCTCCGGCCGGCTTCAGCGCCGACGGATTGCCCATCGGCCTCCAGATCGTCGGCCCCAATCACGCCGAGCTCGCCTGCCTGCAGCTGGCCCACGCCTACGACCAGGCAAGCGGCTGGGTTCAGAAGCGGCCGCCGCCGATGGCCGGCTAAGGCGCGACCGCGGCTCCGGCACGCCGCCTCGCGTCGCCGGGACTCGGCGCGCCCTACGGAAAGTTGGGATTGCCGTAAGGATAGAACTTCTTCAGGTCGGCATGCTGGTAGGGCAAGGCCTCCAGGCGGACGGTGCCGAGGAAGGGCTCCAGCGGCTCGACCAGCAGGATGGTCTTGGCCCAGCCATTGTCGTCGAAGCCCCGGCGGAAATGGGCGCGCGACTTGATGGCGATGACGTCGAAGCTGTCGGGCTCGAGGCCGGCTTGGCGCAGCGTGTCGACCTCAATGATCTGCACCAGATAGGGGCTGAGGACGACAACGTTGCCGCGCTCGATCTCGATGCCGACCCAGCGCTGGCCGGGGCCGTTCCGCCGGCCCTGGGTGTCGACGATGGTGCGGACCTTGCCCTTGATCGGCACCGGTGCTCCGGCGGAGATGTCGAGTTTGCCGCCGACCGCCATGTCGACGGCGTCGCCGATCTTGACGCTGGCGAGGCGCGCGCAGGCCTCCTCGTCGGCCAGCGTCGCGATCAGGGTCTTGGAGAGGCCTTGCCGGATCACCTGCTCGAGCAGCCAGGTCCCGGCGCCGGAGCGGTCGCTGTGGTCGGCCAGAACCACCGGCGTCTGGCCGGTCTCGCAGGCCGTCTTCGCCAGCGCCACGCCGTCCGGCATCAGGTGGATCTTCGCCGCCTTCACCAGGTCCTCGCGCTTGCGCCAGGCGAATCCGGCGATGTCGTCGCCGATCTGCTTCGCCAGATCGGGATTGCCGTTGGTCATCGCCTGGACGGTGATGCCGATGTCGACGACGTCCGACCAGGGGAAGCTGAAGAAGACGTTGACGTAGGCGTCGGGCTCGCGCGCCTCCCAGGTCAGCGCCCGCTGCACCAGATCCATCCAGGGCGACGCGCCGGTCCACTGCATCACCGTCGGCGTGGCGATCGGGACCTTGAGGGTGACCGTCGCCGGCCTGTAGTCGCCGCGGATGGCGCGGATGAGCGTGCGGGCGGCGCGTTCGCCCTGCAGGTAGTCGTCGTAATGCGGGAAGTACTTCACGCAGAAGGCCATGTCGGCGGCTTCGAGGAACTCCTTGTCCTCGTTGCCGTGAGGATCGAAGGTGCCGACCAGGACGGCCTTCTTTCCGACCACGGCGCGCACGCGGCGCGCGATCTCGGCCTCCGGCTTGGCGACGCCGCGCACGGCCATGGCGCCGTGCAGCGACATGTAGACGCCGTCGAACGGCCCCTGCGTCTTCAGTTCCGAGATCATCTTGCCGAGGAAGCGCTCGAAGGCCTCGGTGGTGACCCAGCCCGACGCGGTGCCGCGCTTGGGAAACAGCGGCGATTCGATGCCGACCAGCTCGACCCCGTCGAACTCGCGCGCGACCTTGACGAACCCCCCGATGTAAGAGCGCGGCTGCGAGCCCAGGAGCGCCTCGCCGCGGGCTGGCGAGCCCTGATAGATGAAGTCGTCGACCGTGGTGTCGGATTTGAGGAAGGTGACGGTCTCGTGGCTGAAGTGCAGCACGGCGATGCGCATGGGCTTGCTCGGCATAAGAGGGTTGTCTCCGGTCAGGCGTACTTCTGTCGCGCCAGCCTGGATCCGGCGCCGAGCGCCTCCAGCTTCTTCAGCGCGATCTCGCGGTCCATCGGGGCGAGGCCGCAATTGGTGCAGGGATAGAGGTGGGCCTTCGGCACGTATTCGAGCGCAAGCCCGATGGTGTCGCAGACCTCCTCCGGCGTCTCGACCTTGTCGGAGGCGACGTCGATCACGCCGACCAGCACGTCCTTGCCTTCGAGCAGCGCCATCAGGTTGGGCGGCACGCGCGAATGGGTGCATTCGAGCGACACCTGCTGGATGCGGCTCCGGGCCAGCGCCGGGAAGAAGGATTCGTACTGCCGCCACTCGCCGCCCAGCGACTGCTTCCAGTCGATGTTCTGCTGGATGCCGTAGCCGTAGCAGATATGGACGCAGGTGGTGCATTTCAGACCGTCGATCGCCCGGTGCAGGCAGTCGATGCCCCAGGTGGACGCCTCCTCGGTGAAGGCGTTGAACGCCGGCTCGTCGAACTGGATGACGTCGACGCCGTCGGCTTCGAGCGCGCGTGCTTCCTGGTTCAGCAGCTCGGCGAAGGCCATCGCCATCTTTTCGCGGTTGCCGTAGTAGCGGTCGGCGACCGTGTCGACGATGGTCATCGGCCCCGGCAGGGTGAACTTCAGCTTCTTCTTCGTATGCGCGCGCGCCAGCCTGGCCTCGGCCTGATGCGCGCGGCCCTTCATCGCCGGCTTGCCGGTCACCTGTGGCACCATCGCATCGTAACGGTTGTTGCGGATGCCCATCTTGACCTTGTGCTCGCGGTCGATGCCGTCGACGAACTCGAGGAAGCCGTGGACGAAGTGCTGGCGCGACTGCTCGCCGTCGCTGACGATGTCGAGGCCGGCATCCTCCTGAGCCTTGAGCCAGAGCAAGGTCGCGTCGCGCTTGGCGACGTCGAGGTCGCGGCCTTGGGATTTCCACTGCGGCCAGAGCCTGTTGGTCTCGGCGAGCCAGAACGGCTTCGGCAGGCTTCCCGCCAGCGTCGCGTCGAACATAGTGTCTTCCCCGCGTCTCGGGTTCTCGGCGATGGTTATAGCGGTCGGCCGCGAACCTGTCTCTGGACCGCTCGGTTTGCCTCAAAGGGCGCGCTTGGATACGCTGCTTGAAGAGCCATCAAGGAGGACCCGTCCATGCGCAGAGCCGCCATACTCGCGACCAGCCTCGCAACCGCCTTGCTCCTGTCGGCGTCCGCCCTGGTTTCTCCGGCGATGGCTCAGGACGCGAAGAAGACCCTCAAGATCATCCCGCTGAACTCGCTGCGCACCATCGACCCGCATGCCAATTCCAACGGCACCATCCGCATGCATGCGCTCGCGGTCTACGACACGCTGTTCGCCTGGGATTCGAAGCTGGCGATCAAGCCGCAGATGGTCGAGACCTACAGCGTCTCCGACGATAAGCTCACCTACCGCTTCACGCTGCGCCCCGGCCTCGTCTTCCATGACGGCCAGGCGGTGACGACCAGGGACGTGATCCCGTCGCTCCGCCGCTGGATGGGGCGCGACACCCTCGGCACCAAGTTCGCCTCGTTCGTCGCCGCCATGGACCCGGTCGACGACCGCACCTTCACTCTCAGGCTGAAGGAGCCGTTCGCCTATGTCGAGCTGGGCCTGGGCGCCATCGCCGGCATGGCGCCGGCGATCCTGCGCGAGAAGGAGGCGAAGGTCGATCCGCACACGCTGATCACCGAGGTGGTCGGCTCCGGCCCGTTCGTCTTCTCCCGCGCCGATTGGGACCCGGGCTCGAAGTCGGTCTATACGCGGAACGCGGCCTATGTGCCGCGCACGGAGGCGCCCGACGGGCACACCGGCGGCAAGGTGGTGAAGATCGACCGGATGGAGTGGATCGTGCTTCCCGATGCCGCGACCGCCGCCGCGGCGATGGGAACCGGCGAGATGGACTATTGGGACGGGCCGCCGCTCGATCTGCTTCCGGTGGTTTCGGCGAACAAGGACCTGGTCGTGCAGCAGATGCAGCCGTTCCCGTTCTTCGCCGGCTTCCGGCCGAACGCGCTCCATCCGCCCTTCGACGATCCCCGCGCACGCCAGGCCTTCCAGCTCGCGGTCGACCAGACCAAGGTGATGCAGGCGGCGATCGGCGACCAGAAGTGGTGGCGCACCTGCTACGCCTATTACATGTGCGGCGCGCCCTTCGGCACCGAAGTCGGTTCCGATGCGTACAAAGCCGTGAATCTCGCCAAGGCGAAGGAGCTGCTCCAGGCGGCGGGCTACAAGGGCGAGCCCGTGGTGCTGCTCGGCACCACTGAGATCGCGATCATCAACGCCGAGACCCAGCTGGCGGCCGAGGCGATGCGCTCGATCGGCATCAACGTGCAGATCCAGATGAACGACTGGGGCACGGTGCTCACCCGCCAGGCCGACAAGAGCAAGCCCGGGCCCGGCTCGTCCGGATGGAACGTGGTGGTGACCTATTTCTCCGGCGTCACCAACTTCCACCCGCTCACCAACATCACGACCAACATGTCCTGCGACCGCTCGAACTGGGCCGGCTGGCCCTGCGACGCGGAGGCTGAGAAGCTGCGCGACGCGCTGGCGCGGACGACCGAGCCCGTCGCCCAGAAGGCGGCGCTCGAAGCCTTCCACAAGCGCCTGTGGGAGGTGGTACCGCTGGTGCTGGCGGGGCAGTTCGAGCAGCCCTCGGTCTACAGGAAGAGCCTGACCGGCCTCCTGCCGGCGAGCTCGCCGGTGTTCTGGAACGTAACCAAGAACTAGCCGAGCAGCTCGCGGAAGATGCCATCGAGCCGGCGCGTCGTCGCCGTCCGCGAGTAGAGCGCGAGCGCCTGGCGCTGGCAGACCGCGATCGCCCCCGCCAGGGCCTCCGCCGGCATCGTCATGACCTCGGCCATGGCGCGGCCGATCTCCTCGATTGAGCAGGTCTCGAGGTAGAGGCCGGCGCCGACCGGCAGATCGATGCCGCTCTCGCGGCTGACGATCGGGTAGAGGCCGAGCTGCAGGCAGGTCGCGGCCGAGCCCGACATGCCTTCGCTGGCGCTCGGCAGCAGGAAGGCGGCTGAGCGCTCCGCCACCGCCTGGAACCGCGGTGAGTCCGTCGCCAGGTAGCCGTGACGGCGGATACGCGGATGGCCGGAGAGCGCGTCCCGATAGAGCGCGACGAAGTCCTCTTCCCGGTCGATCAATCCGACGATGTTGAGCACCAGGCGTTCGTCGGCCAGCACCGCCTCGATCGAGAGGTCCAGGCCCTTGAGCACGGCGCCGAAGCTGTTGAGCCAGAGGAACTCGCGCTCGGCCGGCACCAGGTCGTGGCGCGGTTTCGGCGCCCGGATGCGCCCGGCGCAGACCGGGATCAGGGCGATCTTTCCCTGCCACTCCGCGGGATATGTCGCCAGCGTCGCCCGGTTGCCGATCAGGATGCCGCGGTCGGCGATGCGGATCGACTCGAGCTCGGCCTCGACGCGGTCGATCTGGCGCTTGGGCGTGTAGGCGCCGCCGCGGCGGGCGAGGAGGGCCTCGATGCGCGCCGACTCGGCGGCGTTCTGAACCGCCGGATGCCGGCCTGTCATCCATTGCACCAGGCGCGCGCCGGGGGCCGCGCGGCCGCGATGACGGGCAAGGTCGCCATGGACGCCGAAGATCAGATCGTAGGCATCGCCCGGCGGCGCGGCATCGCCGTCGAGGTCGACCACGTCGAGGTCGAAGCCGCAACCGAGCAGGATCCGGCAGACCTCGCGGGTGTCGAGATAGGCGCTCTGGAACCCCAGCGCCGGATGATCGTCGGCCAGCAGCACCGGCGCCCGGTAGAACGACACCAGCGCGCGTCTGGCGGCGCCCGGGCGGGTGAGCGTGGCGACACCCGGCGACAACGCGAAGCCGACCGGGCCGAGGCCGGGCAAGTCGACCGTCCCGGCCGCGATCTCGGCGAGGACGCGTTCCGCCGGCGCGCCGGCGCCCCGCCGGATCGCGGCGCGATAGGCATCGTCGGCCTCGACCAGACGGCCCTGGGCCCGGCACAGGTCGCCGACCCGCATGTGCAGATCGGCACGGTCGAAGGCAAGGGCGCGGGCGGCGATCGCGGTGCGGAGCGCCAGGTCGCCGAGGCCCGCCGTCTCGGCGACCCCGGCGAGCGCGAGCAGCCCGTCCGCGTCGGCCTTGTGCCGCTCATAGGCTCGGCCGAAAAGCGCCTGGGCATCGGCCGTCCGCCCTTCGGCGAAGGCGGCGGCGAGCGGGGCCAGGTCCGCCGTCACGCCAGCACCCGGCGCACGCGTGCCTGCAGCGCCGGCACGATCGCGGCCTCGAACCACGGGTTCCGCCGGAGCCAGAGGAGGTTGCGCGGGCTCGGATGGGGGATCGGCCAAAAGTCCGGCAGATACTCTTCATAGGCGCGGGACGTCGCCGCCAGCGTCTCCTTCGACCGGCCGCCGAGATAGTGGGATTGCGCGTACCGGCCGACCAGCAGGGTCAGCGTGATCTTCGGCAGATGGCGCCTCACCTTCGCCTGCCAGGTCGGCGCGCATTCGGGCCGCGGCGGCTTGTCGCCGCCCCCGCCCCTGCCCGGATAGCAGAAGCCCGTCGGCACCAGGGCGATCCGCTCGCGGTCGTAGAAGATGTCGCGATCGACGTCGAGCCAGGCGCGGAGCCGGTCGCCGGAGGGATCGTCGAAAGGGATGCCGGTCTTATGTACCCGAGTCCCCGGCGCCTGGCCGACGATCAGCAAGCGCGCGCCCGATCCCGCCTGCAGGGTCGGCCGCGGCCCCAGCGGCAGATGCGCCTCGCAGATCCGGCAGGCACGGACGTCTTCCAGCAGCTGGTCGAGGGCGCGGGTCATCGCCGCCACTCCCTCACCCGGACGCCGAGCTCGCGCCAGGGCTCCGGATTCCAGTAGCTGCCGGCCTGGCCGGAAGGCGACGGCAGGACGAACAAGGCGGTGTCGCCGACCGACACGTCCTGGAGGCCGTAGGCGATGTCGCCGGTCCGGCAATCGAGAGCCGCGGCGGCGGCGGTCTTGCTGGTGAAGGCGACGATCCTGGGCGACCAGCGCCGGATCTTGCGCAGGAGACGATGCCGGTCCCCGGCGACCATGGTGATCTGGTCGTCGTTGCCATAGCTCGTCTTGCAGACGTCGGTGAGCCCGCAGCCGAAGCCGAGCAGCTGCCTGTACTCGGCGGGCGCGAGGCGATGGGAGGTGATGCCGGCATCGTGGAGCGCCGGCCAGAACCTGTTCCCCGGCTTGGCGTAGTAGGCCCGCTGCTCCTTCGAGGCCCGCCCCGCCGCGGTGCCGCAGAAGACGGCGGCCAGTCCCGGCCCGAGCACGTCCGGAAGGATCATGGCGCGAGGAGATCGTCGACGAAGGCCGGCACCACCTGGCTCGCCGGCCCGTGGACGACATGCGTGAACAGCGAGGCGCCCTCGGACGGCTCAAGGTTGAGCTCGACCGAGAGCGTGCCGCGGGCCCGGGTCTCGGCGACGAATCCGGCCGCCGGATAGACGTTGCCCGAGGTCCCGATCGAGACGAAGAGACCGGCGCGGTCGAGCGCGGTCCCGATCCGGTCCATTTCCAGCGGCATCTCGCCGAACCAGACCACATGCGGGCGGAGGCCGGCGGCCCGTCCGCAGTCCGGGCAGCGGACATCGCGCGAGAGGTCTTCCGGCCAGGCATGCACGGCACGGCAATGCTCGCACTCGGCCTTGAGCAGCTCGCCATGCATGTGGATCAGGTTCCTGGTGCCGGCGCGCTCGTGCAGGTCGTCGATGTTCTGGGTCACCACCAGAACCTCGCCCGGCCAGTCGCGTTCGAGCCGTGCCAGCGCCCGGTGGGCGGCGTTCGGCTGGACATTCGGATTCAGGAGGCCGCGGCGGCGCTCGTTGTAGAAGGCATGCACGCGCCTCGGGTCCTTGACGAAGGCTTCGTATGTGGCGACGTCCTCGATCCTGACCCTGGACCAGATGCCGCCGGCATCGCGGAAGGTGTCGAGGCCGGACTCCTTGGAGATCCCGGCTCCGGTGAGCACGACGATCGACGAGCCTAAGTCCGGGCGGACCCGCTCAAGGGTCGAGGAGCGCATACTCGGCCTCGGGCGTGTAGATGGCGCCGCCGCGCGAGAGAAAGCTCGAGAAGAGCGTGAACGAGGTGACCCGGAAGGGCGGCATCCGGAACAGGTTGTAGTCAGCGATGAACTTGGCGACCCGCGAGTCCGGGCTGCCGCTGAGCCGCGCCAGGGTCACGTGCGGGGAGAACTTGCGCCCCTCCGGGTCGAGGCCGAGCCGGACCAGGGCCGATTCGACCTTGCCCTGAAGGTGCATGAGGGCGGGGTTCTTCTCGACCCCGGCCCAGAGCATCGTCGCCCGCTCGCGCGTCCCCCAATGGCCGACCCCGGCCAGGGTGAGGTCGAAGGACTTGGCGAGAACCCCGACCAGAGCCGCGGTTATGTCGTCGGCCCAGCCGCCATCGACCTCGCCGATGAAGCGGAGCGTCAGGTGGAGCTTCTCGGGATCGACCCAGCGGGCGCCGGGAACGCCGCCCGCAAGCAGGCCGAGACGCTCGCGAACGTCCTCGGGCAGCGGGATGGCGACGAAAAGGCGTGGCATGGGCGTTGGTCCGGACCTACAGCGTTCTTAGCCCGGCCGACCGTCTTCGCGCCAGTGGCTTGCGCTGCGAGGGCAATGGTAGCCTCGCGGCACTCTCGGGGAGGCGCCGCAGATGAAGCCGATCATCCGTCCTTCAGCTCCGCTGGCCGCGGAATCTCTGCGAGCGGCGCTGTCGACCTTCCTGGCCGCCTTCGTCGCTTTCGTCGTCTTCGGCGCCCTCACCAAGCCCGTCGCCGCGCCCCCGGAATGGCTGGGCCTGGCGCTCCTGTTCGCCGCCGGCCTCTCCGCCTTCGCCGGGTTCATCCGCCGTCCGGACGCCGAGCGCCGGGTGCTCTCGGCGGTGCTGGACAACATGATCGAGGCGCTGGCGGTCCACGACAAGGAGACCCGGCTGGTCGCCTGGAACCGGAGCTATGCGGAGCTGTTCAAGCTGCCGCCGTCGCTTCTCGCCCAGCATCCGCCGATGTCGGAGATCGTCCGCCACCAGGTGCGCTCGGGCGAGTTCCCGGACGTTCCGGGCGAGACCGAGGACGCCAAGGTCGTCGCCCGCATGCGCCAAGTGCCGCCGCCCGAGAAGTCCTTCACCTTCGAGCGCCGGCGCCCGGACGGCCGCTGGATCGAGATCCGCGGCATCCCGCTCCCCGGCGGCGGCTACGTCAGGACCTACGTCGACATCAGCGAGCGCAAGCAGTCCGAGACGGTCCGGGCCGAGCAGGCGGCCCTGCTCGACCAGATCATGGGCAACATCGACCAGGGCATCGTCGTGGTGGACGCTACCGACCGCATGGCCGCGTTCAACCGGCGCTATGCCGAGATGCTGGACCTGCCCGAATCCTACCTCGCGACCAAGCCGACCCTGGAGCAGACCTCCAAGCTCCTGGCCGATCGCGGCGAGTTCCAGGACCAGCCGGTGCCGGCCGGCGCGCTGACCTCGGACTGGCAGACCCTACTCGGCCAGCCCGTCGCCAAGGGCATGCCGCGCCTCTACCGGCGGCGCCGGCCCAACGGCACCGTGCTGGAGTTCCGCAACGACCCGCTGCCGGGCGGCGGGTCGGTCAGGACGATCACCGACGTGACCGAACGCGTGCGCTCGGAGGAAGCCCTCAAGGCCAGCGAGCGCATGCTGCACGCGGTCATCGACGCGATCCCGATCATGGTCAACCTGAAGGACCGCGACCGCCGCTACCTGATGGTCAACCGGGCGACGACGGAGCTGGCCGGGGTGGCGGCGAAGGAGCTGCTCGGCCGCACCGCCTGGCCCGGGCGGACGGCAGACAACGTCTCGCTGACCGCCAACCGCGACGTCGTCGCGATCGCGACCGGCGAGGCCCAGGTCTACCAGGAGCAGGCCGGCACCGACAAAGAAGGGCGGCCGCGCCACTGGGTCACCTCGAAGACCCCGATCAAGGACGACCGGGGCCGGGTCACCTATGTGGTGACGGCGAGCTACGACATCTCGGAGATCGTTCGCGCCGACGAAACCGTGCGGGCGAGTGAACGCCAGCTTACCGCCATCCTCGACGCCATCCCGATCTCCGTCGTTCTCAAGGACCGCGACCGCCGCTACATAATGATGAACCGGACGACGGAGACCATGTTCAAGGTCACGCCCGAGCAGGTCATCGGCAAGACCGAGTGGCCGGGCCGTACCATGGAGCAGACCTCGGAGGCCGCCGACCGCGACCGCCAGGCCATCGCGACCGGCCGTCAGATGCTCTACCAGGAGACCATGACCGGCCGCGACGATGAGGGACGCCCGGTCTACTGGATGACGGCGAAGACCGCCATCAAGGACGAAAGCGGCAACATCACCCACATCGTCTCGACCAGCTACGACGTCACCGACCTGAAACGCGCCGAGCGCGAGGTGCGCACGCGCGAACAGCAGATCCGCTCGCTGCTCGAATCGAGCCCGATCGGCGTCACCATGACCCGCCGCGACGGCACGCTGAAGTTCTGGAACGCGCGCTACAGCGAGTACGTCAAGCGCCTGACCACGACGCCGATCGAGCGGGTCGACGTCCGCGAGTTCTACCGCAACCCGGCAGACCGCGACGCGGTGATCAGCGAGCTGAAGCTTCGCGGCAAGGTGCGCGACATCGAGATCGAATGCCTCGACATGGAGGGCGATCCGCTGTGGGTGTCGAGCTCGCTCGAGCAGATCGAGTTCGAGGGCGAGCGGGTCACGCTCGGCTGGTTCTACGAGGTGACCGAGCTGAAGGAGGCCGAGAAGCGCCTGCGCGATAGCGAGCACCGGCTGCGCATGATCCTGGAGTCGAGCCCGATCGCCGTCTCCATCAGCAAGGCGTCGGGCGCCTACGTCTTCACCAACCAGTCGATCGCCGACCTCTACGGCTACTCGCGTGCCGAAGCCGCCTCCATCAACGCCGGCGACTTCTACCTCTATCCCTCCGACCGCTCGAGGCTGATCGAGGAGCTGCGCCGGACCGGCAAGGTCTCCGGCGTCGAGGTGCCCTTGAAGCGCCGCGACGGCTCGATCTTCTGGGTTCTGGCCTTCTGGCAGTCAGTCGAGATCGACGGCGAGCCCTGCACCGTCGCCTGGCTGATCGACCAGACCGAGCGGCGGCGTGCCGCCGACGAGCTGGCGAGCAAGACCGCCGTGCTGCAGGCGGTGCTGGAGAACATGGACCAGGGCATCACCATGTACGACTCCGATCTCCGGGTTGTCGCCTGGAACCGGCGGTTCTGCGAGCTGATCAACCTCGAGCCCGAGTTCCTCGCCGGCAATCCCGATCACGTCGACATCATCCGCCGCTCGGGGCCGGCCGAGGTCGGGGTCGAGGGAGAGGCGCTCGTGCGTCTCGCCGAGGAGCACGCGGCGCGCCTGCGCGCGACCACGCAGCCGCGCATCAGCGTCAGGCGGCGGCCCAACGGCATGATGCTCGAGACCCGCACGGTGCCGATCGCCGGCGGCGGCTTCGTCCGGACCTATACCGACGTGACCGAGATCAAGGCGGCCGAGCGGCGGGTGGCGGAGAGCGAGCTCCGCCTTCGGACCATCCTCGAATCCAGCCCGGTCGGCGTCTCGATCAGCCGCTTCGACGGCAAGCGCGTCTTCATCAACAAGGCCTTCGCCGACCTCTATCACATGGCCCAGGAGGAGATGTTCGACGCCAACGCCGCCGAGTTCTACATCGACCACGTGGCGCGCCAGACGCTCCTCGACCGCTTCCAGCGCGACGGCCGCATCTCCGGCGCCGACATCCTGCAGCGCCGCCGCGACGGCACGACATTCTGGGCCTATTCCTTCTGGCAGCGGCTCGTGGTCGACGGCGAGGACGCGCTGGTCGCCTGGACCTACGACCTGACCGATCAGAAGCGCCAGGCGCGCGAGCTGGCGGACAAGACCGCGGTGCTGGAGCACGTGCTCGACAACATGGAGCAGGGCATCGTCATGTACGATGCGGACCTCCGCGTCGTCGCCTGGAACCGGCGCTACAGCGAGCTGGCGGGCATCCCGCGCGAGCTTCTCGCCGGCCTTCCGACCCATGCCGACCTGGTCCGCTATCTCGGCCCCACCGAGGCGGGGCTCGAGGGCGAGGACCTCGAGAAGCTGGCCGAGCTACGAACCCGGCGCATCCTCGCCACCACCTCTCCCCGGATCAGCGTGCGCCGCAAGCCGACCGGCATGATGCTGGAGACGCGGACGACGCCGATCGCCGCCGGCGGCTATGTCCGCACCTACACCGACGTGACCGAGATCAAGGCCGCCGAGCTCAAGGTGGCGGAGAGCGAGCTGCGCCTTCGCACCATCCTGGAGTCGAGCCCGGTCGGCGTCGGCATCGCCCAGCTCGACGGCGGCCGCGTCTTCACCAACCGCGCCTTCTCCGACCTCTACGGCCTGAGCAAGGACGAGGTGATGTCGACCAACGCCCTCGACTTCTATGTGAACCCCGCCGATCGCCACCTGCTGATCGACCGGCTGAAGCGCGACGGGCAGGTGTCGGGCATGGAAATCCTGCAGAAGCGGAAGGACGGCACACCCTTCTGGTGCCTCTCCTTCTGGCAGCTGATCGACCTCGCCGGCGAGACCTGTTCGGTGGTGTGGACGCTCGACTTGACCGAGCGCAAGCGCCAGGCCGAGGAGCTGGCGCACCAGACCGATATCCTCACCGCGACGCTGGAGAACATGGACCAGGGCATCGCCATGTTCGATGCGGAGCACCGGATGGTGGCGTGGAACCGGCTCTTCGCCGAGGGCGTCCACCTGCCTTCCGAATTCTTCGACGGCAAGAAGACCTACGACGACATCATCCGCCACCTCGGCCCCACCGAGTACGGCCTGAAGACCGAGCAGCAGATCGAGGGCTACATCAAGCAGCACCGCGAGCACATCGCTTCGCTGGCGCAGTCGCACCTCTACACGCACGAGCGGCCGGACGGAGAGTTCATCGACATCCGCACGTCGCCGATGCCGGGCGGCGGCTTCGTCCGCACCTATACCAACGTGACCGAGCTCAAGCAGGCCGAGCGGCGGCTTCGCGAAAGCGAGGGCAGGCTGCGGACGCTGCTGGAGTCGAGCCCGCTCGCGGTCTCGCTGCAGACCTTCTCGGGCAAGCGCCTGTTCGTCAACCAGGCCTTCGCCGAGCTCTACGGGCTCTCGCGCGAGGATTCGCTGCAGGCGGACCCGCGCCTTTACTACGCCAATCCGGAGGACTGCCTCCGCCTGGTCGAACGCCTGCAGAAGGAGGACAAGATCCCCGGCGTCGAGATCGAGTTCAAGCGCGACGACGGCAGCCGCTTCTGGGCCTACATGCTGTGGCAGCGGCTGACGATCGACGGCGAGGACAGCTTCGTCACCTGGGCGCATGACGTCACCGAGCGCCGGCGCTACCAGGAGGATCTGACCCAGGCCAAGGACGCGGCCGAGCAGGCGAGCCGGGCCAAGTCGAGCTTCCTCGCCACCATGAGCCACGAGATCCGGACGCCGATGAACGGCGTCCTGGGCTTGCTCGAGCTCCTGCAGCAGTCGCAGCTGACCGTCGAGCAGCAGGAGATGGCGGCGGTGATCGGCGAGTCGGCCTCCTCGCTTCTCAAGATCATCGACGACATCCTCGACTTCTCCAAGATCGAGGCCGGCAAGATCGAGGTCGAGCAGGTGCCGCTGGCGCTGCTCACCCTGGTCGAAGGCGTCGCCGAGACGCTGGCGGCGGCGGCCAGGAAGAAGACGCTGGCTCTGGTCGCCTTCGTCGATCCCAAGGTGCCGGCTCTCGTCCGCGGCGATCCCGTCAGGCTCCGCCAGATCCTGTTCAACCTGATCGGCAACGCCATCAAGTTCACCGACAAGGGCCAGGTGTCGGTCGAGGTGGTGCCGGCGCCGGACCGGCCGGGACACATCCTCTTCAAGGTGACGGACACCGGCATCGGGCTGACGCCCGAAGGAAAGCAGCGCCTGTTCCAGGCCTTCGTCCAGGCGGACGACACGACGACGCGCAAGTTCGGCGGTACCGGCCTCGGCCTCACCATCAGCAAGCGGCTGGCCGAGAACATGGGCGGCGGCATCAGCGTCGAGAGCGAGTTCGGCCACGGCTCGGTCTTCACCGTCTCGCTGCCGCTGCCCGAGGAGCCGGCGGACGAGCAGGTCCGCCGTACGCTCGACGGCATCGCCGTGCTGGTGGTCGAGGACGACCCGACGATGCGGACGGTGCTGGCCCGCTATCTCGGCGCCGAGGGTGCCCGGGTCGATTGGGTCGAGTCCGGCGAGGCGGCGCTGTCGCGGCTGCGCGGCCGCGGCCAGCGGAAGCTCGACGTCCTGGTGCTCGACTACAAGCTGCCGGGCATCGACGGCTTCGCGCTTCGCCAGACCATGGCCGAGGACAAGCGGCTCGCCGCCATCGGCACGGTGCTGCTCACCGCCTATGACGACCGCGGCCAGCGCCGCCGCGCGCTCGAGGCAGGGTTCAAGGCCTATCTCACCAAGCCGGTCCGGCGCGCGGTGCTGCTCCGCGCGATCGAGATCGCGCTCGGCCGGGTGGAGGCGGAGGATCATGGCGGCGAGGATGCGCCGTTCGTGCCCGGCCCGCCGGTCGACCGTTCGCGGGCGCTGGCCGACGGCCGGCTCATCCTCGTGTATGGACCGGGGAGATGGTGGACGGGTGTTCGGGGACATGGTGGACACATACTCACGGCTGTTTGCGTGCCTTTTCAGGAGGGTGCGGTGCCGTGGGGGGAGAGGTCCATCATGTCGTTGCGGCGGGAGTTCGTCCGGCTGGCG
>CAMBVS010000031.1 GCA_945871425.1 Rhizobium sp. Q54 | reverse complement strand
GGCCACAACGCATCCGAAGTGAACGAGCACCCGGAAAGCAGAAGTGCGCCGACGAGGCCAGGGTTGACGAGTTTCTTAAAGCCGGTTTGCATCTCGTACCCAGTCTTTATCTGACTTCTTGCCCCCGGGCGACTGGCACGGGTCAGCCGACACCGCGTCGCCCCCCACCGCGTGACCGCTGGCTAACCACTTAATTTTGCGGCGATACTATCGAAAGCCCTCCAGGGTCACAAGTCGCTTTTTCCCAAGTTGAACGGCGGTTTGCCGAAGCTAGCTCAATCCGGCATTCAGTCCGCGCAATCCGCTTGCCAGTGTCGAAGGCCGCCTGTAGGTTCCGCGGCCTCGATCCGACCCGCGCGCCCGTAGCTCAATGGATAGAGCATCTGACTACGGATCAGAAGGTTGGGAGTTCGAGTCTCTCCGGGCGCGCCATCTTTTTCTCCTCCCGACGCCGATCTGTTGCCTAAGGGCAACACCACCGTGGCAACCGTGCCGCGGCCGGCAGCGCTTTCGATCCAGAGCTTTCCGCCGAGGAGCTCGGCGAAGGCGCGCGCTAGCGGAAGGCCGGGCCGGCTGAAGGAGGGCGATCCGGCGGGTCTTGGAGGTTACCCCTCCCCCAGTTTTATGTAGTCGCGCGCAAGGAAGCCGCTGGTCGATCCGTCAGCCTCACGCCGTCGGCGGGCGGACGATGTTGTCGAGCGGCTCGCCGCGGGCGAGGTGATCGAGGTTGGCGGCGATCTGGCCGGCCCGGCGCCGGCGCATGCCGAGCGTCCAGCCCGACGAGTGCGGCGTCCGCAGCACATTGGCGAGCTTGTGGAAGGGGTGGCGCGACGGCGGCGCCTCGGGCTTGTCGGCGCTTGGATAGCTCCACCAGACGTCGATGATGGCGCCGCCGATCCGGTTCTCGGCCAGCGCCGCATAGAGCGCATCCTCGTCGATGACGGGCCCTCGGGCGACGTTGAGGATGACGCCGGTCCGCTTCATCCGGCCGAGGAGGGCGGCGCCGACCAGCCCCTTGGTCTCAGCCGAGAGCGCGGTCGTGACCACGACGAAGTCGGCCTCGGCGAACATCCGGCCGCGGTCCTCCCAGGGGACCATCTCGTCGACGCCCGTCGCCTTCGCCAGGGGCGATCGGTTGCAGCCGAGCACGCGGGCGCCCAGCGCATGCGCCTTCTCGGCTACCGCCTTGCCGATCCGCCCCAGGCTGAGCACGCCGACGGTCTTGCCGCCGATCTCGTCGTGGTGGACGAGGCCGGCCCGCTCCTCATGGCTGAGGAAGCCCTTGTCGAGGGTCCGCGACAGCTCGTGGAACTTGTGACACCAGGTCAGCATGCCGAGCACGCAGTACTCGCCGATCGCGTGCTCGTGGCCGAAGGCGTTGCAGACCGTCACGCCCGGCGGCACCGTCGCCATGTTCACGGCATCGGTGCCGGCGCCGGCGACCTGCAGGAGCTTCAGCCTGGGCGCCGGCGGCATCGTCGGCGTCCAGCCGATCGGCGAGACCGCGTCGGCGTCGATCAGCGCCGCCGCGATGGCCTCGGGCGAGGAGCCGTCCGGCAGCTGAGTGAGAGTCCAGGGCGTCTTCACCTGGGCGGCGATGTCGTCGGCATAGCCGGTGACGAGGGTTCCGATGAGAACGGCCTTCATGAGAGCTCCGGGAGGCTCGCCGGGGGCCTCGGTTCGCGGATAAGCTCCGCTCGACGGCCGCCGGCCTTGGGGGAAAGACGATGCAGACGATTGACGACTTCGAGGTCTGGGACAAGCGCTTCTTGAAGTACGCGCTCCCCAACGTCCGCTTGGAGAAGCTGCACACTGGCATGCGCTGGGCCGAAGGGCCGGTGTGGGTCGCCGACGGCGAGTACGTCCTCTGGAGCGACATCCCCAACAACCGGATGATGCGCTGGATAGAGGGCGTCGGCGCCGCCGTCTGGCGCTATCCCTCCAGGAATTCCAATGGCAACACCCGGGACCTTCAGGGCCGGCTGGTGACCTGCGAGCACGGCGCGCGGCGGGTGACGCGCACCGAGCCCGACGGCCGGATCACCGTGCTCGCCGACCGCTGCAAGGGTAAGCGGCTGAACTCGCCCAACGACGTCGTCGTGAAGTCGGACGGCTCGATCTGGTTCACCGATCCGCCCTACGGGATCCTCACCGACTACGAGGGCAACAAGGGGGCGAGCGAGATCGGGCGATGCAACGTCTATCGCATCGATCCGCGCTCGGGCGCCGTCGACGTGGTGATCGACGACATGGACCGCCCGAACGGAATCGCCTTCAACCCGGACGAATCCAGGCTCTACGTCGCCGACACCGGCCGCACCGAAGGTGACGAGGGCGCGCCGAACATCCGGGTCTATGACGTGGTCGGAGGCAAGCGGGCGAAGAAGGGCCGGCTGTTCGTGAAGCTCGCGCCCGGCCTCTCCGACGGCTTTCGTTTCGATACCGACGGCAACCTCTGGACCTCGGCCGGCGACGGCGCCCATTGCTACACCCAGTCGGGTGTCCTCATCGGCAAGGTCAAGGTGCCGGAGACGGTGTCGAACCTCTGCTTCGGTGGGCCGAAGCGGAACCGGCTCTACATCACCGCGACCACTTCGCTCTACGCCATCTTCGTCGGCGCCAACGGCGCGCAGACGCCCTAGAGCCAGCCTTTGCGGCGGAAGTAGACGAAGGGTAGGACGGCCGAGAGCGCCATCAGCAGGAGAGCCAGGGGATATCCAATGGGCCAGTCCAGCTCCGGCATGTGCTTGAAGTTCATGCCGTAGATGCTGGCGACCAGCGTCGGCGGCATGAAGGCCACCGCGGCGACGGTGAATAGCTTGATGATGTTGCTCTGTTCGATGTCGATCATGCCGAGCGTCGCGTCCTGAAGGAAGCCGACCTTGTCGGCGAGGAAGGAGTCGTGGTCGGCGAGCGAATGCGCATCGCGGATCAGGGTCTCGATGCGTTTCTTCGCCTCCTTGCTGCAGACCGGATGCGCGACCAGGAACAGCAGGAGCCGGTCCAGGCCGAGGAGGCTGTCGCGGATCTTGGTCGCGAGATCGCCGGCGCGGCCGACACGCTGCAGGATCTCCTGCAAGCCGCCGTGGGCGCGCGCGGCTCCGGCGGGCTTTCGGAAGATGTCTGCGGAGATCGCATCGATGTCGGCGGTCGTGCTCTGCAGGATGTCGGCGAGGCGATCGGCCACCTGTTCGAGGAGCCCGATCAGCGCCTGCTCGGGTGAGCCTGCGAGCTGCTGTTGGCGGAGAATGCGTCGCGCGAACATACCGAAGGGCTGCGGATCGACATAGCGCAAGGTCACCAGGGCCGCCGGCGTCAGGATGAAGGTGACGGCGGCGCTTGCGGGCTCGGTTGCCGCCTTGTTGACGATGGGCATGGTCATGAACAGCGCTCCGCCCTCGGCATAGAGCCGGCTCGACTCCTCGATCTTCTGCATCTCTTCGCGGGTAGGGACGTCGATCTCGAGGAGACGCTCGACAGCCGCTTCCTCGTCCGCCGTAGGCTCCAGCATGTCGATCCAGACGGTCGCCGGAATGGGAGCGGCGGCAAGGTCGCTGATCACCGTCTGGGTCAGCTTGTCGTCGATCCGTCGATAGAAAGTGAGCATGGCGCCTCCGGGGGCAGGCGAGCACAACGTGCGAGGCCGCGCATGCGGTACGCGGCGGAGCTGTACGCGTCAACGGCGTTCCGTCGAGCGCGTTCCTTCAGCCATCCCTCCCATGGCTCGCGAGGTTGCTTGACGCTTCCCCTGTCGACAGGCAGCATTTCGCCATCAAGCCGCGTGAGGCGGCACCGAAGTGCAACAGGGGGACGTGATGAAGGCCATTTTGGCGATCGCTGCGGCGGCAATCCTGGCTGTCCAGCCCGCGAGCGCGCAGACGGTGAAGTGGGATCTGCCCGCGGGCTATCCGGCCGGCAACTTCCACTCAAAGAACCTGGTGCAGTTCGCCGACGACGTGAAGAAGGCGACCAACGGCAAGCTCGAGATCACCGTCCATGCCGGCGCGTCCTTGTTCAAGGTGCCCGAGATCAAGCGCGCGGTTCAGACCGGGCAGGCGCAGATCGGTGAGCTGCTGATGGTCGTCCTCGAGAACGAGGACGCCTTCTTCGGCATCGACAATGTGCCCTTCCTCGCCACCTCCTTCGCCGAGGCGAAGAAGCTCTGGGCCGTCAGCCGCGCCGGCACCGAGAAGCGTCTCGCCGCGCAGGGGATGCACGTCCTCTACGCTGTCGCCTGGCCGCCGCAGGGGTTCTATTCGCCGAAGCCGCTGGAGAAGATCGAGGACCTGAAGGGCCTCAAGTTCCGCTCCTACGGCGCCTCGGCCGATCGTATGGGCGAGCTCTCGGGCATGCAGGTGACCACCATCCAGGCCGCCGAGCTGGGCCAGGCCTTCGCCACCGGCCGGGTGAATGCGATGATCTCCTCCGGCGCCACCGGCTACGACACCAAGCTCTGGGAATTCGTGAAGCACTTCTACGACGTCCAGGCCTGGTTGCCGAAGAATATGATCATCGTCAACGACAAGGCCTGGTCCTCCCTCGACGCCGCCACGCGCGACGCCGTGACCAAGGCCGCCGCTACCGCCGAGACCCGCGGCTGGGCCGAGAGCGAGAGGCTCACCGGCTTCTATCTCGAGGAGTTCAAGAAGAACGGCATGACGGCCGGCGCGCCGGGCCCGGCGCTAAAGGACGGCTTCAAGAAGATCGGCGAGGAGCTGTCGAAGGACTGGCTGAAGCGCGCCGGACCGGACGGGCAGGCGGCGATCGACGCCTTCCGAAAGGGCTGAAGCGGGTCAGAGTCCCTGGCGGTGCGTCCGGTCCTCGACCGGATCTATGACGGCTGCGCCTATGCGGCGGGGCTGTTCCTTGTCTTGATCCTGGTCTTCACGCTGCTCGGAATCGCGGGCGGGATCTTCGACTTCTACGTCCGCGGCACCGATGCGTTCGCCGGTTACTGCATGGCGGCATCCTCCTTCCTCGCCCTCGCACACACCTTCCGCAAGGGCGAGCACATCAGAGTGACGCTGATCCTGCAGCAGTTCTCCGGCCGGCCCCGGCGCTGGTTCGAGCTCGGCTGCCTCGCCGTCGGCGCGGTGCTGGCCGGGGCCTTCGCCGCCTATGCGGCGAAGATGGTCTGGTGGTCCTATGCCTTCAACGACGTCTCCGCCGGCAACGACAGGACGCCGCTCTGGATCCCGCAGATCGGCATGGCGATCGGCGGCTTCATCCTTTTCGTTGCCATGGTCGACGAGCTGATCCAGGTCGCCGGAGGGAAGGATCCCTCAGCGCCGCCGCCCGGCGACGAGCCGGCGCATATCGAGTAGGCGGCATGGAACAACTCCTCATCTCGATCTTTCTGATCATCGCTCTGCTGGCGGTTCTCGCCAGCGGGCTCTGGATCGGGCTCGGCCTGATGGCCACGGGCTGGATCGCCATGGAGCTGTTCACCCAGCGCCCGGCCGGCGATGCCATGGTCACCACCATCTGGGGGGCCTCGTCGAGCTGGACGCTCACCTCGCTGCCGATGTTCATCTGGATGGGCGAGATCCTGTTCCGCACCAAGCTCAGCGAGAACATGTTCTTAGGATTGTCGCCCTGGATGCAGCGGCTCCCCGGGCGCCTGCTTCACACCAACATCGTCGGCTGCACGATCTTCGCCGCGATCTCCGGCTCATCGGCCGCCACCTGCGCGACCATCGGCAAGATGACGATTCCGGAGCTGCGCAAGCGCGGCTACCCCGAGTCCCTGATCGTCGGCACGCTGGCTGGCGCCGGAACTCTCGGCCTGCTGATCCCGCCCTCGATCATCATGATCGTCTACGGCGTCGCCGCCGACCAGTCGATCGCCCAGCTGTTCATCGCCGGCGTGATCCCGGGCCTGATGCTGTCGGCCATGTTCATGGCCTATGTCGTGGTCTGGGCCCTCGTCAATCCCTCCAAGGTGCCGAAGCCCGACAACGTGCCGGGTTTCCTCGAGAAGATCTATGCCTCCCGGCACCTGATCCCCTCGGTCTTCCTCATCGTGATGGTCCTCGGATCCATCTATTCCGGCATCGCGACGGCGACCGAGGCCGCAGCGATGGGTGTCGTCGGCGCGCTGCTGCTCTCGCTGGTCCAGGGCTCGCTGACGCGCGAGACCTTCGTGGCCAGCCTGCTCGGGGCCACGCGGCTTTCCTGCATGATCGCCCTGATCCTGGCCGGGGCGGCGTTCCTGACCCTGGCCATGGGCTACACCGGCTTGCCACGGAAGCTGGCCGAGTGGATCAGCTCGATGGCGCTCTCGCCCTATGCCCTGATCGCCGTGCTGACGGTCTTCTACGTCATCCTCGGCTGCTTCCTCGACGGCATCTCCATGGTGGTCCTGACCATGGCGGTGGTCCTGCCGATGATCCAGGCGGCGGGAATCGACCTCGTCTGGTTCGGGATCTTCGTCGTCCTGGTGGTCGAGATGGCGCAGATCACGCCCCCGGTCGGCTTCAACCTGTTCGTGCTGCAGGGCATGACCGGCCACCAGATCACCTATATCGGCCGGGCGGCGCTGCCTCTGTTCCTGCTGATGGTCGTCGCCGTGGCGATGATCACGGTCTGGCCTGAAATCGTCACGTTCCTGCCCAACAGGATGCTGCGCGGCTGACGTAATCTGCTAACATTAGCAAAACCGTCGTCAGGCGATTCGCAATGGCAGGTTCGGATAGGGCTCGGGGGGCATACGCCTCCGGGTGGTTGGCGCTCATTCTCGCGGCCCTTGTCGGGGGCGTGGCGGCGCTTGCCCAGGACCTGAGATTCTTCCGCCTCGGCACCGGCCCTTCCAACGGCACTTCCTTCCCGATCGGCGAGCTGATCGCCGGCGCCATCTCGAATCCACCGGGGAGCCGGGAGTGCGAGAAGGGCGGCAGCTGCGGTGTTCCCGGCCTGATTGCCGTCGCCCAGTCGACGGCTGGCTCGGTCGGCAACGTCGAGGCGATCGGCAAAGGCGCGCTCGACGGCGCCATCGTCCAAGCCGACGTCGCCTTCTGGGCCTATTACGGTGCCGGCATATACACGCCCGGAGGCGCCATCCGCGATCTCCGCGCTGTCGCCAACCTGTTCCGGGACTCGATCCACCTGGTGGTCCGCGCCGATTCCAATGTCGGCTCGGTCGCCGACCTCAAGGGCAAGCGCGTCGCCATGGGCGAGCCCGGGTCGGGCACGCTGGTCGACGCCCAGCTCATCATCAAGGCGTTCGGTCTGAAGGAGGCCGACATGCGGCCGGCCTATCTCAAGACCGATCTGGCGATCGACCAGATGGTCGAGGGCAGGCTTGACGCGATCTTCCTCGCAGGATTGGCGCCGAGCCCCGAGATCGCCGAGCTGGCCGAGCGCCTGCCGATCCGGGTCGTGCCGATCACCGGCGCCGAGATCGAGGAGCTGCGCAAGACCACGTCGTTCTTCGTCGAGACCGCCATCCCCGGCGGCCTCTACAAGGGCGCCGACCAGCCGACGCCGACCCTCGGCATCGGCGCGCTCCTGGTGGTCTCGGCCAAGGTGAGCGACGAAACGGTCTTCGGCCTCACCCGGGCGCTCTGGCACAAGTCGACGCGGGCGGCGCTGGATTCCGGGCCGCCGGCGGGAAAGCGCATTCAGCTCGAATCGGCGCTCCAGGGCGTGCCGATCCCGCTGCATCCGGGCGCCGAGCGCTACTACCGCGAAAACAAGATGATGGACTGACTTGCCCCCGGCGGTCGCCGCGGGTAGGTAGCGGTCCGCCAGCCGCCGCGGAGCCACGCCCCATGACCCTCGACCTCATCCGCCCCGTCCGGGCGCTGCTTTCGGTTTCCGACAAGTCCGGCCTCGTCGATCTCGGGCGGGCGCTTGCCGCTCGCGGGGTCGAGCTGCTGTCGACCGGCGGCACCGCCAAGGCTTTGGCCGATGCCGGGCTCGAGGTGATCGAGGTCGCCGACTACACCGGATCGCCCGAGATGCTGGACGGCCGGGTGAAGACGCTTCATCCGAAGGTCCATGGCGGGCTGCTCGGGCGCCGCGATCTCGCCGGCCATCGCTCGCAGATGGAAGCGCACAGGATCCCGCCGATCGACGTGCTGGTGGTGAACCTCTATCCCTTCGAGTCGACCGTCGCTGCCGGCAAGCCCTTCGCCGACTGCATCGAGAACATCGACATCGGCGGCCCGGCGATGATCCGTTCGGCCGCCAAGAACCACGACGCGGTCGTGGTCCTGACCGACCCCACGCAATACGCCGCGCTGACCGCCGAGCTGGACGGCAACGACGGTGCGACCACGCTTGCCTTCCGCCGCCTGCTCGCGGGCCAGGCCTACGCGCGGACCGCTTCGTACGACGCGGCGATCGCCGCCTGGATGGCGGGCGAGCGCGGCGAGGCCTTTCCCGAGCGCCTGGTGTTGGCCGGCAAGCGCGTAGAGGTGCTGCGCTATGGCGAGAATCCGCACCAGGAGGCGGCGTTTTATGCGACGGCCGAGCGGCGCCCGGGCATCGCGACCGCCAGGCAGGTGCAGGGGAAGGAGCTTTCCTACAACAATCTCAACGACACCGACGCGGCCTTCGAGCTGGTCGCCGAGTTCCAGCGGCCGGCCATCGTCATCGTCAAGCACGCCAATCCCTGCGGCGTCGCCGTCGCCGACACGCTGGCCGAGGCCTATGCCAAGGCGCTCGCTGCCGATCCGGTCAGCGCCTTCGGCGGCATCATCGCCGCCAACCGGCCGCTCGACGGCAGGACCGCGGAGGCGATCGCCAAGCTCTTCGCCGAGGTGGTGATCGCGCCCGAGGCGGACGCCGCCGCGCTGGCCGCGCTCAAGGGCAAGACCCAGCTCCGGCTGCTGCTCGCCGGCGGTCTTCCCGATCCGGCGGCGCCCGGGCTGCTGGTCAAGTCGCTCGCCGGCGGACTCCTGGTCCAGGGCCGCGACACCGGCCGCACCGGCGCCGGCGAGGTTCGCGTGGTGACCAAGAGGGCGCCGACGGCGAAGGAGATGGCCGATCTCCTGTTCGCCTTCACCGTCTGCAAGCATGTGAAGTCGAACGCCATCGTGCTGGCGAAGGACGGCGTCACCGTTGGCGTCGGCGCCGGGCAGATGAGCCGGGTCGATTCCTCCCGCCTCGCCGGGGCCAAGGCGGCGGAGATGGCGGCAGCCGCTGGCGAGGCGAAAAGCCGAGCCATCGGCTCGGTGGTCGCCTCCGACGCCTTCTTCCCCTTCGCCGACGGGCTGATCGCTTGTGCGGAGTCCGGCGCAACCGCGGTGATCCAGCCGGGCGGCTCCAAGCGCGACGAGGAGGTGATCGCCGCCGCCGACGAGCGCAACCTCGCCATGGTCTTCACCGGCAAGCGCCACTTCAGGCACTAGGGCCGGTCGCTCCCCTTCAAGGCGTGGGCGACGACCTTCCGCATCACCGACGGCAAGGCTTCCTCGCCCAGCCGCTCGATCGGAATCCAGCTGCCGGCAACCATCCTGGGCTCGGCGATGCGGGCGGCGGCCACGGTCAGCTCCAGGTGGAAATGGGTGAAGGTATGCCTCACGAGGCCGGGCAGGCGCCGCCAGGCGGCGGGTGCCGGCGCCAGCGCCATCATCTGGTCGACTGGGTAGGCCTCGCCGCGCCAATCGGTGGTCGGCAGCTCGGTCATGCCGCCGAGCAGGCCGCTCTCGGGGCGTTTCCTCAACAGCACTGCACCCTCGGCGCGGGTGGCGAAATAGACGATGCCGTGCCGGGTCGGCCGCTCGGGCTTCGGCGACCGCGCCGGGAGCTCCTCGGCGATGCCGCGGGCCCGCGCCCGGCAGGGCTCGGCCAGCGGGCAGAGGATGCAGCGCGGCTTGGCCGGCGTGCAGACGGTCGCGCCTAAATCCATCATCGCTTGGGCGAAATCGCCGGCCCGGCGTTTCGGCGTCAGCGACCGCGCCAGCTCGGCTAGGCGCCGCTTCGCCCGCGGCATCGGTTCCTCGACGGCGAAGAGCCGCGCCACCACCCGTTCGACGTTGCCATCGACCGGCATGGCCGCACGGTCGAAGGCGATGGCGGCGATGGCGGCGGCGGTATAGGGACCGATCCCCGGCAATTCGAGGAGGCTGTCCTCGTCCTTCGGGAAGGCGCTGTCGGGTCGGCCCGCGACCGTACGGGCGCAGGCATGGAGGTTGCGGGCGCGCGCGTAGTAGCCGAGCCCGGCCCACGCCCGCAGCACGTCGTCGAGTTCGGCCGATGCCAAGTCCCGGACGGTCGGCCAGCGCTTCAGGAAATCGAGGAAGTAGGGGACGGCCGTCTTCACCACGGTCTGCTGCAGCATGATCTCGCTGAGCCAGACGCCGTAGGGATCGGCGGCCTCGCCGGGTTTGGCGCGCCAGGGCAGGTCCCGCCGGTGGCGATCGTACCAGGCGAGCAGCGCATGGTTGATGACGGTCGGCTCCATCGCCGGGGTAGTATAGGGCCATGAGCCAGGAAGACGCCCCCCGGCGCGGCGGCATGCGGGCCGTCGGCGCCTCCCTGCCGGCGGCGACCAAGGGAGCGGTCGCCAGGCGCGGCTTCGCCGAGGCCCGTCTTCTCCTCGACTGGCCCTCGATCGTCGGCGAGACCATGGCCCGCCACACGCTGCCGGAGCGGCTCGCCCGGCCTAGGGGCGAGGGCGGCGGCGTGCTGCATGTGCGGGTCGCCGGCGCTTTCGCGCTCGAGCTCCAGCACCTCGAGCCGGTGGTGATCGAGCGCATCAATGCCCATTTCGGCCATGCTGCGGTGGCCCGCCTGAAGATGACGCAGGGTCTGCCGGCGCCGCCGGTCAGGCCGCGGCGACGTCCGAAGCCGCTCGGTGCCGCCGCCGAGACCGCCCTTGCCGCCAGCGTCGAGAGAATCGGAGACGACCGGCTCAAGGAGGCGCTCGCCCGCCTGGGCCGTGCGATTCTGGCAGAGGAGCCAAAGGCTTAACGCGCCGGTTGCCCGGCTCGGATGGCGGGTCCTATAGTGCCGGCCCGCGGCGGATATCGCCGATTTCTGAAAGGTTGGGGTCCTTGGATCGTCGAACAGTCATCCTTGGGTTGGCGGGAACTGGCGCGGTGCTGGCAATCGGTGGCGGCGCCTACCTGTTGACCCGCGGCCGGAGCGTCGAGACCCCCCAGATCACTCGGCTTCAGCAGCCTCCCGCGGCGCCTCCGCCGACGTCGTCGCCTTCTTCCCCTCCGTCCGCGTCACTTGATACGCCTCCGCTCGAGGGGGATCGGGTTCTCGGAAGACCCGACGCGCCGATCACGATCATCGAGTACGCCTCGCTCACCTGTCCGCATTGCGCACGCTTTCACAAAGAGACGTTGCCGAAGATCAAGTCGAGCTACATCGACACGGGCAAGGTGAAGCTGGTGTTCCGCGACTTTCCCTTCGACGGGCTGGCGCTCCGCGCGTCGGCCTTGGCCCGCTGTGCGCCGCCGGAGCGCTATTTCGCCGTGATCGAGACGCTGTTCCAGCAGCAGGACGTCTGGAGCCGGGCGAAGGACCCGCTGGTCGCGATCGGCAACATCGGCAAGCTTGCGGGCATGAGCCAGGCGACCGTAGATGCCTGTTTCCAGGATACGAAGCTCCTGGATAAGATCGTCCAGGGTCGCATGGACAGCGAGAAGGCCCACAGCGTCACGTCAACGCCGACTTTCATCATCGGCGGCAAGAAGATCAATGGCGCCGAGCCGTTCGAGACGTTCGACAGCCTGCTGAAGACCCTACCTGGTGGCGCGTGATCGCACCCCGTCTCTCGTTCAAGGCCTAGTTCATTGCAGTTCGTCAGCCTCCGGCTTTCCGGCTTCAAGTCCTTCGTCGACCAGACCGACGTGCCGATCGAACCCGGCTTGACCGGCGTCGTCGGCCCGAACGGCTGCGGCAAGTCCAACCTCGTCGAAGCGCTCAAATGGGTGATGGGCGAGACCTCGGCCCGCCAGATGCGGGGCGACGAGATGGACGACGTCATCTTCAAGGGCACGGCCTCGCGCCCGACCCGTAACCTGGCGGAGGTCGGGCTGACGCTCGACAACCAGCAGAAGAAGGCGCCGGCGCTGTTCAACGATGCCGACCAGCTGGAGATCAGCCGGCGGATCGAGCGCGGCCACGGCTCGGTCTATCGCGTCAACGGCAAGGAAGTCCGCGCCCGCGACGTCCAGACGCTTTTCGCCGACGCGGCGACCGGCGCGCATTCGACGGCGCTGGTGAGCCAGGGGCGGATTACCCAGCTGGTCAACGCCAAGCCGGCCGACCGCCGCCTGCTGCTTGAGGAGGCGGCGGGCATCTCCGGTCTGCATTCGCGCCGGCACGAGGCGGAGCTCCGCCTCCGCGCCGCCGAGCAGAACCTGGCCCGGCTCGAGGATGTGCTGATCGCGCTCGACGGTCAGCTTCATGGCCTGAAGCGCCAGGCCCGTCAGGCGACCCGCTATCGCAACATCGGCGAGCAGCTCCGCAAGGTCGAAGCCCAGCTTGCGCATGTGCGCTGGATCAAGGTGATGCTGCTGCGCCAGGCCGCCGACCAGGCGCTGGCCGAATCCGATCGTGCCGTCGGCGCTCTCACCGGCGTCGCCGCCGAGGCGGCGACCCGCCAGGCCGACATCGCCGCCGGCCTGCCGGCGCTGCGCAACGCCGAGGCGGAGACGGTTCAGCGGCTCGACCAGGCCCGCCGGGCCGAAGCCGAGGTTGCCGCCGAGGAGCGCCGGGTCGCCGACGCCCGCCAGGAGGCCGAAGGCCGGCGGACCGAGATCGCCACAGACATGGGCCGCGAGCAGGCACTGGCGGAAGATGCGCGCGCCAGCCTGACCCGCCTCGACCAGCACCGCTCCGCGCTCGAAGCCGAGCGGGCGGGCGAAGGCGAGGCCCGGGCCGAAACCGAGGCGCGGCTGCAGGCCGCCGCCGCCGTCAGCGAGGCGGGCGAGGCTTTCGTCGCCGAGCGCAGCCAGCAGCTCGCCGCCGACGAGGCACGTCAATCCCAGCTCGACCGTCAAGCGCGCGACCTCGACCAGCGTCTTGTCCGCATCGCCCAGGAGATCGAGCAGGTCGCGGCCGAGAAGACGCGGCTCGAGGAAGAGGCGGGAAGCGAGCGCCAGCTCACGCTCGCCCTCGACACCGTTCAGGAAGCTGAAGCGAAGGCCGAGGCCGATCGCCTCTTCGCCGAGCGCGCCGACGAGCAGCGCCAGGCCGCGGTCGCCGACGAGACGCGCCGGCGCGAGGCGCTGCAGGCGATCGAGGCGGGCCTGACCAGGATCACGGCGGAGATGTCGGCCCTGTCCGAATTGCTGGCGTCCGGCGCGGCCGGAGACCTGCCGCCGGCGGTGGATGCGCTTCAGGTCGATCCCGGCTACGAGGCCGCGCTCGGTGCGGCGCTCGGCGACGATCTGACCGCGCCGATCGCCGCGGAAGGACCGGTCCGCTGGACCGCGCTGCCGCCGCTCGATGGGGCGCCTTCCCTGCCGGACGGTGTGACCCCTCTTGCCGCCCATGTGCGGGCGCCGCCGGCGCTTGCCCGGCGCCTCTCCCAGATCGGCGTCGTCGCCGATGCGGCGGAAGCCGAGCGTCTGCTGCCCCAGCTCAAGGCCGGCCAACGGCTGGCCGGGCGCGATGGCGGGCTCTGGCGCTGGGACGGGTTCCTTGTCGCGATGGGCGCGCCCACCGCCGCGGCGGTCCGCCTGAAGCAGCGCAATCGCCTGGCCGAGCTGGAGATCGATCGTACCCGCATCGATGCCGAACGGTCGGAGGCAGCGACGGCGCTCGGCGCCGCCCGGGCCGCTGCCGAAGCGGCGAGCGCCGGCGATCGCAATGCACGCGAGGCCGTTCGCCAGAGCCTGGCGCGGGTCAACGAGGCGCGTCGTGCTGAAGCAGCACTCCGCCAGCGGCTGGCGGCGGTGACCGCCCGGCTCTCCGCTCTCGAGGAACGGGCACAGCGGCTCGCCGTCGACCGCATCGAGAGCACGAACGCTCTGGAGGCGGCGCATGAAGAGGCCGATCAGCTCGGCGACCTGGATGCCTTGCGGCAGATCCTGGCGCAGCGCCGGGCCGAGGTCGCCGAGGCACGTGCGAAGCTGATCGAGGCGCGCGGCGCGCGCGATCGCGTGGTCTCGGAGATCGAGGCCCGCCGGCGCCGCCTCGAGCAGATCGGCCAGGAGCGTCAGTCCTGGGAACAGCGCGTCACCGGCGCGCAGGCGCGCGTCGCGGCTCTGGAGGAGCGGGCTCAGGTTGTCACTGCTGACCTCGAGCGCCTGGCGACGCGGCCGGCCGAGTTGCAGGTGCTGCGCCGAACCGCGCTCGACCAGATCCAGTCAGCCGAAGCGGCACGTCGTCAGGCGGGCGACCGGGTCGTCGCCGCTGACACGGCGCTGACGGAGGCCGACCGGCATCTGAAGCAGGCCGAGCGCGATCTGTTCGAGAAGCGCGAAGCCCGCGTGCGCGCCGAAGGAACGGTCGCCCAGGCCGAGGACGCGGTCCAGCGCCTCGCCCAGGCGATCCGCGAGAAGCTCGAATGCGAGCCCGACAAGGTGCTGGAGCATGCGGGCCTGGAGGACGGCGAGAACCCCGCGCCGGAGGACGATCTGCTGCAGAAGGAGCACCGGCTGGTGCGCGAGCGCGAGCAGATCGGCCCGGTGAACTTGCGGGCCGAGGAGGAGATGCGCGAGCTCGACGAGCAGATCGCCGGCCTCAAGAATGAGCGTGGCGACCTGGTCCAGGCGATCGCGAGGCTCCGCCACGGCATCGGCGAGCTCAATCGCGAGGGCCGCGAGCGGCTGCTGACCTCCTTCGACAAGGTCAACGCCCATTTCGGCGAGCTGTTCACCCGCCTCTTCGGCGGCGGCCGCGCCTTCCTCAAGCTCACCGATTCCGAAGACCCGCTCGAGGCGGGCCTCGAGATCATGGCGAGCCCGCCCGGCACCAAGCTGCAGGTGCTGTCGCTGATGTCCGGCGGCGAGACGACACTGACGGCGCTGTCGCTGCTCTTCGCCGTGTTTCTCACCAACCCGGCGCCGATCTGCGTGCTGGACGAGGCGGACGCGGCGCTCGACGATTCCAACGTCGACCGCTTCTGCACGCTGCTCGAGGACATCGCCAGGTCGACCGGCACGCGCTTCCTCGTCATCACCCACCACCGGATGACCATGTCGCGCATGGACCGGCTCTACGGCGTCACCATGGCCGAGCGCGGCATCTCCCAGCTCGTCGCCGTCGATCTCCGCGAGGCCGAGCGCCTGACCAGGGCGTAAGGCCGCCATTCGATCCGGCAGGCCGGGTCGAAGCGAGGCGGGCGTCTCCACGCGGCGATGATGGGGCGGGGCCCGGGTGAGCGAGCCGTCGCGGAAGGCGGCGGACTTCAGCTCTTGGTGATGTTCCAGAACGCGAGGAAGTTGGTCGGCAGGATGCCGCTGACGTTCTTCCTGGCCACCGTCGGCGGATACCATTGGCCGCCCAGCACCAGCGGCACGACTTCGGCAAGGCGCCGGTGCAGCGCGGTCACCGCGGCGGTCTGTGCCTCCGCACCGCGGGCGCGGAGGAACTGGTTCAGCAACTTCGTCGCTTCCTCGTCGCAGGGCCAGCCGGCCCAGTTCGAGCGGTCGCAGGCGGTATTCATGCCGCTGTTGGTCAGCGGGTGGTACCAGATGACGCTGGTGCCGTAGGCGGCGAAGACGTTCCAGCCGCCCTGGTCCGGCGGCTCCTTCTTGCCGAAGCGGCCGATCATGCCGCTCCAGTCCATCATCTGCAGATCGATGTTGATGCCGATCGCCTTCATCTGCTGGGCGGCGACCTGGGTCATGGCGTTGACCAGCGGGATCTCGGTGGTCCCCAGCATGACCACTTTCTCGCCCTTGTATCCCGACTCGGCGAGGAGCTGCTTGGCGCGTGCGAGGTTCTGCGTGCGATAGGCCTCGGCGCCGGCGTCGATGCCGTATGCCGACCGGCAGATGAAGTAGGCGGTGCACGGCTCCCACCAGCGCTTGTCGCCGATGGCCGCCGCCATGGCTTCGTTCTGGTCCATGGCGAGCGCGAGGGCCTGACGGGCGCGGACGTCGTTGAACGGCGGGTAGAGATGGTTCGGCCGCACATAGGCGAAGTTGCCGAGCTGCTGCACCTTCACGAACTGGATGGCGGGGTTCTTCTCCAGCGTCGGCAGCAGGTCGAGCGTGGGCCCGTCCCAGATGTCGACCTCGCCGGCGCCGATCGCGGCCGCGGCGGTCGCGGCATCGGGGATGACCCGCCACTCGACCCGTTCGATCTTCGCCAGGCGAGCGCCGGCGAGGCCGCTAGTGGCCTCGCTGCGCGGCGCGTAGGTGGCGTTCCTGGTGTAGACCACCCGCGAACCCGGCGCGTACTGGCCGCGCTCGAACTTGAAGGGCCCGGAACCGACGGTCTCGGTGACGGCGACGAACGGATCGGTCGCGGCATCCTTCGCCCGCATGATCACCGGCACGATCGCGGATGCGGTCGAGAGCGAATATTCGACCAGGCCGTAGGGCTCCTTCAGCCTGATGACGACGGTGCGCTCGCCGTCCGCCTCCAGGCTCGCCATGAACTCGCCCATCTTCTTGGCGACGAAGTCGCGCGCCATCCAGCGCTTGAGCGAGGGCACGACGTCGGCGGCGGTGACGGCCTGGCCGTCATGGAAGCGGAGTCCGGGGCGAAGCGCGATGCGATAGGTGAGCCCGTCGGCCGAGACGTCGACGCTCTCCGCCATCATCGGCTTCGGCTGCAGCGCCTCATCCTGGGCGAACAGGGTCTCGTAGACGGCGAGCGCATGCATCTTGGTGACGGCCGCGGCGATCTGCAGCGGGTCGAGCACGCGGAGGTCGGCGTGCGGGATCACCTTCAGCACGTCGTTCTGAGCCGATGCCGGCGTAGCGGTGGCGCTGACCAGTGTGATGGCGAGCGCAGTTCCGTAAAGCAGGGAGGACAGGCGGCGGGCGGTCGTCGAGCGGGCAGGTTCACTGGCCATGTCGGTTTCGCCTGGTTGTTGCCTTGGCAAAGCGTGACGACAACCCGGGGTGGAATGCAAGCGGGGGCTCGACTTCGGGAAACGCCAGCGACGCCGTGGGCCTTCACAACCTGCTGATCAAGGCCCGCGCGAGGCGCTCGGCCCGGCCGGGGACGAACTCGAAGTAGAGATAGGGTTCGATCAGCTCCAGCTCCATGAGCATGAAGCCATCGGCGCGCGCGAGGCCGTCGACCCGGGCATAGACCGGAGGCCGCGGCGCCGCGCCGAGATAGAGGCGGGCCGCTGCCACCACCTCCGGACTCGGATCGAACGCCTCAGGTGTCGCGCCGAATTGAAGATTGGCACGCCACTCGCCGGGCTTCAGGCGGCGGCGGACCGCATGGGAGAACTCGCCGTCGATGAAGGTGAGGGTGGTCTCGCCGAGCGCGCCGATGTCGGACTGGAATTCCTGGAGCAATGCTTCGCCGCCATGGCCGTCGAGCCGCCAGGTCGAGCGGTTGTCCAGGTCCAGCTTCTGTACGCCATACCCGCTTTGCCCGCTGACCGGCTTCAGGATGGCGCTGTCCCAGCCTTCGCGCCGCATGCCGGCCGCGATGGCCTCGACATTCACATGTGGCAGATGGACGGTCTTCGGCACGGCGAGTCCGGTAGCTGCCATTTCCAGGAGGTAGGTCTTGCGCAGGTTCCAGCGCAGGACAGCGGCGTCGTTGACGAGCCGGGTGCCTCGCCTGGCCAGAGCGTCGATCCAGGCGGCGAAGCGCTGCGGGTCGGCATGGTAGTCCCAGCAGCAGAGCGGCAGCACCAGATCCGCAGCCGCGAAGGCCTCGATCGGAGTCTCGGTCCAGATCCGGTGACCCGCCTCCGCTCCCAGGCTGCGGAGCGCCTGCAGCAACGCCTCGAGACTGGGCGTGGGATCGGGATAGTCGCGGCTGACGGCGAACAGGATCATGGAGCGGTTGAACGCTGCCGGCTGCTAGCGGGGCTGATCCAGCGTCTTCAGCCGCTCGTCGATCATCTTGTGAAGCGGCTCCTTGGGATCGACGCGGGCGAGCAACCGGCCCCAGAGCGCTCTGGCCTCGGCCGCGTTGCCAGCCTTGGCCTCGGCCTCGCCAACGAAGAACAGCGCTTCCGCGTTGTTCGGATCGAGCGCGAGGATCCGGCGCATCAGCGCCATGAAGTCCGGTGTCGCCGTCTCCGGCGGGCTTCCGGGCGGATGCAGCGCGCGGGCGTAGTCGACGAGGACATCGACGCGCCCGGGCGCGGCGAGACTCGCGCGGCGCAGCGCCTCGGTCGCCGCTGCGTCCTCGCCCAGTACGCGGCGCGCGCGGGCGAGGCGCTGCCAGCCCTCGACGTCGCCCGGATTGTCCTCCAGCCGTTGCGCCAGGCCTTCGACCATGCCGCGGATCATCTGCTGGCGGTCGCCCGGTGCCATCTGCTGGGCAGCGGCGACGTCGGCGGCGGTCGGGCCGCGGGGAGCGCCCTCGGCGCGCCGACGACCGAGGTCGATGCCGGCTTCCGCCGCGGCGGAGTTGAGGCGCTCGGCCAGCATCGGCCGCCACGGTGCGTCGGGGCCGGAATCCGCGTCCAGGCTCAGCCAGTCGTCGATCGCGCCTTTGAGATCACCGTCCTGTGCGCGGGCGAGGCCGAGATAGAAGCGGGCGCGCGGGTCGCGCGGATCGAGGCTGGTGGCGGAGCGGAAGGCGTCGCGGGCGCTATCGGAGACCTTGCCGTCAGCCATGGCGACCCGGGCCTCGCCGAGCAGCGAGCGGAGGTCGGCGCGGTGGGGATCCTTGGCGCTCGCGCGGGCCAGGGTCGCGGCCGCCTCGGCGACGCGGTCCTGGCCGAGCTGGGTCCGGGCGAGTTCGGCGAGCGCGTCGGCGGAGACGGAGTCGTCGGCAAGAAGAGCCGCATCCGGCGCCGTGCCGGGAGTGCCCGGCGATCCGACCGCGAGGTAGAGGGCGAGCGCGCCGGCCGGGACCGCGCCGAGCACCAGGCCGGCGAGGAAGACCCTGACGCCGCTGTCCGATGACGGGACAATTGCCGGTTCTTCTGCCGCACGCAGGATGCGCCGTTCGATCTCGGTCCGTGCCGCGGCGGCCTCGGCCTCCGAGATGAGGCCGGCCGCCTGGTCGCGCTCGACCTCGGCCAGCTGGTCGCGATAGATGGCGAGGCCGCGCGCGGCCTCCGGCTCCGCCGATGTCCGGCCCCGGAGCAGCGGCCGGACCAGGGCGGTTGCCGCAAGCATGGTAGCCAGGATCGCCAGCAGCCAGAAGGTCATCGCCGGTCGTCCTCGGCGAGGACGCGCTCCAATCGCGCGCGGTCGACCGGGTCGAGCGCCGCCGGCGCGGCAGCAGGACGCCGGCGGCGGAGGAACACGGCGATGCCGATGGCGCCGAGAACCAGCACCAGGGCAGGGCCGAACCAGAGCACCGCCGTCGCCACCCGCAGGGGCGGGTCGAGCCGGACGAAGTCGCCGTAGCGGGCGACCAGGAAGGAGCGGATCGCCGGATCGGAATCGCCGGCGACCAGCCGCTCGCGCACCAGCTTGCGTAAGTCGCGGGCGAGATCGGCCTCGGAGTCGTCGATCGACTGGTTCTGGCAGACGAGGCAGCGCAGCTCCTTGCCGAGGTTGCGCGCGCGCGCCTCGAGCGCCGGATCGACGAGGATCTCGTCCGGCCGGATCGCGGCCGCCGGCAGGGCCGTGACGGCGAAGAGCAGGATGAGGACGAGGCGTCTCATCGCGCCAGGCTCTTCATCAGCGGGCGGATGGTCTCGGCCACCACGCGGTCGGTCAGCGGGCCGACATGGCGGTGGCGGATGCGGCCCTCGGCATCGACGACATAGGTCTCCGGCACGCCGTAGACGCCCCAGTCGATACCGACGCGGCCCGAGGGATCGGTGCCGATCCGCCGGTAGGGATCGCCGAGCTCGACCAGGAACCGCCGCGCGTCCTCGGGCTTGTCCTTGTAGTTGAAGCCGAAGACCGGCACCTCACGGGCGAGCCGGGTGAGCACCGGATGCTCGGCGCGGCAGGGGACGCACCACGACGCCCAGACATTCACCAGGACCGGCGCGCCCTTGAGGTCGGCGGAGGCGAGGCCGGGCTTGTTCGGAAGCAACGGCGGCAGCGCGAAGTCCGGCGCCGGCTTGTCGAGGAGCGCGGACGGCAGGGTGCCGGGATCGCGGGTGAGGCCGACGGCGAAATAGCCGGCGACGATCGCGAACAGGAGAAGCGGCGCCAGGAACAGCCAGCGCATGCCTACTCCGCTGCCTGGAGCCGCTGCTTCGGCGCGCCGACCCGGAGCCGCCGGTCGGTCAGCGAGAGCCCGCCGCCCAGCGCCATGATCAGGCAGCCGGCCCAGATCCAGGGCACCAGCGGGTTGTGGTAGAGCCGCACGGTCCAGGCGCCCTTGCCGTCGGAATCGCCGACGACGACGTAGAGGTCGGCGAGGCCGGTGGTGTGGATGGCGGCCTCGGTCGTCTGCTGGCGCTGCACCGGGTAGAAGCGGCGCTCGGGCGTGAGCACGGTCACCGGCTTGCCGCCCGAGGTGACGATGAAGCGCGCGCGCTCTGCCTGGTAGTTGGGACCGTTCGCCTGGACGATGCCCTCGAAGCGGAGGTCGTATCCCCGCATCGTCACCACCTCGCCGGCCCGCATGGCCAGGATCTGCTCCGCCTGGAACAGGCTCGAAGCGGTCATGCCGGCGATCGCGATCGCGAGCCCGCCATGGGCGACGGACATGCCGAGCGCCGAACGCGGCAGGTGGCGCCAGCGCTCGAAGCTCTCGGCCAGCGGTGCCCGGAACAGACGCAGGCGCTCGGCGAGCTCGATCAGCGTGCCGATGAAGAGCCAGGCGGCGAGGCCGAGGCCGACCGCGGCGAGGAAGCCTGTGCCGCCGGAGGCGTAAAGGACGATGCCGATCACGGCCACGGTTGCGATGCCGGCGACGGCGAGCCGGCTGATCGCGCCGGCGATGTCGGCGCGCTTCCAGGAGAGCAGCGGGCCGACCGCCATGGCGGCGACCAGCGGCACCATCAGCGGCACGAAGGTCGAATTGAAGTAGGGCGGTCCGACCGAGACCTTCCCTGCGTCCAGCACGTCCAGGAACAGCGGATAGAGCGTGCCGAGCAGCACAGTCGCCGCCCCGGTCGCCAGCAGCAGGTTATTGAGGACGAGCGCTCCCTCGCGGCTCAGCGGCTGGAACAGGCCGCCGGCCTTCAGCGCCGGTGCCCGCCACGCATAGAGTGCCAGCGAACCGCCGATGGCGGCGAAGAGGATCATCAGGATGAAGACGCCGCGGGCGGGGTCGACGGCGAAGGCGTGGACTGAGGTCAGCACGCCCGAGCGCACCAGGAAGGTGCCGATCAGGCTGAAAGAGAACGCGATGAGCGCGAGCAGGATGGTCCAGCTCTTGAGCGCGTCGCGCTTCTCGACCACGACCGCCGAGTGCAGCAGAGCGGCACCGATCAGCCAGGGCATGAAGGAGGCGTTCTCGACCGGATCCCAGAACCACCAGCCGCCCCAGCCCAGCTCGTAATAGGCCCACCAGCTGCCGAGCGCGATGCCGATGGTGAGCGAGAGCCAGGCGAACAGCGTCCATGGCCGGACCCAGCGCGCCCAGGCCGGATCGACCTTGCCTTCGATCAGGGCGGCGACGGCGAAGGAGAAGGCGACGGAGAAACCGACATAGCCGAGGTAGAGCCAGGGCGGATGGAAGGCGAGGCCGGGGTCCTGCAGCAGCGGATTGAGCTCGCGGCCGTCCAGCGGCGCCGGGAACTGCCGGGTGAAGGGATTGGACGTGAACAGGATGAAGGTGAGGAAGGCGACGCCGATCATGCCCTGCACCGCCAGCACGCGGGCACGGAGCCCATCCGGCAAGTTGGCGCCGAAGGAAGCGACGGCGGCGCTCATGATCGCGAGGATGAGGATCCAGAGCAGCATCGAGCCTTCGTGGTTCCCCCAGACGCCGGTCAGCCGGTAGAGGAACGGCATGCTCGTATGCGTGTTGCGGGCGACGCTCACCACCGAGAAATCCGAGGTGACGTAGGCATGGGTCAGGGCGATGAAGGCGGCGGCGACGGCGGCGAGCTGCACATAGGCGGCAGGGCGGGCGAAGGCGGTGAGTGCGGCGTCGCCGCGGGCGGCGCCGACCAGCGGCACGATCGACTGGGCGACCGCGACGATCAGCGCGAGGGCGAGCGCGAACTGTCCGAGTTCGGCAATCATGGCTTGGTCTCCGGCTGCCACTGTCCGGATTTCTTCAGGGCGTCGACCACCTCCGGCGGCATGTAGTTTTCATCGTGCTTGGCCAGCACGTTCTTGGCCTCGAAGGTCCCCCGAAGCAGCCGTCCCTCGGCGATGATCCCCTGGCCCTCGCGGAACAGGTCGGGAAGGATGCCGGCGAAGCGGACGGGGATGGCGGCGGCGCCGTCCGTCACCTTGAAGGTGATGGTGACGCCGTCGCCGGCCTTGCCCAGGCTGCCAGGCTCGACCAGGCCCCCCAGACGGAACCGGCGGTCGGGGCCGATGTCCTTCGCCAGCGCTTCGCTCGGGCCGTAGAAGAAGACGAGGCTGTCGCGAAAGGCGTTGAGGACCAGCCCGGCCGCGGCGGCGAGCAGGGCCATGCCGACGCTGACGGCGACGAGCCGGCGGCGCTTGCGGGTCATTCCTCGCTCCCTTCGAGACGGGCGAGCTCGTCCTGCCCGCGCTTGAGGCGGCGAACGGAGTCCACGATCAGCAGTGCCAGCACGAACAGGGTGGCACCGTAGGCGGGCCAGACGAAGGCGGCATAGCCGCCCATTTCCAGGAATTCCTTCATCATCGCTATCCGCGCGCGCGGGCCATCGCCAGCGTCCGCAGGCGATGCTCGACGATCGCCGCCCGCACGCGCAGCAGCAGCAGCGTCGCGAACAGCAGCATGAAGGCCGCGGCCATCACCAGCAGCGGCGTCAGGATGCTCGGATGGATCGCCGGCTTGGCGAAGCGGCTGATCGAGGCCGGCTGGTGGAGGGTGTTCCACCAGTCGACCGAGAACTTGACGATCGGCACGTTGATCCAGCCGACCAGCGCCAGGATGGCGCCGGCCCTGGCGCCGCGCTCGGGATCGTCGAAGGCGTGAACGAGGGCGATGTATCCGAGATAGAGGAACAAGAGCACCAGCACCGAGGTGAGCCGTGCGTCCCACACCCAGAAGGTGCCCCACATCGGCTGGCCCCAGAGCATGCCGGTCACCAGGGCGATGATGGTGAAGCCGGCGCCGATCGGCGCTGCGGACTGGGCGATCAGGTCGCCGAGGCGGTGCCGCCAGATGAGCGCCACGGCGGAGGCCAGCGCCATGGTGGTATAGCCGCCGAGCGCCATCCACGCGGCCGGCACATGCACGTACATGATGCGGACGGTGTCGCCCTGCTGGTAGTCGGGTGGCGAGGCGACCAGCGCCAGGTAGAGGCCGAGCGCGAATGCGACCGCGGCGCCGCCGGCGCACCAGGGCAGGACGGCCCGGGCGAGGCGCTGGAAGCGGGCGGGATTGGCGAAGCGATGGAGGCTTCCGGTCATCGGGCCCTTATACCATGTCAGCCGACCGCCTGACGCAACGCGGCGGCCGCGGCGGCGGGAGCCAGCGCCAGCGTCGCCAGCAGGCAGGCGCCCAGCAGCATGAGGTGCGGGGCGGCCTCGAGGCCGGTCAGGGCGGCCTCGGTCGCGGCGGTGCCGAAGATCAGGACGGGGATGGCGAGCGGCAGCACGAGGAAGGCGACGAGAACGCCACCGCGGCGCGCGCCCAGCACCAGGGCCGCGCCGATGGCGCCCAGCAGGCTGAAGCAGGGCGTGCCCAGGATCATCGCCGCCAGCAGCGTCGCCAGGCCGTCCGGCGGCATCGCCAGCATCAGCGCCAGCACCGGAGCTGCGACGATCAGCGGCACCCCCGTCACCAGCCAGTGCGCGGTCGCCTTGGCCAGCGCCACCGACCACAGCGGCAGCGGACCGAGCGCCAGCTGCTCCAGCGAGCCGTCGTCATGGTCGGCCTGGAACAGCCGGTCGAGCGAGAGCATCGCCGCCAGCAGAGCCGCCACCCAGACGACGCCGGCGGAAATCCTGGAAAGGACGTTCGCTTCCGGGCCGACGCCGAAGGCGAACAGCACCACGACCAGGACCGCGAACATGACGGCGACCAGCGCGTCCGCCGCCTGCCGGAGCGAGAGCGCGAGGTCTCTTCGGATGAGGACGAGGAAGGGGGTCACGTCCGTCCCAGCTCCAGTCGCCGGGACTCCGGCAGGCGAAGGACGGCGTGGGTTGCCACCGCGACCGCGCCGCCGGCGCCACGATGGCGATCGACCTCGGCTTCGAGGCGCGTGACCGATGCCGCGTCGAGACCGTTGGTCGGCTCGTCGAGCAGCCAGATCGGTGCGCTCGCGTCGAGCGTACGGGCGAGTGCCAGCCGCCGGCGCTGGCCAGCCGAAAGATAGCGGGCGGGCATGGCCGCGAGTCGTTCGAGCCCAACGGCAGCGAGCGGCGGCGCCGAAGCGCCACAACCGTTGAACCGCTGCCAGAAGGCGAGATTCTCGGCGACGGTGAGGGCCGGCTTCACCGCATCGTGATGTCCGAGATAGCGGAGTGCGGCATTTACGCGCACGGCGCCGGCTTCGGGAGCGAGGAGACCCGCCAGGATGCGCAGAAGCGTCGACTTGCCGGTGCCGTTCGCGCCGCCGATGAGGAGAGCGCCGCCGCGCGAGAGGGACAAATCGATCGGCCCGAAGAGATGATGACCGCCCCGGGCGCCCACCAGTCCCTGGACTTCGAGCAGTGCCGTCATCCGAGGCCCCAAACGACGACGCGGCGCCGGGGGGGGCGCCGCGTCGGGGTTCGGCGGCATGACGCCGGGGGAGGATCGTCAGGCCGCCTGAAGTGAACCGGACGGGAGGATGTCCGCTTCGAGGTCCATTTTGCCCGTAAAGACGGCGAAAAAAGGGCGATGTTCGCCCCATTTGCCATGGTGGGCAGGACTCGGATCACTTTTCCGCGAAGCCTTCGATCTGCCACGACAATTCGTCCTCGCTCATCGGGTAGCTGCCGTCGTCGGCGGGGTCGACCGCGACCCTCGGCAGGATGGACGCGAGGCGGACCTGCGCCTGATACGCCAGGTCCATGGCGAAGCCGCCCTTCCACACCAGCGCGACTACCGCCTTCGGGTTCTTCGAGGCGAGCACGTTCTCGACCTGACGGAGCGAGAGCCCGCTCGCCGCTGCCAGCGAGGCCACGACGAACGGCCGCTGTCCGCCCGAGATCGCGCGCGCGACCAGATCGTCATTGAGCTCGCCCTGCTCCTTGAGGGCGAGCGCGCGGCGATGCTCGCGCTCGAGCAGCGACTCCCCGAACGCGTCACCCTCGACGACGACCGTCTTGCTTCGTGCGCTTTCGGAGGCCCAGGCCGGATCGCTGGCGATGCGCTTTTCCATCACCTCGCTGACCGCGCTCGCGGTGGCGGGGTCGAGATCGGACCGCCGCTTCAGCTCTTCGACCAGAGAGCGGGCGACGAAGGTGGCGAGACGAACCATGGCGCGCGGCGGAAGCTGAGGGCGCTTCACCAAGGGGCTGTGCCACGAGGGCCGGGCCGGCGCCTGCTCGATCAGCCGGTCCAAGGTCTCCTCGCGGATCTGCGCCGAGGTGTTGCCGAGGAGGGCGGCGACCGCGACTTCGCTGCCGGTGGCGGCGACGGCATCGGCGACCCGGGGAGAGACCGTCGACCGGCGCGCGATGGCCTGCAGGCGCTCGTCGGCCGATGTAGAAGCGACGATGCCGACGAGGTCGTCGTCGGTCAGCACCGGCGAATGCTGGAGCATGGGCACGGAGACGGTGAGGGACTCATCGGCCGCGAGCCGGCGCACGACCTCGGGCGGAGCGATCGCCAGATCCTTCAGCGTGTCCGCCAGGATCTCGCGGACGCGCATGATCTGGTCCTTGGCGAGGACCGTCAGAACCTCGGCCGTCGCCTCGCGGGCGCGGCCGTGCTCGGCCGCCCCGATCTCCGGCATGACCCGTGCGATCTTCTCGACCACGCCGGTGCGCACGCTTGCATCGGCGTCGCATGCCAGGAGGAGGTCGGCCTGGCGTGGGGTCGTCTTGTTTCCGGCGATGGCGCGCCGCACCTCGGGGTGCTTGTCCTCGGCGAGGAAGTAGAGGAGCTCCGGCCGGATGTCGGCACGCTGGGCCAGTTCGCTTCGGACCGCCGGGTCGTCGTGGCGCACCAGCTGCTTCGCCTCGTCATAAGCGAGCTTGGCGCCGGCGTTGCGGCCGAGGATACGGTCGATCAGTCCCTTCATTCCGTCTTGGCAGGGGGCGCGATGTGGTACCGCCCCTTGCCCCCCTTCTTGCTGACGTACATTGCCTCATCTCCGCGGGCGACGAGCGAGTCCATGTCCTCGCCGCTCTTCGCATCGAATGTCGCCATGCCGATTGAGAAACCGAGCGGCCGCGCCGGATCGCCGGAATAGTCCGAAAGCAGCTTGGCCGATACCAGCAGCCGCTCGGCAAGCCTGGTCGCCGCGGCCTGGTCGACCTTGTCGAGCCAGAGCGCGAACTCGTCGCCTCCGAGCCTCGCCACCACATCCTCGCCACGGGTCGCGTCGGCGAGCAGGCGTGCGACCGCCTTCAAGGCCTCGTCGCCGGCCTGGTGGCCCTTCATGTCGTTGACGATCTTGAAGTTGTCGAGGTCGACATAGACCAGCGCCCCGCCGGTTCCGGCGACCGCGCCCTCGGCCAGGCGCTTGCCGACCTCGGAGAAGAACATGCGGCGGTTCTTGAGCCCGGTCAGCGTGTCGGTCGAGGAGAGGCGGGTCAGCTCCTCGTGATTGGCGAGCTGCTGATAGGCGACTGCGAGCTGATCGGCGACCTCGCCGGCGAGCTCGCGCTCCTCGGCGCTGAAGGCGCGGTCGCGGGCATTGCGCCACAGCAGCAGCGCGCCGTTGAGCTGGCCGCGATAGGAGGTGGCGGCGATCAGCGCCTTGCCGTCGCCGCCTGCCGCGGCGAGATCGAATTCGGCGACGGGGTCGTCGACGGCGAGGTTCTGGATGGCGTCTGCGAGTGCCGGCGCCTGGGGGGCCGGCCCCTTGTGCTGGGCGGGCTTGAGCGCGCCCGGCTTGCCGCGATAGAGCACGCAGGCGCCGACGCCGAGCGCGCGGACGACGGCGGTCGCGGCCGCGCCCAGCATGGCCTCGGGGTCGACCTCGTCGCGGATGGCGCGGATGATCCGGGTCAGCAGCAGGCGCCGGTTCTGCGCGGCGGCCAGCTCGGCGTCGCGCTCGCGCTCGGCGGTGATGTCGCGGCAGACGCCACGGACGCCGCGCCAGGTTCCGTTCGCGTCCGTGATCGGCGCGGCGGAGACGCGAAGGCAGGCGTCGTGACCGTCGGCATGCTGGAGCCAGACCTCGGCGGCCTCCACCCGCGAGCGGGTTAGGAAGGGCAGATCGTCCTGACTCGTCGAATCGCTGCCGAGGTCCTCCGGCCGGCGGCCGACCAGCTGATCGGCGGCATATCCCAGCGCCCCCTTCGGGGAGACGAAGACGAAGCGGCCGTCCTGGCCGACCTCCCAGGCGAAGTCGCTGGAGATCTCGACCAGGTCGCGGAAGCGCTGGCGGGACTCGATCAGCGCGCTCTGCAGGTTGCGTTCGAGCGTGGCGTCGCGTGCCAGCACCAGCGCCGCGGTCCCGCCGTCGAGGGCGAAGGCCGTCACCTCGACCTGCTGGCGGCTGTCGCCTTCGCCTAACGGAACCAGGGACGGCGTGCTTGTCTGGCCGGCCAGCGCCGCCGAGATCAGGACCTCGAGATCGGGGAGCTGGCCCGCGATGAGCGCATTGGCGAGCCCGCGGCCGGCGGTGTTCACCGTTCTCACCGCCCGCGGGCCGGTCGCCAGCAGGGCAGGGGCGCCCGACGACGCGAGCGCACCGCCCGCCTCGATCAGTCGTGTCACTGCCGCGACTTCGCGGCGCTCGCTGCGGAACGGCCAGACGCTCAAACCTAGAACCCTCCGATCCCCGGACGGTTACTGGAGGCGGAGGAGCCGCGCAAGCGGCGCGTTGACAGGCGGGTCCGGCCGCCGTCATCCTCCGGCGCCTTTCCCACCCGACCGGAACCCGACATGACCGCCGATCTCGCCAAAATCATCGATGCTGCCTGGGATGCCCGCGACACCCTCAACACCTCGACCAAAGGCGAGGTCCGGGACGCCGTCGAGACGGCGCTCGAAGGGCTTGACTCCGGCAGGATGCGGGTCGCCGAGAAGGGCCCGGGCGGCTGGGTCGTCAACCAGTGGCTGAAGAAGGCGGTGCTGCTGTCCTTCCGGCTCACCGACAACGCCATCATCCCCGGCGGTCCCGAAGGTCCCTGGTTCGACAAGGTGCCGTCCAAGTTCAAGGGCTGGGACGACGCCCGCTTCCGCAAGGCGGGGTTCCGCGCGGTTCCCAACTGCGTCGTCCGCAAGTCGGCCTATGTGGCGCCCGGCGTCATCCTGATGCCGAGCTTCGTCAATGTCGGCGCCTATGTCGATTCCGGCACCATGGTCGACACCTGGGCGACGGTCGGCTCATGCGCCCAGATCGGGAAGAACTGCCATCTTTCCGGTGGCGTCGGCATCGGCGGCGTGCTCGAGCCGCTGCAGGCCAACCCGGTCATCATCGAGGACAACTGCTTCATCGGCGCCCGCTCCGAGGTGGTCGAGGGCGTGGTCGTGGAGACCGGGTCGGTCATCGCCATGGGCGTGTTCATCACCCAGTCCACCAAGATCGTCGACCGCGCCACCGGCCAGATCTACCAGGGCCGGGTGCCGGCCTATTCGGTGGTGGTCTCCGGCAACCTGCCGGGCAAGCCGCTGCCCGATGGCACGCCGGGCCCGTCGCTCTATTGCGCTGTGATCGTCAAGCGGGTCGACGAGCGCGCGCGTGCCAAGACCTCGATCAACGAGCTCTTGCGCGACTGATGGCGATCGATCCGGTCCGCCTCGCCCAAGACCTCATCCGCTGCCCGAGCGTGACGCCGGTCGATGCCGGCGCGCTCGATCATCTGCAGCGCGTGCTGGAAGGCCTGGGATTCCGCTGCCGGCGCCTGCCCTTCTCCGAAGAGGGCACGCCCGACGTCGACAACCTCTACGCCCGCTTCGGCGAGGCCCAGCCCAATTTCTGCTTTGCCGGTCACACCGACGTGGTGCCGACCGGCGACCTGAAAGGATGGTCGATCGATCCCTTCGCCGCCGAGATCGTCGACGGCGTGCTCTATGGCCGCGGCGCCTCCGACATGAAGTCGGCGATCGCCGCCTTCGTCGCCGCGGCCGAACGCTTCGCCGGCGGACGCGGCCCGGGTTTCGGCTCGATCAGCCTCCTGATCACCGGGGACGAGGAGGGGCCGTCGATCAACGGCACCAAGAAGGTGGTCGACTGGCTTGGAGCCGCGGGCGAGAAGCTCGATGCCTGCATCGTCGGCGAGCCGACCAATCCGAAGACGCTGGGCGAGATGATGAAGATCGGCCGGCGCGGCAGCCTCAACGGCCGCCTGACGGTGATCGGCGCCCAGGGGCATGTCGCCTATCCGCATCTCGCCGACAACCCGGTGCCGCGGCTGCTGCGGATGCTCTCGGCGATCACCGAGACCAAGCTCGATCAAGGCAACGACTGGTTCCAGCCCTCGAACCTGGAGGTCGTGACGGTCGACGTCGGCAACAAGGCGACCAACGTGATTCCGGCCCAGGCGACCGCCGGCTTCAACATCCGCTTCAACGACATGCACTCGGGCGCCAAGCTGTCCGACTGGCTGCGCCGGACCTTCGACGAGGTCGGCGGCCGCTACGACCTCGATATCCAGATCTCGGGCGAGAGCTTCATCACCCAGCCGGGTGCCTTGAGCGACCTCGTCGGCGAGGCGGCGAAGACGGTGACCGGGATCGATCCGGACCGCTCCACCACCGGCGGCACCTCGGATGCCCGCTTCATCCGCCACATCTGCCCGGTGGTCGAGTTCGGCCTGGTCGGCGCGACCATGCACAAGGTCGACGAGCGGGCGCGGGTCGACGACATCCACGCGCTTGCCGACATCTACGCTCACGTGCTCGACGGATATTTCCGGGCGTGATCGCCACCCGCGCCGAGGTCCGCGCGGCGATGGACGGGATCATCCGGCTCTGGCGCGGCGACATCACCGCGTTCGCCGCCTTCGATCGCTCGCCCGAGGGCTTCTGGCGCAGCTTCACCGCCGCCGCCCTCGGCGCGCCGATCCATGCGCTTCTGCTGTTCATCGGCAAGGGCGAGAGCACCGGCCCTCTCGCCACCGGGCACGATGCGATGGTCGAGGCGATCGCCTATGTCGTCACCTGGACGGCATTCCCTCTGCTGATGACCCGCATCGCCCAACGGCTCGGGCGCGAGGACCGCTTCTTCGACTACATGGTGCCCTACAACTGGGGGGCTTTGGCCCAGCTCGTGTTGTTCACGCTGGCGGCCTTTCTCCGCCTGGTGCTGCCTGGCTTCGTCGGTGCCGTGCTGATGCTGGTGGCGATCGCCGCCGTGCTCCATCTGCAATGGTTCATCGCTCGTGAAGGACTGGGGATCAGCGGCCGCCATGCCTTCCTGATCGTGCTGGCGGACCTGAGCCTCGGCTTCATGATCGGCGGCGTCGCCGACTACCTCAAGGCCTGACCAAGCGGCCCGCGTGCCGTCACCTGGAGGCCGTCGAGGCCGAGCCAGGTCGCCATGCGGGCGAGCTCTTCCTTCAGCGGCTCGGCGACGTCCGCGGCTTTCGCATGTCCTTCCAGATGCGCCCCCAGCACCTGCAGGCGGCTGCCCTGACGATCGGATTTGAGGTCGACCCGCGCCACCAGCCGGTTGCCGAGCAGGAACGGCAGCACGTAGTAGCCGTGCGTACGCTTGTCCTTCGGCGTGTAGAGGCCGATGCGGTAGTGGAAGTCGAACAGGCGCTCGCCGCGGTCGCGCATCCACACCACCGGATCGAAGGGGGAGAGCAGCGCCCGGGCGGTAAGCCGTCGCGGAGTGGCGGCATCGACATGCAGGTAGGCCTGATCCTTCCAGCCTTCGACGTGGACCGGCTTGAGGCGTCCTGCGTCGACCAGCTCCTGCAGCCGGGCCTTGCCGTCCTCGGGCGGCAGCCGGAAGTAGTCGCGGAGGTCGAAGGCGGTGGCGATGCCATGGGCGCGGGCGCCGATCTCCATGAGCTGGCGCTGGGCGTCTGCTTCCGAAGGCGTCGGCAGCGACAGGATGTCCGCCGGCAGGACCCGTTCCGGCAGGTCGTAGATGCGCTCGAAGCTGCGGCGGGTCGCGGTGGTGACCTTGCCGGCATAGAACAGCCATTCGAGCGCCATCTTGCCGTCGCCCCAGCCCCACCAGGAGCCCTGGTTGCGGGCACCCTCGGTGAGGTCCGAGACGGCGAGCGGGCCGCGGTCTTGCACCTCCGCGAGGACCCGCTCGACATACGCACGTTTCTCCCGGCCGAAGCGCGCCATCGCTCCGTAGATGCGGTCGCCGCGCGCCGCCCGCTCCATCCGCCAGCGCAGCAGCGGGTGGAGTGAGACCGGCAGCAGCGAGGCCATATGTCCCCAATACTCGAACAGCGCTCGCGGCTTCCGCCCGTAGGCGAGGCGGTCGAGCAGCGCCATAGGATAGGTGCCGAGCCGGGAGAACAGGGGCAGGTAGTGCGAGCGGACCAGCACATTGACGGAGTCGATTTGAAGGAGGCCGATGCGGTCGAGCGCGCGGTCGAGGTGGCGGCGATCGGCACGGGCCGCCGGCCGGCGATCGGCGAAGCCCTGAGCTGCGAGCGCGATGCGCCGCGCCTCCGCCAGGGACAGCGTGTCACCGCGGCTCATAGCCGACCCCGGAGAGGTAGAGACCTGCGGCCGGCGCGGTCTGGCCGGCGGCGGAGCGGTTGCGGGCCGCCAGAGCCTTGGCCATGTCCATCTCCGTCCACTTGCCCTCGCCGACCAGCTTCAAGGTGCCGACCATGTTGCGGACCTGGTGGTGAAGGAACGATCGTGCCTCGGCGCGGACGGCGATCTCCTCGCCGAGGCGCGTCACGTCCAGCCGGTCGAGCGTCTTCATCGGCGATTTCGCCTGGCACTGGGCATCGCGGAAGCTCGAGAAGTCGTGATGCCCGACCAGCACCTGCGCGCCCCGATGCATCGCTTCGGCGTCGAGCGGGCGCGTGATCGCCCAGGCGCGATCCTGGTCGAGCGCCAGCGGCGCCCGGCGGTTGATGATGCGGTAGAGGTAGCGCCGGCCGGTCGCAGAAAACCGCGCATGGAACTCGTGCGGCGCCTGGGCCACGTCCAGGACGGCGACGCGCGCCGGCCGCAGGTGGAAGTTGATAGCGTTCCTGATCTCCTCGGGATCGCGAAGCCGGGATAGGTCGACATGAGCGACCTGGGCCAGGGCATGGACGCCGGCATCGGTGCGCCCGGCGGCGACCACCGCCACCTGCTGCTGGCAGAACTTCTCGAAGGCGGCTTCGATCAGCGCCTGGACCGACACGCCGGTCGCCTGGCGCTGCCAGCCGGCGAGTCCGGTTCCGTCATATTCGAGGGTCAGGCGATAGCGGGGCATCGGCGAGCCAGCGGCTCACCCCCTCCCCACCCTCCCCCGTCGAGGGGGAGGGGGTACGAGGGAGATCAGCTTCGTGCTCCCTCCCCCCTTGCGGGGGAGGGGTGGGGAGGAGGGCGTCGACACGATGCTATGAGAGCACAGTTCCGGATCGAACCGGATAGCCCCTGAGAAAAGCTTCCGCCTCCATCGCCTTGCCGCCCGCCCGCTGCAGGCGGGTGAGACGCAGGGCTCCATCGCCGCAGGCGACGGTCAGATGCTCGTCGAGAACCGCCCCCGGCGCGCCCGATCCGACGGCCGATTCCGCGCCCCAGACCTTGATCCGCTCGGTGCCGAGGTCGAAGAAGGCCACGGGCCACGGGTCGAACGCCCGCACCATCCGGGCGATGCGGGTCGCCGGTTGCGACCAGTCGATCTTCGCCTCGTCACGCTCCAGCTTCTTCGCGTAGGTCACGCCTTCGGTCGGCTGCGGCGTCGGCTCGAGCGCGCCGGCCGCCACCCCGTCGAGCGCCCGCAGGATCAGCCAGGCTCCCATTTCCGCCAGCCGGTCATGGAGGCTCCGCCCGGTGTCGTCGGGGCGAATCGGCGTCGACTCGGTCATCAGGATGGGCCCCGTATCGAGCCCGGCATCCATCTGCATGATGGTGACGCCGGTTTCGGCATCGCCTTCCAGGATGGCGCGCTGGATCGGGGCCGCGCCGCGCCAGCGCGGCAGCAGCGAGGCGTGCACGTTGAGGCAGCCGAGCCTCGGTGCCTCCAGGATCGGCCGCGGCAGGATCAGGCCGTAGGCGGCGACCACCGCGGCATCGAGGGCGAGGTCGCGGAAGGCCTGATGCTCGGCCGGATCCTTCAGGGTGACGGGAGTGCGGACGTCGAGGCTGTGATCGCGCGCCCAGGCCTCCATCGCCGACGGGCGCGGCTTCTGCCCGCGGCCGGCCGGGCGCGCGGGCTGGGCATAGACGCAGGCGATCTCGTGGCCGTCATTGACCAGGGCGTCAAGGGTGGGCACGGCGAAGTCCGGCGTGCCCATGACCGCGAGCCTGAGCCGCGTCATCGACAGGCTCCTTAGGCCGGTTCCGGTTCCGTGAGGCGCTGGGTCTTCTTCAGCTTGCGCAGGATGATGTCGCGCTTGATCCGCGACAGGTGGTCGATGAACAGCGTGCCTTCCAGGTGCTCGATCTCGTGCTGGAGGCAGACGGAAAGGAGGCCGGTCGCGTGGACCTCCTGCTCGGCCCCGTCGCGGTCGAGGTAGCGGACCTTGACCTCCGACGGCCGCTCGACCTCGGCATAGTGCTCGGGCACGGAGAGGCAGCCCTCCTCGCGCAGCTCGAGCGTCTCCGACGCCCAGACCACTTCCGGGTTGGCGAGGATCATCGGCTTCGGCGGCTCGTTGGTCCGCGCGACGTCGCAGACGACGATGCGGAGATCGCTGCCGATCTGCGGGGCGGCGAGGCCGATGCCGTTGGCCCGGTACATCGTCTCCAGCATGTCGTCCATCAGCCGGCGGGTCCCCGCATCGATGCGATCGACCGGCCGCGCGGTGATCTTCAGGCGCGGATCGGGGGCCACGAGTATTTCGCGAATCGCCATGGTGATGGCTACGTAAGTGCCATCCATCTATCCGTCAAGCCGGTAGCCGACTCATGCTAGGAGGAGGGCATGCTGGAGCTTCTTCCCTGGATCGGGTTCGCGGCCGTGGCCGTGCTCGCCGCGGTCCTGTTCTACCTCCGCCAGGAGCGGAGCCGGGGCGACGGCCGGGCGCTGTCGGCGCTGGCCGGCCGGCTCGACCAGATGGCCACGTCCCAGGCCGCCGTGCAGACCTTGCTTTCCGAGCAGCTCCAGGCCCAGGAGCGGGCGCTGGCGAAGGCGCTGGACGAGCGCCTGTCGCGTCTCGGCGGCACCGTCGGCGAGAGCCTGTCGAAGAACGCGACCGAGACCACCAAGACGCTGACCGAGCTCCGCGAGCGGCTGGCCGTGATCGACGCCGCCCAGGCCAATATGACGCAGCTCTCGACCCAGGTGGTGGCGCTGCAGGACATCCTCGCCAACAAGCAGGCCCGCGGCGCCTTCGGCGAGATCCAGCTGGAGAACCTGGTGACCGCGGCCCTGCCGCCGGATGCCTATGAGTTCCAGTGCCAGGTCGCCGGCCGCTGGGTCGACTGCCTGCTGAAGCTGCCGAACCCGCCCGGTCCGATCGCGATCGACGCCAAGTTCCCGCTGGAGGCCTACCGCGCGCTCATCTCCGCGCCCGACGAGGTGCAGCGGACTCTGGCCAGGAAGCAGCTCGGCAGCGACATCATGGTGCATGTGCGCGCCATCCGCGAACGCTACATCGTCGCCGGCGTGACGGCGGAATCGGCGCTGATGTTCCTGCCGAGCGAGGCGGTCTATGCCGAGCTCCACGCCAACCTGCCGGAGATCGTGCAGCAATCCTATCGCGAGCGCGTGTGGATCGTGTCGCCGACCACCCTGATGGCGACGCTCAACACGGTCCGCGCCGTGCTGCGCGACGCCCGCATGCGCGAGCAGGCGCATGTGATCCAGGCCGAGGTCCGGATCCTGCTGGAGGACGTCTCCAGGCTGGATGACCGCGCGTCCAGGCTGCAAAAGCACTTCGACCAGTCGCTCGAGGATCTCCGGCAGATCCGTATCTCGACCGACAAAGTGACCCGGCGCGCCGGCCGGATCGAGGAGGTGGATGTGGGCAGACCCGAGCAGACGCAGCTGGCGCCGCCGCCGGTATGACGATGAACCGCTTCCTTTTCCTTCTGATGGTCCTCATGCCAATGACGGCGAATGCGTTCGATCTCCAGGGCCATCGCGGCGCCCGCGGCCTCGCGCCGGAGAACACGCTCCCGGCCTTCGCCCGCGCCCTCTCGCTCGGCGTCACCACGCTGGAGCTGGATGTCGGCGTGACGCGAGACGGCGTCGTCGTGGTCATGCACGACCGGCGGCTCAACCCGGACGTGGTGCGCGGTTCCGACGGGCAGTGGCTGGCCTCGCCCGGGCCTGCGATCCTCGAACTCTCATACGAGGAGCTCCAGCGCTACGACGTCGGCCGGCTGAAGCCGGGGAGCCCCTACGCCCGGGGTTTTCCCGACCAGGCGGCGATCGACGGGACGCGTGCGCCGAAGCTGGCGGAGGTCTTCGCCCTCGTCGCCAAGGCCGGCAATTCGGCGGTCCGCTTCAACATCGAGACCAAGATCTCGCCGCTGGCCCCGACCGAGACCCTGGAGCCCGAGACCTTTGCCCGGGCGCTGATCGCCGAGATCCGGGTGGCCGGCATGGCGGCGCGCACGAGCGTCCAGTCCTTCGACTGGCGGACGCTCCAGGTGGTCCAGGCCGAGGCGCCGGAGATCGCGACCGTCTATCTCTCCCTGGCGCGGGGCGGCGGCGACAATATTCAGGTCGGCAAGCCGGGCGCGTCGCCGTGGCTCGCCGGCCGCGATATCGACGATCACGGCGGCTCCGTCCCGCGCCTGATCAAGGTGCTAGGGGGCCGTATCTGGTCGCCGCTCGCCAATGATCTCGACGAGGCCGGGCTCAAGGAAGCGAAGGCGCTCGGGCTGACCGTGATCCCGTGGACGGTCAACGACGAGGCGGCGATGCGGCGCCTTGTGCAAATGGGCGTCGACGGACTGATCTCGGACTATCCCGATCGCCTGCGGAAGGTGCTGGCCGAGCTGGGGATGACGTTGCCGGCGCCGACGCCCGTCACCCCGTGACGCCAGAGGATCTGATCGCCGTCGCGCTGGAGAATCCGGCGAATGCCGAGATCCTGCGACGGCTTCCCGATCTCGGCGTGCCTCAGGCGCATCTGGTCGCCGGCTGCCTGTTCCAGGCGGTGTGGAACCGGAGGTCGGGCTGGCCGGTCGACCGTCACATCAAGGACTACGACGTCTTCTATTTCGACGACCGCGATCTTTCCTGGGAAGCCGAGGACCGGGTGATCAGGCAGGCGCGGGACCTCTTCGCCGATCTCGGCGCGGTGATCGAGGTCAAGAACCAGGCTCGCGTCCATCTCTGGTACCGCGACCGCTTCGGCGCCGATTATCCGCAGCTCAAATCGGCGCGGGACGGCATCGACCGCTATCTGTCGGCCTGCACCTGCATCGGCATCGAGGCCGGGTTCGGCGCGCTTTACGCGCCTTACGGGCTCGACGAGCTCGAGGCCGGCCTGCTCCGCATGAACCCGGTCAATCCCCAGCCCGCCCGTTTCCTCGAGAAGGCGGAGAGCTACAAGGCGCGCTGGCCGTGGCTCACCGTGGTCCCGCCATGACGGGCTCGTCCGTCGCGGGGTGATCAGTTAGCATGTGCGGCAATCGTCCCGGATGGACGGCGTCTGCAATCATTCGGAGAACACTGTCATGAAATTAGCTATCTCAGCATTGGTCGCCGCCGGCCTCCTGGCCGCCACCCCGGCCTCGGCCCAGACCAAGGTCGCCATCGGCATCAGCGGCTGGACCGGCTTCGCTCCGATCGTGCTGGCCAAGGACGCCGGCATCTTCGCCGCCCACGGGCTTGCCGCCGAGTATAAGTTCATCCCGCAGAAGGACCGGCACCTCGCCATCGCGTCCGGCGACATCCAGTGCGCGGCGACCACGGTCGAGACCTGGATCGCCTGGAACGCCAACGGCGTCGCCACCACGCAAATCTTCCAGATGGACAAATCCTACGGCGCCGACGGCATGGTGACGCGGAACTCGTTCCAGAAGATCGCCGATCTCAAGGGCAAGACCATCGCCGCCTCGGCGCCGGGCACGGCGCCCTACTTCACGCTCGCCTGGTTCCTCAAGAAGAACGGCCTCGGGGTCAAGGACGTGACGGTGGTGAACATGGAGCCCGGTCCGGCGGCGCAGGCGTTCATCGCCGGCCAGAACGACGCGGCGATGACCTACGAACCCTATCTCTCCTCGGTGCGCGCCAAGCCGGAGGCCGGCAAGATCATCGCCACCACCCTCGACTATCCGATGATCATGGACACCTTCGGCTGCACGCCGAAATTCCTCGCCGACAACGGCCCAGCCGCGAAGGCGCTCGCAGCCAGCTACTTCGCTGCGCTCGAGATGATCAAGAAGGAGCCGGCCAAGTCCCACGAGATCATGGGCGCGCCGGTGAAGCAGTCGGGCGAGGCGTTCGCCAAGTCGGCCGCCTATCTGCGCTGGCAGGACAAGGACGCCAACAAGGCGTTCTTCGCCGGCGAGTTCAAGACCTTCAACAAGGAGGCCGCCGACCTGCTGTTGGAGATCGGCATCATCAAGGCGGTGCCGGACCTGGACAAGCTCGCGAACACCAGCTTCATCCAGTAGGGCCGGTTGAAGCCGCTTCGGGAGATCGCGCCGGGCGCCCGGTGGGCGCTCGGCGTCGCCTTCTTCGTCGTCTTCGTCGCGGCCTGGGAGATCTACACCCTTGGCGGCTTCGTCGACCGGATCTTCCTCGCCGATCCCCTGACCATGCTGCAAGAGGGCTGGCTGCTGCTGGTCCGCTACAACTTCGCCTACGACATCGGCATGACCATCTGGCGCGTGTTCGGCGGCTTCGTCCTGGCTGCGGCCGTGGCCGTGCCGATCGGCGTGCTGATGGGGGCCTACAAGCCGGTCGAGGCCTTCTTCGAGCCCTTCGTGTCGTTCGCCCGCTACCTCCCGGCGTCCGCGTTCATCCCGCTCCTGATCCTCTGGGCCGGGATCGGCGAGACCCAGAAGCTGCTGGTGATCTTCATCGGCTCGGTTTTCCAGATCATCCTGATGGTGGCGGTCAGCGTCGGCTCGACGCGCCGCGACCTGGTCGAGGCCGCCTATACGCTGGGTGCGGGCGACGGCGGCATCATCGGCCGCGTGCTGCTTCCGTCCAGCGCGCCCGGCATCGCCGAGATCCTCCGGCTGGTGCTGGGCTGGGCCTGGACCTACGTCATCGTCGCCGAGCTGATCGGGTCCTCGTCTGGCATCGGCCACATGATCGTCGACAGCCAGGCGCTGCTGAACACCGGGCAGATCATCTTCGGCATCATCGTCATCGGCCTGATCGGCCTCGTCTCTGATTTTCTGTTCAAGGCGCTGAACCGGCGCCTCTTCCCCTGGAGCCTGCAATGAGCAAGCTCCGCATCGAGGGGGTGGCGCGAGAGTTTCCGGGTGTGCGCGGCGGTCGGCCGACCCGGGCGCTGGAGCCGATCGACCTCGCGGTCGCCGACAACGACTTCATCACTATCCTCGGGCCGTCGGGCTGCGGGAAGTCGACGCTGCTCCGCATCGTCGCCGGCCTGGATTCGCCGAGCGCCGGCGGCGTCCTTCTCGACGGCCAGCCGGTCGTCGGCCCGGGTCCGGACCGCGGCATGGTGTTCCAGTCCTACACGCTCTTCCCCTGGCTCACGGTCGAGCGGAACATCCGCTTCGGCCTCCGCGAGAAGGGAATGTCCGAGGCCCGCCAGCGCGAGATCGCCGCCGCCTACATCGCCCGCGTCGGCCTCGAGGGGTTCGAGAACCACTTCCCGAAGATGCTCTCGGGCGGCATGCAGCAGCGGACCGCCATCGCGCGCGCTCTCGCCAACGACCCCAAGATTCTGCTACTCGACGAGCCGTTCGGTGCGCTCGACAACCAGACCCGCGGCCTGATGCAGGAGCTGCTGCTCGGCATCTGGGAGAGCGATCGCAAGACCGTCCTCTTCGTCACCCACGACATCGAGGAGGCGATCTTCATGGCGAGCCGGGTGGTGGTGATGTCAGCGAGGCCCGGCCGGATCAAGGCCGACGTGGCGATCGATCTGCCGCATCCGCGCCCCTACACGCTCAAGACCTCGCCCGAGTTCTCGGCCTACAAGGCACGGCTGACCGAGGAGATCCGCTCGGAAGTGTTGAAGGCGAGGTAGGCCAGAAACGGAAAGGCCCGATCCATTGGACCGGGCCTTTCTGAAGACTTTGGTGGAGCCGAGGAGGATCGAACTCCCGACCTTCGCATTGCGAACGCGACGCTCTCCCAGCTGAGCTACGGCCCCGCCTGGGTCGGGGGTATAGGGAGGGGCCCAAGGACTGTCAAGGCGACGATCCCGACACGGATCACTCGGCCGGCAAGGGCCGATCCGGCCCGCGGAAGGTTCGCCTCAGCGACTGTCCGCCGAGCCAGGCCGAGGCCAGCAGCCAGGCGATAAGAGCCGGCACCGGTCGCTCCGGCAGCGTCATGACCAGGACGAAGGAGGAGACGCTCCAGACGGCGGTCGCGGTCAACGTCATCGCCCGGCCCTCGCGTACGCGAAGCGGGTGGAGGAATTTGGCGGTCGAGAAGCTGGCGAGGCCGAGGATGACCGTCGCGGCCAGCGTCGCCTCCTTGGGCGGATCGAGGACGTAGACGTAGAGGGCGACGACGTTCCAGATCGCGGGAAACCCGACGAAGTAGTTGTCGGCGGTCTTCATGTCGGCGTTGGCGAAGATGTAGAGCGAGGTCGCCAGGATGAAGGCGGTCGCGGCCACGGCGACGGCGTCGGGAAAGAATCCGAAGCGGTAGAGAAAGACGGCCGGAACCACCACATAGCTGAGGTAGTCGACCACGAGGTCGAGGACGGCGCCGTCGAAGCGGGGCAACCGCTTCTTCACCTCGAAGCGGCGGGCCAGCGGGCCGTCGAGGCCGTCGACGACCAGCGCCAGGCCGAGCCAGAGGAGGGCTGCCTGCGCGTTGCCCTCGAGGATGGCGAGCAGCGACAGGAGGGCGATGACGACGCCGCTGGCCGTCAGCGCGTGCACCGCCCAGGCGATCGCCCGATGGGCACTGAGGCTCGGCATGTCGTCCTCCGATCTCGTCCGGGGCCTTGGTGTTTATGCGCGCCCCATCCGCCTCGGCGCAAGCTCGCAAGAAGGTTGGCGGCGGGCCGGGCCTCGCCCATGATGCGCGAAAGGACGGCGGACGAGAAATGTTGCTTCCAAGCAAAGTGAAGATGGTCGAGGTCGGGCCCCGCGACGGCCTTCAGAACGAGGCGCGGCCGGTGCCGGCCGAGATCAAGATCCAGCTGATCGAGGCCTTGGCCGACGCCGGCCTCAAGGCGATCGAGGCGGGGGCCTTCGTCTCGCCGAAATGGGTTCCGCAGATGGCGGATACCGCGCGGGTGCTGGCCGGGCTCGCCCGCCGCCCGGACGTCTCCTATCCCGTGCTGGTGCCCAACATGACCGGTTTCGAGGCCGCCGTGGCTGCGGATGTCCACGAGATCGCCGTGTTTGGTGCCGCCTCCGAGAGCTTCTCCCAGCGCAATATCAACTGCTCGATCGAGGAAAGCTTTCAGCGCTTCGGCCCGGTCGTGGAGGCGGCGACGACCCGCGGTATACGGGTCAGAGGGTACATCAGCTGCGTGCTCGGGTGCCCCTATGAGGGCGAGATCGTGCCCGCCGCCGTCGCGACCGTCGCCGGCCGGCTCTTGCGCATGGGTGCCTATGAGGTCTCGCTCGGCGACACCATCGGCGTCGGCACGCCGGCCAGGGCCCAGGCGATGATCCGGGCGGTCTCCGGGGCGGTGCCGGTCGAGCGCCTCGCCGTGCATTTCCACGACACCTACGGCCAGGCGGTCGCCAACGTCACGGCCTCGCTCGAACTCGGCGTCGCGGTCGTCGACTCCTCGGTCGCGGGTCTCGGCGGTTGTCCCTATGCCAAGGGCGCCTCGGGCAATGTCGCGAGCGAGGACGTGCTCTACCTCCTGGAGGGCCTCGGCATCGAGACCGGCGTGGACTTGGGGAAGCTGGCGGAGGCCGGGCGGTTCATCTCCGGCCATCTCGGCCGCGAGACCGGCTCCAAGGTGGCGAAGGCGCTCGCCGGCAAGGCAGCCGCGTGAGCGTCAATCTGGTGAAGATGTGCGTCGGCATCGACGACATCGACCAGCTTCGCTACTGGCAGGCGAAGCGGCTGAAGAGCGCTGCCGACAAGAAGCTCCAGCACGTGACGCGCAACCGGCCGAAACGCGAGACGGAGCTGCTCGACGGCGGCTCGATCTACTGGGTGATCAAGGGGCAGATCCGCGTGCGCCAGCGCGTGCTCGGGCTCGAGGACCGGGTCAAGGAGGACGGGAAGCCGGCCTGCGGGCTCATCCTCGATCCGGAGCTGGTCGCAACCGAGCTCAGGGCGATGCGGCCGATGCAGGGCTGGCGTTATCTGGAAGCGAAGGACGCGCCACGGGATCTGAGGAAGGGCGACGAGCTCGGCGACATGCCGCCGAAGCTCATCGCCGAACTGCGGGCGCTGGGGATCTTGTAGTGCCGGTGGCGACGGTCGGGGCGACGACGACGTCGACCTCGCCCGACGGCGCGATCCGGACCATGGCGATGCGGTCGCCGCGGGTGAAGGTGATGGCGGTCCGCCGGGCACGGACGACGGCGGTCTCGCTCCAGCCGAGCTTGGGCATCTCGACCCGGTAGTATTCGGTCATCTGGGCGGCGGAATAGGAGGTAGTGATCACGACCTGGCCGTTCCAGTTTTCGTCCGGACCGATGATGGCCGTGTCCTCGCGCACGATCCGGCCGTTGGGCGGGATCGGAATGTCGGGGATGCGGACGACATCGGGCGGAATGACCGAGGAGGGTGGGCCGGAGCTCATCGTGCTGGAGGTCAGCTGGGTCGCGGCGATGCCCTGCGCCCGCTCGCAGCCCGTCACCAGGACGGCTGAGCAGGCCAGCAGGAGAAGGGTCGATCCGCGGTTCATCAAGCGCCCGAGCAGCTTGACGGCAACCTATCATGCGGGCATCACAAGTCGACATCGCCGGCGACGCGGGCGCCAAATTTTGCGCTTGCATGATCGAGGCGCGACGATTAAGTTATTGAGCCTCGGTTGCGGCTTGCCGTGTCCGAGGCATCCCCATGGACGGGCTTGTGCTTAAGGCGCGGGTTGTCGCCAGGGGTCGTTTGTTCTTTGACAAGTTCATCAGTAAGGAAGGGATGCGTGGGCGGCGGGCCTTATCGGGGCTATTGCTGTTCATGTGTCTCTAGAGACGCGTAGACAGGAAATAGCTCCAAGAGGGGTGTTCCGGTCTGGCTCCGTGGCTTTGGCTGCGGAGGTGGATTGGGATGCTTCGATCAA
>CAMBVS010000030.1 GCA_945871425.1 Rhizobium sp. Q54 | reverse complement strand
ACGCCAGCCGGACGAACTCCCGCCGCAACGACATGATGGACCTCTCCCCCCACGGCACCGCACCCTCCTGAAAAGGCACGCAAACAGCCGTGAGTATGTGTCCACCATGTCCCCGAACACCCGTCCACCATCTCCCCGGTCCATACACTGCGGCGGGAGAGGGTTTCGAGCATCGGGCACAACGCCTCAGGGACGACGTCGGGGTGGTCGGAGGCATGCTGGATGTCGTAGCCGACGGCTCGCCGTCTTCTCCCAGATCGACGACCAGGTCGCGCGCGCCATCCGCGCCCGGCTGTCGACGCCCGCCCCCGGCTGCAGCTTGACCTACATGCTGTCGGCCACCGGATCGTAGACGATCGGGACGAGGACTGTGCCTGTCATCGGTAGAGCGATTTTGTCGTGGCGCGCCCAAGTTGGCTAATCTAACCATTCCCGGCATGACGACCCTCCCCCGCCCCAAGGCCATCCTCTTCGACCTCGACGACACGCTCATCTCCTCGTCCGGCGAGCGGCAGGAGGTGTGGGCGGACACGCTCGAGCCGGTTACCCACCGGCTCCGCGGCCACGCCCGGGATGCGATCGTCAAGGCGATGGAAGCGGAGATGCGCTGGTTCTGGGCGGATCCGGTGCGCCATCGCGAGGGACGGCTCGACATGGCGCGGACGCGACATCGCCTGGTTTCGGGCGCGCTTGCCAAGCTCGGCCTCGACGATGCGGCACTGGTGGCGGACATCGCCGAGGGCTTCCGGGTGAACCGCGACCGCCGGGTCAGGCTGTTCGACGACGCGCATCACGTGCTGGACACGCTGAAGTCGGCCGGCGTCCAGCTCTGCCTGATCACCAACGGCGAGGCGGCGGTGCAACGCGCCAAGGTCGAGCGCTTCGACCTCGTCCACCGCTTCCATCACATCCAGATCGAGGGCGAGCATCCGTTCGGCAAGCCCGAGCCGGCCGCCTACGCCCATGCGCTCGGCAAGCTGGGATCGCTTCACGGCGAGGCCTGGATCATCGGCGACAATCTCGAATGGGAGGTCGCCGTGCCGCAACGGCTGGGGTTCGGGCGATCGGTCTGGTTCGACGCCTTCGGCCGCGGCCTGCCGAAGACGGCCGAGGTCCGGCCCGACCACGTGCTGACGCGGCTTCGCGATCTGTTGCCGATGGTAGCGCTGTGAGAGACGCCCCGCCCGCCCTCGGCCCTCGCGCCGAGGTGGCGTTGATCTACTGGCAGGGGCTGCGCCGGGGCCGGAAGATGCCGGCCAGGGCCGATCTCGATCCGACCGCGATCCCCAAGCTGCTCCCCGGCGTCATCCTGGTCGACGTGCTCAGCGATCCGCTCGACTTCCGCTACCGTCTGATCGGGTCGGACATCGACGCGATCTCGCCCCGCAGCTTCCGTGGCGTCCGCTTCTCCGAGGTCCTGCACATGTGCCGCGGCAATCGTCTCTGGGCACAGTACCAGGAGGCGGTCGAATCCGGGCGCCCGCTGTGGTCGGAGGTGCCCTATGTCGGCGCCGATCCCTTCATCCACCGCATCCGGCATTGCCTGATGCCGCTCGGCGCCGACGGCAAGACCGTCGACATGGTGTTCGCGGTGATCGACATCGAGCGGATCGCGGTCGCCGCCGCCTGAGGCCGAGACTTTTCTGCCGGCGTTAACCGACGGGAAAGCATTGCCGGGCGATACTGGCGTCATGTCGCTCCCCAAGGCCTTTCCCGCCTTCCTGTCCCGGCTGCTCCAGCTCTGGACCGACAAGTGCCGGGGCCGCGCCATGCCGGCCCGCCGCGACTTTCTGGCCGTCGACCTCGAGCCCTGGCTTACCGAGCTGCACCTGGTCGCGGTCCGTCCGGAGGGCCTGCGCTTCATCGTCTTCGCCGAAGGCCCGGCCGGCCGCTACGGCCGCGAGATGACCGGCCGCTATGTCTCCGAGCTCGAGCCCCCGGCGCTGGCCGACGAGGTCGAGCGCGCCTATCTGGCCGCCGTCGCGACCCGGGCGCCGGTGCTCGGGACCCATGTCACCCAGCCCTTCGGCCAGCCGCGCCGCACCTGGTCGCGCCTCATCCTGCCGCTTTCCGACGACGGCGGCGCCGTCGATCGCCTGCTCGTCGCCGTCTGGGACGAAAGCGTCGGCCTCAGCCGCAAGAGCGCCGCCGCCCATGCCTTGCTGATGTCCAGATGGACCCTCGACACCGAGATTCCGCAGTCCGTCGCCTCCCCTCCTCCGGCTGCGGAGATGGCGCTGACGGCCGTCGCAGAATAGCGGCGGCCGCCGGCCTCTCTTTTTCGCGTTTACCTCCCGTCTACCCACTTCAGGCCCCGCGGCATCGCCTCGGGGCCTTCTTCTTGCCCTGCCCGATAAGACGCCCAAGACTTCACGTCTCGGCCGGTCGAATCCATCGCGCATGTCTTGGTGCCATGAAGATCTGATGCAATTGCTGCGGGCGGCCGGCCGGGTGAAGTCTCGGCTTTTGTGCGTCAATGATCTCCGCACTTTGCAATCTGTCGACTTTCGCTTAACATTCTTCGGTATCGGGGTGGACGAAATCCTGAGCGAGGGTAGTTCGACTGTAACCACAACTTGACATAGAATAATTGTCGAGAAGCCCACGATCGAAGGCAGGGATGCCGGTGGGGCAAGAGCATCCCGTCGAAGAAGAACGACAATCGGGGCGGGGGAAGAATGGGGTCTCAGTTCGGTGACGAGCGGTTGGCTCGTCTCTACCGGTATTGGTGGCAGAAGCGCGGCAGCGGAGCGCCGCCGCATCGCGGCGACCTCAATCCGGCAGAGATCCCGGATCTGCTGCCGATCGTGAATCTGATCGATGTCCGCTGGGATCCGATCTCCTTCCGCCATCGCCTGGTCGGGACGGAGATCGTCGAGCGGCTGGAGCGCGACGTGACCGGCAAGGAGGTCAACGCGGATCTCTGCGGCCCGGCGGCCGACGAAGTCCTCGCCACCCTCGAGCGGCTGGCGAGAGAGGTCCGGCCCTTTCGCCGGCGGGCCCGCCTCGACTGGCATCGCCGCAACTGGCTGACCATCGAGACCGTCGAGCTGCCCCTGGTCGACGACGGCGGCCGGACGGTGATGATCCTCCGCGGCGCCGCCTTCGCGCCGCTCACCAGCGCCTTCCCGTCGGAGATGCAGTTCGACGTCCTGGCGCCGCCGGAGGGCGTCTAGACCGGCGACGGCGGAGCCGCCGCCGGTCCTCCGCCGATCAGTCGGCCGCGTCCTGGAGGCGGCGGACGCGATCGAGATTGGCCAGCGTCCGCCAGCAGGCCGAGGCGGCTTCCCGGCCTTTCACCAGGAAATGCTCGCGGAAGAACCGCCGGTGCTCCTCATGCTCGTGGAAGGCCTGCGGGGTGAGCACGGCCGAGATCACCGGCACCTCGGTTGCGAGCTGTACCTGCATCAATCCCGAGATCACCGCGTCCGAGACGAATTCATGGCGGTAGATGCCGCCATTGACCACGAGGCCGGTCGCGACGATCGCGGCATAGCGCCGGGACGCCGCCAGCAGCTTCGCCTGCAGCGGAATCTCGAAGACGCCCGGCACCTCGTAGACGTCGATGCGGTCTTCCGGGCAACCCAGGCGGACGATCTCCTCGACGAAGGCGAGGCGGCACTGATCGACGATGTCCTTGTGCCAGCAGGACTGGATGAAGGCGATGCGGCCTTCGGAGACGACGGCTTTGGTGTTTGGGTGGCGCTGATTCATCGGGCTTCCTTTCATCGAAGCGGTTGAATCAGGGCGCACGGGCGCGAGAACCGGCGCGAGGCTGAGCCCCGGCCGGGCGACCCGTTCTCTTTCATCCGGACTGTGACCGTCGGCTTCGGAATCGCACCGAATCTGCTGACCTTCGCCTTCCGGCGAAGCGCTCGCGGGCTTCGGACGATCGCTCGCCCCTTACCGCCGGTGGGGACTTCCACCCCGCCCCGAGAACGTGCCGCCCGGGGAATCCGGGCGGCAGGCGAAGTATAGATCCATCGTCCTCGAACGGAAGGCCTCCCGATAATTTTAGATTGCGCGATCTAAAATCCGGCTAGGCTCGCGGCATGGCGAGGCCGCGCGAGTTCGACGACACGGCCGTCCTGGATGCGGCGATCGACTGCTTCTGGGCGGAGGGATTCGCCGCGACCTCGATCCGCGACTTGAGCGAGCGGATGGGGATCAGCGGCCCCAGTCTCTACAACGCCTTCGGCGACAAGCACGGCCTCTTCATCCAGTCGATCGAGCGCTACCTCGACCAGACGATGCGCGAGCGCATCCGGCGCCTCGAAGGCGCGATGGCGCCGGCCGCCGCCGTCCGCGCCTTCTTCGCCGAGGTGGTCAAGCGCGCTCTCAGCGACCCCGAGCGCCGCGGCTGCTTCCTCCTCAACGTCGCGCTCGAGCGCTCCAACGACCCGGCGCTCGGCGGCTCGATCGCGGGATATCTCGGCGAGATCGAGGCCTTCTTCCGCCGCTCGATCGCCGCCGGCCAGGCCGACGGATCGATCGCGTCGCACCAGAGTGCGGCCGACCTCGCCCGCATGCTGCTCGGCGTCATCCTCGGGCTCCGCGTCATCGCGCGCGTCAATCCGAGCCGGCCCCTGATCGAGGGCATGGCGCGCACCGCTCTCGCCGCCCTCGATCCGGCCGCTTCCGCCCGGCGGCGCGCTAAGGAGCCTGTCTGGGTCATGGCCACGGCCTCAGCCGTCATTGGAGGGGCTTGGAGTAGGAGAGCGGCGCGACGTGATGCTGGGCGCATCACGAGCGGCGCTCGACGACGTCCAAGCCCCTCCAATGACGGCTGAGGCCGTGGCCATGACCCAGACAGGCTCCTAAGATGGACCAGTTCGGGGGACATAAGGGAGAGACCGAGGCGGCGGCGCGCAAGCGCACCCGTCTCGGCATCGCTGTCGGCGTCGCCATGGCGCTGGGTGCCGCATCCTCCTTCTCGGTCGCCCGCGGCGGCATCCTCGACGGCGTCCGGCCCGAGGACATCACGCTGCTGCGCTTCGCCGTCGCCGGCCTGATCTTCCTCCCCTTCGTCCTCTGGCGCGGCATCGGCAATCTCGCCGGCATCGGCTGGAAGCGCGGTCTGCTGCTGGCGCTGACGGCGGGACCGGCGGCGGCCTTCCTGCAGGTCGCGGGCTTCGCCTTCGCCCCGCTCGCCCATGGCGCGGTTCTGGTGCCGATGTCGGTGACCGTCTTCTGCTCGGTGATGGCGGTGACGGTGCTGAAGGAGCGCCACGGCCGCACCCATGCCATCGGCACCCTGGTCATCTTGGCCGGCCTGGCGTTGATCGGCGGCGAGGGCCTGATGTCGGGTGGCGCCGGCGTCTGGATCGGCGACCTGATGTTCATCGCGTCGGGCCTTCTGTGGGCCTCCTACACCATCCTGTTCCGCTACTGGCGCCTGGACGCGGTCGCCGGGATCGCCGTCGTCAGCGTCATCTCTCTGATCGCCATGCTGGTGATCTATCCGCTGTTCTTCTCGGTCCCGCACCTGCTGTCGCTGCCGACGCACGATCTCCTGCTGCAGGCGTTGACCCAGGGCCTGCTCAGCGGAGTCTTGTCGACCGTCGCCTACAACTGGATCGTGATCCTGCTCGGCGCCGGCCGCGCCGTATTGTTCCCGGCGCTGGTGCCGGGGCTCGCCATCGTCTTCGGCATCCCGATCCTCGGCGAGTGGCCGACGCTGGTTCAGCTTCTCGGCCTGGCATCCGCGATGATCGGGCTCCTGGTCGCCCTCGGCATTCTCCGCTGGCCCTCGGCAAGCTAGGATCGCCTGGAAAGTCTTGCCCGGAGAATTCGGATGGAGATCGTGCCGCTCGACGTTGAGATCTGCGCTCGCCTTCGGCCAGGCCCGATCGAAAGCGTCGCCAATACTCTTCGCAGCCGGCGGGCAGGGGAGCAGAGACTGTTTCAATATCGGGGCGCAGGCAGGTCTTAGAACCGCGATCCCTCAGCCCCGGGCGACACAGCAGGATTCCGTCATGCAGATCATCACGGACGATGGCTTCGTGGGAGAGGAACCGGTCAATGTCGGTACGATGCTGCGATACCGGGACGGCTCGATGTCGGTCATCCCCCACGGCTTCTTCGACCTGTGGGGCCGCGGCGTCCCCGACTTCGGAACCTTCCACATCGGCAAGAACGTGGTCATAGGCGAGGGATCGACCGTCCGCTACGAGTCGGGCGCCCAATGCCTTCGGATCGGCCGTTACTTCTCCGGCGGCATGCGGGTTCGCTTCATTCTCAACGGCACGCACAACCTCGACACCATCTCGACGTGGAGCGGCCTCGCCGTCACCGGCCTGCCCGAAAATCCGCGCGAGCCGTTCGGCGACACGAGGATCGGCAATGACGTCTGGGTCGGCGAGGAGACGATGATCCTCGGCGGCGCGACGATCGGCGACGGATGCGTGATCGGAGCGCGCTCGCTCGTCCTGCAGCAGGCCGTCCTCGAGCCCTATGGCATCTATGCAGGCCACCCGGCTCGCCTGATCCGTTTCAGGTTCCCGCCGGAGATCATCGGTCTGCTTCTAGCCATTCGCTGGTGGGATATGCCGCTCGACTGGATGCGGGCGCATTCCGAGGCGTTCAGGATGAGTCTCAACGCCGACCCCGTACGCGCCGCAGAGATCCTGGCGGAGCTTCGACAGCACGCCGATCGGGTGCGAGAGCATCTCCGGGCCACCGCAGATGCGCCGCCGACGGTGACACCGATCGTCTCGCGACCGCCCGCTGACTCGAGGGCCGCCGCCGTCGCGCCTTTCCCTCCGGAGCCGTCCGCCAAGCCGTGACGACGCAGGCGGCGCGACCAGGGTCGGCCTCCTCGGCTCGGCTCGCCTTCCAGTGGCGCTGGGCAGCCTTCCAGCCGCGGACGTCGCCGCGTTAAGATCGATCTGCCGAAAGCCTGTCCGGAGGATGCCGTATGGAGATCGTGCCGCTCGATGCCGCGATTGGGGTCGAGGTCAGAGGCATCGATGCCTCGAAGACAATCGATGCCGCGAGCTTCGCCCGCATGCGGAAGGCCTGGGCCGGAAGCGGCCTGCTTCTGCTCCGCGGCCAGAAGATGGACGAGCCGGCGCTGGTCCGCTTCAGCCAGGGCTTCGGCGCCCTCGAGATGCCGCCGGCCTCGGCCGAGCGCAGCTATGGCGACGGCGGGGCGAGGCGGCCGGAGATCTGGGTGATCTCCAACGTCGTCGTCGACGGCAAGGCGATCGGCGGTCTCGGCTACGGCGAGGCCGAGTGGCACACCGACATGTCCTATATCCCGGCCCCGCCGATGGCGAGCGTGCTCTATGCGGTCGAGGTGCCGCCGTCCGGCGGCGACACCTGCTTCGCCAGCATGATCAAGGCCTATGCGAGCCTGCCCGACGACCTGAAGCGCGCCGTCGCAGGCCGCCGGGCCAAGCACGACTCGTCATACACCAGCGTCGGCGAGCTTCGCCGGGGATCGACGGAGATCGTCGACCCCAGGGACGCGCCGGGCGCGCTGCATCCGATCGTGCGGCTCCATCCGGAGACCGGCGTGCCGGCGATCTATCTTGGCCGGCGCAGGAACGGCTACATCGACGGGCTCTCGCTGGAAGAGAGCGAGCGCCTGCTCGACCGGCTCTGGGCGCATTGCACCGATCCTAAGCTCGCCTATGCGCACAAGTGGCGGCAGGGCGACCTCCTGGTCTGGGACAATCGCTCGGTCATTCATCGCCGCGACGCCTTCGATCCGAAGGCGCGCCGCATCATGCTGCGCACGCAGATCCAGGGCGAGGCACCGCTGGCGGTGAAGGCGGCATGACCATCGTCCTCCACGACCTCGCCGGCGCCGATCCGGCCCGGCGCTTCAGCCCCTATTGCTGGCGCATCCGGATGGCGCTGGCGCACAAGGGACTTGACGTCGACGCCCGGCCCTGGCGCTTCACCGAGAAGGAGACGATCGCCGTCTCCGGCCAGGGCCTGGTTCCGGTGATCGTCGACGGCGGCCGCACCGTCCATGATTCCTGGGAGATCGCGCGCTACCTGGAGGCGACGTATCCGGACCGGCCGTCGCTGTTCGGCGGCGCCGCAGCGCCCGTCCGCTTCATCGCCGCCTGGGCCGACAAGGTCCTGCATCCCGGCATCGGGCGCATGATCATCGCCGACATCTTCGCCGTGCTCGCCGACAAGGACCGGGCCTATTTCCGCGAGAGCCGCGAGAAACGCTTCGGCATGACGCTCGAAGCCGCGCAGGCCGACCGCGACCAGCGCCTGCCCCAATTCCGCCAGAGCCTGGAGCCGGTCCGCGTCGTTCTCTCAGGATCGCCCTTCCTCGGCGGCGAGACGGCGAGCTACGCCGACTATGCCGTCTTCGGTGCTTTCCAGTGGGCGCGCTGCACCAGCCCGTTCAAGCTGCTCGCCGACGACGATCCGATCCTCGCCTGGCTGGGCCGTATGCGCGCGCTGTTCGACGGCCTCGCCGAAACGGTCCCGGCCTTCGACTGACCGCCGCCTGACCTCGCCAGCAGAGACAGACGGCGCCGCCGCGCGCCTGCGGCGCGGCATCGCCTTCGGCATCGCGATGACCGTCGGCGCCGCCTTGTCCTTCGTCTTCTCCCGCGGCGGCGTGCTCGCCGGATTCCGGGCCGAGGACATCACGCGGCTCCGCTTCCCCGGCGCCGCGCTGGTCTTCCTGCCGATGCTGCTTCATCAGAGCCGCGCCGGGCTTGCCGGCATCGGCTGGCGCCGCAGCCTCGTGCTCACGCTCACGGCCGGCCCCGTCTTCACCTTCGTGCAGACCGCCGGCTATCTGTTCGTGCCACTCGCCCCTGGCGCGGTGCTGGCGCCGATGTCCGTCACACTCTCTTCAGCATGGGGATGGCGATGGCGCTGCTGGCGGAACGCTACGGGCTCGCGCATGCGTTCGGCATCGTCGGCGTCCTGCTCGGCCTTCTGCTGGTCGGCGGCGAGGGCCTGGGCGCGGGCGGCGGGCGCGTCTGGGTCGGCGATCTCCTGCTCATCGCGTCGGGTCTGATGTGGGCCGGCTACACCATCCTGCTCCGGCAATGGCGGCTGGACGCGGTGGCAGCGACCGCGGCGGTGACGCTGATCGGCCTGGTCGTCAGCGTGCCAGCATATCTCATGATCTCGCCCGCGGGCCACCTCGCCTCGATGCCACCCGCCGAGATCGCGATCCAGGGCGTCTTGAGCGGCGCGCTCGCCATGATCGCCTATGGCCGCGCCGTCGAATGTCTCGGCGCCGGCCGCGCGGTCCTGTTCCCGGCGCTGGTGCCCGGCCTCACCATCGTCTTCGGCATCCCGCTCCTCGGCGAGCTGCCGACGCCGCTCCAGCTCCTTGGCCTCGCCTCGGCCACAATCGGGCTGCTGGTGGCGCTGCGGAGAGCGAGGTGAAGATGATGTTTCGGCAGATCGCAGGGACTACTACCGGCCTTATCGTTGGCCCGACGTGTGCGCACGGGACTGCGGGTTGAGTCGTCATCGACCTTGATAGTGCAATAGCTCGGTCCCGGACATCAGCGTCATCAGGAGTTCGTCCATGTCTTTACGCAGAGCGGCAGGGAGCTTGGCCAGACCCGGGCAATCGGCGTCGGCGGCCTGCGACAGGGCCGATAGGTCCGCAAGTGCATAGGCGTTCGCGCTCGTTTGGCGCCAAACCTCACGAACCCGTGCCGACACCATGCCAGCAGCAGCATGCCCATCGCGGCACGCGAGGGAACGAAGGTATTGCGCACGACGATCGAAGGGGGGCTTGCGCTCGCTATCGAGGCGCGAGCCGTCCGCGCAGGTCAGTGCCGCAAACGGCCGTGTCGTTGCCATTTTTAGGTTGCGAGACACCATCCATCTCACCTGTTCGGGTGTTGATGCTGGTTCCAACATCTTCTCGATTTCGGCGATCTTAGCAGCGGCGCTTGTCCAGGGACCGAATGAGACATTGGTCGCCAGCAACAAGGAGCACTCAAGCTTCCTGCCGCTCGCGCCCAGGAGTTCGACCATATCGAGGCGCGCTCCCTGGAACATGGCTCTCTCGAGATTTGCGCCCAGTAGCTTGGCCTTAGTGATGTCCGCGCCCTGGAGTTGGGCCTCAAAGAGGCTCGCGCCGTGGAGGCTGGCCCGGTTAAGTTCCGCGCCGTGGAGCCGGGCCCGGTAGAGATTCGCGCCTTCGAGCCGAGCTAAACGGAGGTCTGCACCCTGGAGTTCGGCCTGGCGGAGGTAAGCGCCCTGGAGTTGGGCAGCAAAGAGGCTCGCGCCCTGGAGTCGGGCGAATTCGAGATTCGCGCCCCGTAGAACGGCGTCGGCGAAAGTCGCACCCTGGAGGTCAGCCTCTTTGAAGTTCGCGCTTTCGAGTTGCGCCTCCGTGAGGTCCACCGCAAAGAGTTTGCTGTTTTCGAAGTCAGCAAACCGCAGGTTACGCCCCCGTAGCGACAGCCTAATGATGTCTGCTTTGGCCTTCCTAAGCGTTTCGCCCTCCAGATCGAGGTCGCCAAGCAGACCAGGCTTGGCGTCTTCATTGATCAGCGTCCGGCGAACAAGGCGTAGATACCGACAAGCGACACCGATGAGGCCGCAAGTGGCGCGGTCGAAGACGTTGGTCTCGTAGGAAAGGATAGGCCGGATGATGTCATCCCACGCGCCTATCGGCCTGGGCTGCTCCCCACTTCGGTTCGCAGGATCCCATCGGACATGGGAATCGTCCAAAGCAGGACCGGGCGGAACCGCTTGTGCACCGATCATCAGCACGAGAAACGCCACGGTGATATCGCCGACCGTCGCGAAATAGCGTCGTCGCCCTGGCCGACCGGCTCGCAGCCTGAGAGCGAAGCGAAGCCACAGAATCAGGACAATATCAACGACCAGCACTGCAATCTGGACGCCGGTTACAATCCAACTCTGGTAGCGCATAAAGCTGATCTGGGCGGCCAGCAGCAGCAGGATCGGCAAACCGTAGAGCGAGACCGACACAACGAATTGCAGCAGCCCGCGGCCAAGGCGGCCGACGAAGCGCAAAGGCAAGGTGGCGTCACCCTCGACTTCTCGCGACTCCGCGCCGGCAAGCAGTTGAACGAAGGCGAAGCCGTGCAGAAGCTGCCGCCAGCGCCGCCGGTCGGCCTCGACCGGCAGGGCCTTCATCTCCTCCTCGAAGGCGGCGAGGCGACCAGAGAGCAGGTGCAGTTGCAGCAGCGCGTTGACGTGCAGGAAGACGAACACAGGCGGTGCCAGCGCATACATCACCGTCACAGGCATGCGGACGCCGAGGCTGGGCAGCACGTCGGCGGAGTCGCGGAGCAGCGCCAGGTCGGTGGTGGCGATCACGGTCGCGGTCAGCGACACCGCGACCACCAGCATGGCGGTCAGCACGTTCCGCGCGGTCTGCGCGGTGTCGTTGATCGACTTGACGAGGTCGGACAGCGGCGGCTGGGATACTGAGGCGGCCATGATCCCCCGGATGCCGTCGCGGACGACGCGTCCGCCGGCGCGGTCACCAGAGATTGCGCTACGATTTCAGGGCTGGCTAGAGGCCAGGGACCGGGTGTGGCGTCGTCGAGAGTGCTGCGTCATTCAGGCCGAGATTGGGGCGCCGAAGAGTTGGACTATTGGCTCGAGACCTTCGCGTTCGTCTTCAGGTTCATCGACTTGGAGAGCGCGTCGGCGCCGGCGGGAGCCGGTGCCGCGACTGCGGGTGCCGCGGCTGCCGGCGCCTTCAGCGCCGCGTCGACGGTCGCCGCGCCGGCGGCCTCGACCTTCTTCCGGAACGAAGGATCGGCGCGGATGGCCACCTCGAAAAGCTCCGCCGCAATCCGGCCATTGGGGCTCAGCGCCAGAGGCGCCGACGTCAGGCTGTTCGTGGCCGCGTCCGGGAAACTCGCCGCGAACGCCTTCCGGCGCTCGGCGTCGAGGTAGCCGCCGCGAAGGAATGCGGCGACCGTCGCCGCCTTGCCGTCGTCCATGGGCGAAAGGCCGATCGCGGCGAGCGCCGACTGGACGGCGGAATGCCCGGCGCCGGTGACGCCGGCATCGGTCACGCTCGCGCTGGACTTCGACAGCGCCTGTTTGACGTAGGATTCGATGCTGCTTGGGGCGCAGAAGGACGCATAGACGCCGACGATCTTCCGCGCGGCGATCTGGTCGCCGAGGGTCGGCTGACCACTCAGTTTCTTCAGATCCGCCAGCACGTCCAGGGTCGTCTGATCGGTCGCGAAGCTGTGCATCGCCTCGCTCGTCAGCCGCTTCAGCTCCTCCGCCACCGGCACGAACAACATGTTGTTCTGCACCGTGTTGATGCCGAGATCGGTGGCGGCGAAGCCGGCGGCGGTAAGCGAGATCGCCTTGGCGGAGGCGGAGACGATGCCGAGGACCGCCGCGGTCGTTCCGCCGCCGATGGCGAACAGGTCGCGCGTGGTGTTCGCCTCGCGCCGGAGCAGGGCCAGCGCATCGAAGAACCTGTTGCAGTCGTGCCGCACCTTCTCCATGCCGGCCATCGCATAAGTATACGCACCGCCGTCGGTGCCGGTGATGGACGTCTTGAAGTCCTCGATCGTCGTCTTGACCTCGGCCGGGGTCGGCTCGACGACGCCGCCGGTCCGGAGCCATCTGTCCTTGAAGTCGCCGCTGCATCCGCCGATGCCGGCGGCCAGGGCGACGGACAACACGGTGCGCTGCGTTTGCCGCTTCCAGCCGTTCATTCGATCTGTCCCCTTGGCCGTCACGCCGCGCATGCCCTTCCGCGACGGAAGGGTCAGGCAGGGAGGATACATGATGCGGCGGGGCCTGCTATCCCCGGGACGGGGGATAGGCGCGGGGATTTCCGCGTCGACGGCCGTCGATCGAGGGACGGCGTCTTAGAACAGCTTCCCGCCGTTCGGCACGGGATGCGTGACCGCGACCAGCACGACCTCGCCGGCCTCGTCGGGGAAGCCCAGCACCAGCACCTCGCTCTTCACCGGCCCGATCTGCTTCGGCGGGAAATTGACGACGGCGGCGACCTGGCGGCCGATCAGCTCGTCGGTCGTGTAGTGCCTGGTGATCTGCGCGGAGGAGCGCTTGATTCCGATCGCCGGGCCGAAATCGACCTTGAGCTTGTAGGCGGGGCGGCGCGCCTCGGGGAACGGCTCGGCCTCGACGATGGTGCCGACGCGGATGTCGACCCTGTCGAAATCGGCGAAACCGATCGGCGGGCGGAGGTCGGAAACGACGGCAGCCATGGGCGCCCTCTTCAACATCGAGGACGCCCCCAGTGCCACAGGGCGGCTAGAGGCTCAAGCTACTTCCGGACCGGCTTCGCCAGCACGCTCTTGACCTCGTCGAGGCTCTCGGAGACCCGCTTGCTCACCACCGCCAGCGCCTCGGCGTTCGACTTCGATGCCATCTCCATCATCTCGCGGTAGTTGGCGATCGCCGCCTCGAACGCGGTCTTCATCGCCTCGGTCTGGTGCGCCACTCGGTCCTCGGGCGTGCCGTCGGTGAGCATGGTCTTGATCGAGCGGTTGGCGTCTTCCATCGCGCCCTTCAGGATCTCGCCCTGGCGGCGGAAGATCGCCTGGGCGCCCTCGGCGGCGAGCTGGTTCGCCTGGGCGAAGGCCTCCAGGTTCTTGCGGTTGGCGGCCATCATCGCCTCCCAGTCGAAGCCCGGCATCACCGGCATCTTCATGTCGCCCATCATCTTTTGCATGCTCTGCATGTCGAACATCTTCTGCATGCCTTGCATGTCGAAATCGAGGAAGGGGTTCTTCGCCATGATATGAGTATCCTCTCGTTATGCTGCAGTGCAGCAATTCAGATATAGGCGTCGATCTCCCCCCGTCAACCCGCATTCTGCGGGGTAGCGGCAGCATGAGCCTGTCCGTCGAGGGCGCGGCCGAACGGCTCGGCCCGTTTCAGCGCCTTGTCGAGCGCGGCCATGGTCGAGCCCAGATCCTCGCCCTCGTCGGCGAGGAAGGCGCGCAGCGTCGCCAGCCAGACCAGCGCCAGGCCACGGGCGCGGAGCGCACCCTTGAGGCCGGAGGCATCGATCCCGGCCGCTTCCAGCATCCAGGACATCGAGCGCAGCAGGGCCGGCCAGCCGCAGAGCGCCTGGACCGGGTCCTTGGAGAGGCCGTCGACGAGAGAGGCGACCGCGGCCTTCTGCGGGCGGATCGCCTCGATCCGGCGCATCAGCACCTCGAACAGGCGGTCGCGGGCGGGCTCTTCGGCAGCGGCGGCGGGACCGGCCAGCACCGCCGCATCGATGCGCCGGAGCCAAGCCTGGACCAGATGGGCCTTCGAGGGTGCGTGTTCATAGACCTCGGCCAAGGTCAGGCCCGCCCTGGCGGCGACATCGGCCAGCGACACGCCCGCCCACGGACGCTCGGCTGCAAGCTCGAGCGCGGCGTCGATCAGGCGCTCGCGGGGGGTCGCGCGCTTGCCGGCCATTGCTGATTATCGCGCAGCGGACCTGAGAGCGCCAGCGGCGTGCATGGTTAACGCGGCGAGCACGCGCTTGCCGGCCATGGCGGAGGGTTCACGCCATGGCCGGGCAAGCGCGACTTGGAGCTGGCCGGACGGCTAGCCCGCCTGCGCCAGCTCCGCGCGAACCTGCTGGCGGAAGAGGTCGATGGGGACGAGCTGCCCCTTCTTCTCCAGGTGCCAGAAGGTCCAGCCGTTACACGCCGGCGCGCCCTGGACGGCGGCGCCGACGGAATGGATCGAGCCCTTGGTATCGGCGGTGATCAGCGAGCCGTCGGCCCGGACCTTCGCGGTCCAGCGCCGGCGGGGATCGGTCAAGACGGTGCCGGCCGGGATCAGCCCGCGCTCGACCACGGCACCGAAGGGAACCCGGACCTCCTCGCGCTTGGCGGTCGTGGACTCGATCGCCTCCATGTCGCTCGGCGGCTTGACCTTGGCGAGGCGCTCCTTGGCGACCTGGGCGTAGGTGGCGTCGCGCTCGATGCCGATGTAGCGGCGGCCCAGGCGTTTGGCCACCGCGCCGGTGGTGCCGGTGCCGAAGAAGGGGTCGAGCACGGTGTCGCCGGGCTTGGTCGCGGCCAGGATCACCCGGTGCAGCAGGCTTTCCGGCTTCTGGGTCGGGTGCGCCTTCTTGCCGTCGTTCTGCTTCATGCGCTCGCCGCCGTTGCAGATCGGCAGCGTCCAGTCGCTCCGCATCTGCAGGCCCTCGTTCAGCGACTTCATGGCGTCGTAGTTGAAGGTGTACTTCTTCTGCTTCCGGTCCTTCAGGCACCAGATCAGCGTCTCGTGCGCGTTGGTGAAGCGGCGGCCGCGGAAGTTCGGCATCGGGTTCGACTTCCGCCAGACGATGTCGTTCAGCATCCAATATCCCAGGTCCTGCAGCGCCGATCCCACCCGGAAGATGTTGTGGTAGCTGCCGATGACCCAGAGCGTGCCGTCGTCCTTCAGCACCCGCTTGGCCGAGGAGAGCCAGGAACGGGTGAAGCTGTCATAGGCGTCGAAGTCGGCGAACCGGTCCCATTCGTCGTCGACCCCGTCGACGACGCTGTGGTCCGGCCGGGTCAGGCCCGTGCCGAGCTGCATGTTGTAGGGAGGGTCGGCGAAGATCATGTCGACGGACTTCGCGGGCAGACGGTCCATCAACGCCGCGCAATCGCCGACAAGAATATTCGAGAGCTGGGAGCCACCATCCATAGGCATGACTGGGAAAGTGGCGTAACCCCTTGATTCCAGTCAATAAAAATAAGAGTCAACAGCTTATCCCCCGGAACATACCGGGCTTATACGTGATTGGTCACCCCGACAAATCGAGCCGTAAAGGTCTGAAACTCATACGATGGTGACGAGTTACCCCGACCTGGGTGATCGCCATCCGGTGTTCCGCGGTCCCGTAACCGGCATTGCGCTCCCAGCCGTAGCCGGGATGACGAATCGCCAGGCGCTGCATCAGGCGGTCGCGGACGATCTTGGCATAGATCGAGGCGGCGGCGATCGAGAGCGAGCGTCCGTCGCCGCCGACGACGGTGACCGCCCGGCATCCCTCCGGCAGCAGCCGGGCCGGCGGCGCCCGGTTGCCGTCGATCAGGAGGACGCAGGGCCCGAGGCCGAGGCGGGCGACGGCGCGGGCCATGGCGAGATGCGTCGCGGCGAGGATGTCGAGGCGGTCGATTTCGGCGACCGAGGCAGCGCCGAGCGCGATCCGCGCATGCGGGCGGAAGGCCTCGTAGGCGCGCTGGCGCTGGCGTTCGCTCAGGCGCTTGGAGTCGTCGACCAGCCGCGCGGCCTCGTCGGGGAGGCCGCCGGCAAAGAGGCAGGCGGCCGCCAGCACCGGCCCGGCGAGCGGCCCGCGCCCGACCTCGTCGACGCCGGCCACCGGCCCGCCCATCGCGCGTTCCAGCGAAAAATCGGCCATGCCCCGAGGATGCCGGCGAAACGGGCGAAGGGGCAAGATGCAGGCAGGGGCCTCGAAGGCGGACCGGCGCCGCCGGTCACGCGGGGACCGAAAGCCCTCGGGCGCTACCCTTGGCCGCCGCCAGCTCGGCGGCGAACCAGCGATCGGTGTCGTTCAGCTGCTGGACGGCCTCGGCCAGCACTTCATGGGCCCGGGCGAGGCCGAGATAGCTGTCGCGGAGATCTGCGGCGGACACCTGCGCCGCGCGGCGACGGCAGGCCGCGGCGCGGTCCCGGCAATAATGAGGCTCTCGCTGGGCGGAGGGCATGACGACAACATACAAAATGAAAATTAAAATTCGGTAAAGAGTTTCTCGCTTCCGTCCGACCTTCCCCCGGCTTCGCCGACCCAGGAGGCAGGAAGGCAAAGCCGACGGCCGCCCTCTACAGCAGAGAAAGCTGGTCTCCCGCCCTGGGCGGTGGCTTGAACTGCGAACAGTCGAGGTCAGGGAGGTCGCGCTGGAGGCCGTAGCGTTTCTTTGCCAGCTTCGCCCGCAAGGACAGCGCCTCGGCATAGGCGCCCTCGCCCCGCATGCGGCTGCCGAAGTTCGGATCGTTGAGCCTGCCGCCGCGCATCTCGCGCACCAGCGACAGCACATGACTGGCCTTGAGCGGCGCGTGCGCCTCGAGCCACTCCCGCATCAGGTCCTTGATCTCATAGGGGAGCCGAAGGACCGTATGGGCGGCCCAGCTGGCCCCGGCCGCGGCCGCGGTCTCCAGGATCGTCTCCAGCTCCATGTCGTTCAGCGCCGGGATCATCGGCGCCGCCATGACCCCGGCCGGGACCCCGGCCGCGGCCAGCATGCGGATCGCCTCGATCCGCTTCATCGGGGTGGACGCCCTCGGCTCCATCTTGCGGGCAAGCTCGCGGTCGAGCGTGGTCACCGACAGCGCCACCCGGCAGAGGTTGGCCTTCCCCATGGGTCCCAGGATGTCGAGGTCGCGGGTGACCAGGTGGTTCTTGGTGACGATGGTGAAGGGGTGGCGGAAGGCCTCGAGCACCTCGAGCACGCCGCGGGTGATCCGGTGCTCGCGCTCGAGCGGCTGGTAGGGGTCGGTGTTGGTGCCCATGGCGATCGGCGCCGGCTGGTAGCTTTTCCTCCGGAGCTCGGCGTCCAGAAGCCGTCCCGCCTCGGGCTTGATGAAGATCTTGGTCTCGAAGTCCAATCCGGATGAAAGTCCGAAGTAGGCGTGGGTCGGCCGGGCGAAGCAGTAGACGCAGCCATGCTCGCAGCCTCGGTAGGCGTTGATCGAGCGGTCGAAGCCGATGTCGGGAGAGTCGTTGCGGGCGAGGATGGTGCGGGTGGCGTCGACCTTGACCGTGGTCTGCGGCGGCGGCAGCTCGTCATCCTCCGGCCTGGCCCAGCCGTCGTCGATGCGCTGGCGCAGCGCCGGCTCGAAGCGCCCCGACGGGTTGGAGACGGCGCCACGGCCCTTCACGGGACGGTCGGGAATGACGGGATCAATCATAATACAAGTGTAGCCGCTATCTCGAACAAATCAAGAACATGCGCCGCTTCGGCAACAGGAATCGATGCCACGTTCCCGATGATATATCGAACCGGCATATGAAGCCCAGTCGCGAGACGATTGACCACAATGGTAAACTGCCTCTTCCGCAGTCATACTTTGCCAATGCTGCGGTGCAGCAAGTTCGTATGTTCGGCGAAATTGGCTCCGCCGACATCCCTCGCACTTGCAGCAAAGACCCTGTCCCGATCGATCTCAAAATCATCGCGCCGCGAATCCGGCCGAGAGGTTAATCGGACCGGGTCCGAAACAATAGCGGGGCTTCTTTTCGTCCGACATGCTGGGGGTTGCCGAAATCCTGTATCTATATATAGAGTATCGATCCGATAGTGGATCGAAAAACCCTTGTTTCACGGGTGAGAGGGCGTTTCTGCCGACATTTGCAGTTTTCTAGGTGCCGGCGTGCGGATCGACGACCTCCGTTTCAGAGACGAAAATCAAGATCCTGTAGCTCAGATAGATATATCGTCGACTTTATTCTTTATTATCTGAGGCTTGAGAATTTCGCAGCATCTCATGGCATCTATATCTGGTAGACATTCGATCAACCGAAATCAGTCCGGAACCGAGATGAAATTGCCCTCCCTCGCGCCGATTCCCGGCCCTTCAACTCGTGTTCGGCGACACTCGAACCGGCCCACCCCGGTAGTCGCATGCGCTCCGCCTCGCTGAATCACAGTCTCAATGGCGCATTGTGCTTGGCGGCGGCCCTCCGGGTCGCTGGATGGCAGTCTGCAGGGACGACGCCGCGCGAAACCGGCGAACACGCGCCGCGGAGCGGCTGGACGCCGATATCGGCCGGCTCGGCCTCCTCGCCATCCTGGCGCCGCTGGTCTTCGCCGCCGCTCCCGCGTTCCGCCCGCTGCCGGGATCGGGTCCGGCCGCCGGCTGCTCGGCCGACCGCGGGAGCGCCGGCCCGGTCGAGGCCGCTGCCTCGATCGGCGGCGACACGATCCTCGGCCAGACGACGCGCAAGAGCGACCGGACGCCCGGAGCGCCTGCCGCGGGAACGATCGAGACGGCCGGCTCCCCGCTCCTGGCGCGGATGGCGATCCGCAGCGATCCGGCCGTCTTGCCCGTCGCCGACGGCGGCCACCGCCGTCCCTACGACCCGCGCCCCCCCGGTCGCCCGACGGTCTCCGGGCCGGCGCCCGGTCTTTCCCTTCTTCGACCGACCCTCTGCCGGCCGGCCGGGGCGCTGGGCGCATTTTCGAGCTCCCCGCTGCCGCGCCGGCGTCTCAAGGACCGACCTCATGCGGGACCCCTCGTGGACGCTCGCCCTCGCCGACCCGGCAAGACGGGACTGAACCCGTCGCAGTTTGCCGGAAGCAGCGAGGAGCACCTCGCCCTTCGACAAGCTCAGGACAAGGTGATCGAGGCATTGAGATCAACGGCACGACGCTGAAGTCGCCCCCACCCTGAGCAGAGGCGAAGTCTTCTTCGCAGGCGTCGAGGGACAAGGCGCGTCTCGATCGTGCCGCTCGCTCGCCGCTTCTCAGCCGAGCCGCAGGCTCGGCAGGATGGCGTTCCGCACGATTGCGATCAGCGCCTGCGCTTGGCCGGGCTCGTTGTAGTTGCCGGCCGTGACGACGATGATCAGGCGAAGGCCGGGCATGACGAAGAGGCGCTGGCCGCCATTGCCGAAGGCGCCGATCCACGCCTCGTCGCGCGTCGTCGTTTCCGCGCCGACGGGAAAATTGCCCCCATACCACTGGTAGCCATAGCCCCCGATGCTGGAGACGGCATGAGAGCGGAAGGAATCCTCGAGCCAATCCGGCGAGACGATGCGGCGCCCGTCGTGGAGGCCACCCTCCAGATCAGCCGGCCGATGCGCGCCAGGTCGCGCGGCGTCATGCGGAGGCCGGAGGCGGCTGACGGGCCGTCACGGCCGCCGCGCCATTCGGTCGGCCCGATGCCGAGCGGATCGAACAGCGCCATGCGCGCGTACTCACCGAGATTGCGCCCGGTGCCCTTCTGGACCAACCGTCCGAGCAGAGCGGTGGCGCCGCCGCTATAGGTCCACCGGATGCCCGGCTCGCCGACGATCGGGCGCTCCAGGATGAAGCGGATGCGGTCGGGCGCCATCTCCATGGCGATCTCGCTGTTGGCCGGGCTGGTGTAGGGCACGCTCTCGTTCCAGTCCGTGCCCATCGTCATCGTCAGCACATGCCGGATCTTGATACGCCGCCGCTCGGGCTCGGCGACAAGGTCCGGGTATTCCGGGAAGTGATCATGCAGCCGCTCGTCCGGCCCCGGCACCTTGCCCTCAGTCAAGGCGGCACCGTAGAGGAGGCCGACGATGCTCTTGCTCACCGAGCGGAGGTCGTGGAGCGTGCCCGGCCCGAAGGCGACGCGCCCGAGATCTCGGCCCCAGGACTGGTCGGTCCCCTCGAAGTAGCGCTCGGCGGCGATGCGCCCGTCGCGGACGACCAGCACGCCATGCACGTTGCGTCCGCGGGCGAGCCCGTCGATGCGCTCGGCGAGATCGGCGGCGAAGCCGAGATCCTCCGGCCTCCCCGCGACCCAGTCGCCAGCTGCGCGTGTCGGCAACGCGCTCGCAAGGACCAGCGCCCCGGCGCCGGCCAAGCTCTCCCGGCGCGAAAGCCTCATGGACTCACCTAGCTCGGTTCCTGCTTCAGGAGTACAGACACCATAGCACCACAGACACGCGACGCAGGCTCTGAGCAGGTGCCATTGCGAGGATGAGATCGTTGAATAATACTGCCGGAAATTGTCGCGGATCCCACAGCAAGTTGCGGCAGGTGGAGACAGCCCATGGCCACGCTTATCGCGCCGAAGGATGCCATCGACGAGGTGCTCGCCCGCTTGGCGGAATGCCGGGGCCGCGTCGATTTCGACGGCTGCGGCGGCCGTTGGCACCTGGCGTTTTCCCACGAGGTGCTCGACTTGGTGCGAGACTCGCTGGGCTCGCCCGTTCTGCCGGCGGGTCGAAGCCAGCCTCGCCCGGATCATGGTCGAGCCGCCTGAGGAGTCGCCCCGCGCGGGCCGGCGCGCCGCGCGGCGAGCGATCGCCGTCGCGGTGATGGTCTTTGGCGTGCTGGCCGCGATGCCGGCGAGGGCATCCGGCCTCGACGAGTTCGTCAGGGCCTATCATTGCCCCTTGCTGAAGGCGTTCGAAACCATCCGTGCGCATGAGATGACGCCGCTCGACCGCTACATCGTGCTCTCGGTCGATCGCGGCCAGCGCTACGTCCAGTGTCGGTTCTTCGACCAGGATCGGCAGATCGAGTGCGAGGCGGCATCGGGCTTCTATGGCCCGCAACCAGCGCCGAAGATGTCGCGCGCGCGGCTCAACGCCATCGCCTCGCAGGGCTTCTCGATGGACGGGAGCCAGGGCAATTTTCGTCTCGTCCGGCCGATCGCCGATCACACGGATCTCTGGGCGATCACCGACCTCGTCCTGGAGACGCTGTATCGCGGCTACGGGGCGCGGCTGAAACGCCCCCTCGGCATGAAGGCGGCCTTCGTGCCGGGAATGGTGCTGCCGCGGGGCGACAGCTCCTGCGTTCCGATCGGCTGAGCGCCGCTACCGCTTCGCGGCGGCCGAGACCTTGGCGGTGCGCGCGCTCGGCGCCAGATGCTCCTGCAATCGCGGCATCAGCTCGACGAAGTTGCAGGGGCGGAGGCGGGCGTCGAGCTGGTGGACCAGGATGTCGTCCCAGGCATCCCGGCAGGCGCCGGGCGAGCCCGGCAGCGCAAACAGATATGTGCCGCCGGCGACGCCGGCGATGGCGCGCGACTGGATGGTCGAGGTCGCGATCTTCTGGAAGCTGAGCCAGCGGAACAGCTCGCCGAAGCCCGGGATCTCCTTTTCGAACACCGCCTTGAACGCTTCCGGCGTGACGTCGCGGCCGGTGACGCCGGTGCCGCCGGTCGAGATCACCACGTCGACGTTCGGATCGGCGATCCACGCCTTGAGCTTGGCGACGATGGCGGCTTCCTCGTCGCGGACGATGTCGCGGGCGGCGACGCGATGCTTCGCCGCTTCGATGCGCTCGACCAGCGTGTTGCCGGACTTGTCCTCGGCCGGCGTGCGGGTGTCGGAGATGGTGAGGACGGCGATGTTGACCGCGAGGAAGGGGCGGCTCTCGTCGATGCGGGACATGTGAAGCTCCGGCTAGAAGGCCGCCGGAGCCTTCGGCTCAGCCGCCCTGCGACGGAGTATAGACCGCCCAGTCGCCGGCGGCGATGGAGTCCAGCGTCGGCGTCTGCTGGCCCATGCGCAGCTGGTAGATCCAGTAATTGGCGACCACGCGCTGCACATAGGCGCGGGTCTCGCCATAGGGGATGCCCTCGACGAACAGCAGCGGGTCGTCCTTGAAGTCGCCCCTGCGCTGCCATTTGAGCGCGACCGTCGGCCCGGCATTGTAGGCCGCGACCGCCAGCAGCAGGTTGCCCTGGATCTGGTCGTGCTCGAGCAGGTGCTGCACGTAGCGCTGGCCCAAGGTCAGGTTGCGCTCCGGCTCCATCAGCTTGGTCGACGCGTCCTTGCGGTTGACCTCGCCGTCGCTGACGAACACCGCGGTCCTCGGCATGATCTGCATCAGGCCGCGGGCGCCGGCGCTGGACGAGGCCTTGGAGTGGAAGCCCGACTCCTGGCGCATGATGGCGAAGAGCAGCGCCGGCTCGACGCTGAACCCGCCCTCCGGCCGCCAACCCGGGATCGGGTAGAGCGCGCCGTCGTAGCGCTGGTTGTCCTGGGCGAGCTTGCCGGCGAGCCGCATCGAGAGCGCCGGCATATTGGCGCGCGATGCCAACGCGAGCAGCGCCGGCACCATGTCGGGATTGGCCGCCGGTGCCAGCCGGCGAAGCTCGGCCTCGGCCCGGATCGGCTCGCCGACCTGGATCAGCGCCAGGGCCCGCCAGCCGCCGGGGATCGCCTCGATCTGGCGGATGTCGTCGGCGGAGAGGCGCGGCTCGGCCCAGTTGAACGGGGTGTCGACCCCCAGCGCACGGCGGGCGAGCAGGCCGTAGAAGCTGGTGCGGTGCAGCGCCGCCCGCACCAGATAGGGCGACACCCGGTCGTGCTTGCCCGCGACCAGATGCGAGCGCGCGGCCCAGAAGGCGGCGGCGGCGATCTGACCCGGGCCCAGGCCCTGGACGTCGAGCATCGCCTCGAAGAACCGGGCCGCGTCGGCCGGCTTGTTCAGGCGGAAGGCGGCGAGGCCCCCGATCCAGGGGCCGGCCGGCTGCCAGCCCTTGGCCTGGCGGGTCGCCTCGGTCGCCAGCCGGAGCGCCTGCACGTCGCTGCCGGTGAAGAAATAGCCCTGGGCGACCTCGGCCTTGAGGATGCCGGCCTCGATCGGGTCGAGGAGCTTCTTCGCCTCGAGCTGGCGGTAGGCCCGCTCGGCATCGTCGGCATCGCCGCGCTTCAGGTGGCGGCGGATCTCGGCCGCGCCATGGATGATCTCGCGGATGTCGGCCGGGCTGCGCTCGAGCGCGGAGGAGTAGGCGGTGTCGCCGCCGATGGTCTCCTCGCCGTAGCCGCCGAGGAAGCCTACCTGGGGACGCTCGGGCGCGGCCGCGCCGCCGGGCTTGCGGTCGATCGCGAGGCGATAGAGCCGCCCGGCCTCGGGGTGGTCGCCATAGGCCTTCAGCCAGTGGGCGAGCTCGTCGTATCTCGAGCGGTATTTGTTGTGGACGAAGCGCTGGGCGAGTACGGCGCCGAGCAGGCGCTTGTCCTTGAGGAGCCTGATCTCCTTGTCGGCCGCGGCCCAGGCGCCCTCGCCCTGAAGCCGGAAGATCTCGGCGTAGCGCTCGGCCTCGGGCGCCGCCAGAACCTGCGGCAGCGTCAGCGTCGGGTCGATCTTGAAGCTGTCGAGGAGATTGCGCGGCAGCGCCGCCTGCTCGGTCGTGTGGCGGAGGCTTTCGACCTTGGCGGCATCGAGATGCGGCGGATCGACGGCCCCTGCACGCCCCGGGCTCAAGAGCGCCAGGCTTGTGAGCAGCATCACAGACGTCAGGCGCCGGCTCAGGAAATCTCTCTCCCCCCTCATGGGTCGACTCACCTAACGGATGGATGAGGCCAAGGCAAGCCCAGGATTGGCACCGGATTTTCACGGTAGTCCCAAGGCTACGGTATAACTTTTGGAATAATGTTTAAGATCAGTTTGTTATCCCGCATCGCTCATACGCAGTTTCAACGCAAGGAAATCTCGCCAGGCCTCTCGCTTTTGTCCGGGCGATCTCAACAAATACGCCGGATGATATGTCGGTAGTGCTGGAATAACAGGCAAGGACTCATCTGATCTATACTCGAACCAGCGTCCGCGAAGACGCATGATGCCTTCGGTTTGATTGAGGATCGTCTTTGCCGAGGTGCCCCCCAGGAGCACCAGCATGGCCGGCCGTACCAGTTCGATATGTCGGACCACGAAGGGCAGGCATTGCTGGATTTCCTGCGGCGTCGGCTGGCGGTTTCCCGGCGGGCGCCAGAACAGGATGTTGGTGATGTAGACCGACCCGCGGTCGTGCCCGATCGCCTGCAGCATGCGATCCAGCAGCTTGCCCGAGAGCCCGACGAAGGGCTTCCCCTGGCGGTCCTCGTCTCCGCCCGGCGCCTCGCCGACGAACATCAGCCGCGCTGACGGATTGCCGTCGGCGAAGACCGTGTTGGTCGCGGTTTTCTTCAGCCCGCAGCCCTCGTAGAGCCTGACCGCCTGCTCGAGCTCGGCCACCGTCCGGCACGCCGCGGCCAGCGCCTTCGCGTCCTGGGCGACCAGAGGCGGCGGCGCGGCCGCGACCGGAGCGGCGGGGCGAGACGGCAGCGGGCGGCCGACGGCCTCAAGGCGCGGCGGCGCCTGAGGCGCGGCGGCGGGCGCCTCGGCCACGCCTCGCGGCGCCGTCCGCACCGGCTCGACCGCCGCCGGGACGGGCTGAGGCCGGGTGCGGTCGACGGGGTCGGGCAGCGTCGCCTCGTCGGCGCCGGCCGCGACCTGCCAGGCCAGCAGCGCCAGCGCCTCCTCGTCGCTCAGGTCGGCGGCCTCAGGCATGAACCCTCAAGCCCCCTCTCCCGCGCAGCGGGGGAGGGTTCTGACGCGAAGCCGGGGTGATCGCATCCGGACGGATCATGCCCCTGAGCCTATCGCCACGGCTATTGCTTGGACAGCCTCCCGACACCTGGGATACATCTTTCGGACGCCACCGCCCTCATAAGAGAGACCGACGGACGCATGACGCGCGAGCGCATGGAATACGACGTGGTCGTGGTCGGCGCCGGACCTTCCGGCCTCGCCGCGGCGATCCGCCTGAAGCAGCTCGCCGGCGAGGCCGGGCGCGAGATCTCGGTCTGCGTCATCGAGAAGGGCTCGGAGGTCGGCGCGCATATCCTTTCGGGCGCGGTGATCGAGCCGCGCGCGCTGAACGAGCTGATCCCGGACTGGAAAGAGAAGGGCGCGCCGCTGAACACGCCGGCGGCCGAGGATCGCTTCCTGCTGCTGACGAAGAACAAGGCCTTCCGCCTGCCGACGCCGCCGCAGATGAACAATCACGGCAACTACATCGTCAGCCTCGGCAACGTCGTGCGCTGGCTGGCGACCCAGGCGGAGGGGGCCGGCGTCGAGATCTATCCTGGCTTCGCAGCATCCGAGGTCCTCTATGAGGACGGCCGCGTCGTCGGCGTCGCCACCGGCGACCAGGGCATCGGCAAGGACGGGCAGAAGACCCAGAGCTACACGCCGGGCGTCGAGCTTCGCGCCCGCTTCACGCTGTTCGCCGAGGGCGCCCGCGGCTCGCTCACCAAGACGCTGGTCCAGCGCTTCGGCCTTCGCGACGACGCCGAGCCGCAGACCTACGGCATCGGCATCAAGGAGCTGTGGGAGGTCGATCCCTCGCAGCATCACCAGGGCCGGATCGTCCACACCGTCGGCTGGCCGCTGGACAGCGCCACCTATGGCGGCTCGTTCCTCTATCACCTGGAGAACAACCAGGTGGCGGTCGGCTTCGTCATCGGCCTCGACTACGAGAACCCGCACCTTTCGCCGTTCGAGGAGTTCCAGCGCTTCAAGACCCACCCGGCGATCCGGCCCACCTTCGAGGGCGGGCGGCGCATCTCCTACGGCGCCCGCGCCATCAACGAGGGCGGCTTCCAGTCGATCCCGAAGCTGACCTTTCCGGGCGGCGCGCTGATCGGCTGCGGCGCGGGATTCCTCAACGTGCCGAAGATCAAGGGCAGCCATACGGCGATGAAGTCCGGCATGCTGGCGGCCGAGGCGACCTTCGCCGCACTCGCCGATCCGGCGGCGGCCGAGCCGGTCGGATACCGCGAGTCGCTTGAGAAGAGCTGGGTGTGGGAGGAGCTCAAGGCCGTCCGCAACATCCGTCCGGGCTTCTCCGGCGGGATGTGGATCGGCCTCGCCCATGCCGCGCTCGACACCTACCTGTTCCGCGGCAAGGCGCCCTGGACGCTGCACCACCACGCCGATCACGAGAGTTTGAAGCCGGCCGATCACTGCCTGCCGATCGCCTATCCGAAGCCGGACGGGAATGTCAGCTTCGACCGGCTCTCCTCGGTGTTCATCTCCAATACGAACCACAAGGAAAACCAGCCCGCGCATCTCAAGCTGGCCGATCCCGGCCTTGCAATCAGCGTCAATCTGGCGCTCTACGATGCACCGGAGCAGCGCTATTGCCCGGCCGGCGTCTACGAGATCGTCGGTCGGGAGTCGGGCGAGCCCAGGCTCCAGATCAACGCGCAGAACTGCGTCCACTGCAAGACCTGCGACATCAAGGACCCGAGCCAGAACATCAACTGGGTCGTACCCGAGGGTGGCGGCGGGCCGAACTATCCCAATATGTAGTTTCTCCTATTCGATGGAATTCATGCCGGCCTACCGATCCGCTCCCCTTGCCCTCCTCCTCGTCGCCGCGCTCTCGGCCTGCGCCGCCGGCGGCTCGACCTCCGGCGCCGGAGCGACGGAGACGCTGCCCCTCGGCACCACCGCGTCGGGCAACTTCCTCGCCGGCCTTTCCGCCCAGCGCGGCAACGATCCGGCCGCCGCCGCCGAGTATTACGGCGCGGCGCTGGCGACCGACCCCAACGACTCCCAGCTGCTGCTTCGCGGCCTCGCCGTGGCGCTTCAGGACGGGCGCGGCGACGTCGCCGTCGACCTCGCCGGACGCCTGGTCCGGCAGGACCCGGGCAACAGCTTCGCCAACCTGACGCTCGCCGTCGCCGATGCGCGGGCCGGCCGCTATGCCGAGACCGAGCAGCGGCTGTCGAGGCTCAGGCGCAACGGCCCGAATGCGGTTCTGGTGCCGCTTCTCACCGCCTGGGCGCGCGCCGGCCAGCAGCGCTTCGACCAGGCGGCCGAGGCGCTGGAGACCGGCGGCAGCCCGCAGGCCGACATCTCCGGCATGTTCCAGCTCCATGCCGGCCTCATCAACGAGCTCGGCCAGCGCCCCGAAGCCGCCGAGGCGAGCTTCAGGGCCGCGACCCGGGGCGAGGCGCCGTCGCTGCGCGTGGTCATCGCCGCCGGACGCTTCTTCGAGCGCAGCGGCCGCGCCTCCGATGCCGAGGAGATCTATCTCCGCTTCAACCAGCGGGCGGCCGACCCGATCTACCTCGCCGCCGATCTCGCTCGTGCCCGCGCCAAGGGAACGCCGCCGCCGCCGATGTCGCGTCCGTCCGACGGCATGGCGGAGGCGATGTTCGACCTCGCCTCGGCGCTGCAGTCCGAGCGCACCGGCGACCTGGCGCAGATCTACGCCCAGATGGCGCTGTGGCTGAAGCCCGACTTCCCGGCAGCGCGCCTGCTCCTCGGAAGCCTGCTCGAATCCGAGCAGCGCTACGCCGATGCCAATGCCGCCTATGCCCAGGCCGGCAGCGATCCGGTCTACGGCTGGGCCGCCAAGCTGCACATCGCCGGCAACCTCGACCAGATGGGCAAGAGCGAGGAAGCGGTGAAGGTGCTCGAGGCGATGGCGGTCGAGCAGCCGACCCGCATCGACGCGCTGGTGCGTCTCGGCGATCTCTGGCGTTCGAAGGGGAAGCTGCCGGGCCCCCTGCCGGAATACGATCATGCGATCTCGGCCTATGACCGCGCCATCCAGCGCATCGGGCAGCCGCAGCAGCCGCACTGGTCGGTGTTCTTCTCGCGCGCCGTGGTGCTGGAGCGCTCCGGCCGCTGGGCGCGGGCCGAGCCGGATCTCCTGAAGGCGCTCGAGCTCGAGCCCGAGCAGCCGAGCGTGCTCAACTATCTGGGATACTCCTGGGCCGATCAGCGCGTCCATCTCGACAAGGCGCTGCCGATGATCGAGCGCGCGGTCGAGCTGCGCCCCCGCGACGGCTACATCGTCGACAGCCTCGGCTGGATCCATTTCCGCCTCGGCAATCTCGATCGGGCGCTGGGCTACATGGAGCAGGCGGTCGAGCTCCGGCCGCAGGACCCGACCATCAACGACCATCTCGGCGACGTCTACTGGCGCGTCGGCCGCCGTACCGAGGCGCGCTATCAGTGGGAGCGCGCGCTCAGGCTCGAGCCCGAGCCCCAGCAGGTGCCGCTGCTCAAGAAGAAGCTCGAAGAGGGCCTGCCGCCGCCGGCAGAGTGAACGGCGCCGACAGGGGACATGTGACGACGTGATCCGCGTCGCCGCGCACGCCAAGGTCAATCTCTATCTCCATGTCGTCGGCCGCCGCGCCGACGGCTATCACCTGCTGGACAGCCTCGCCGTCTTCGTCGACCTCAACGACACCCTCGTCGTCGCGCCGGCCGACGATCTCGCGCTCGCCATCGGCGGACCGTTCGCGGACGCGCTCGCAGGCGAGGGCGACAACCTCGTTCTCAGCGCTGCCCGCGCGCTCGCGAACGCCCATGGCCGCGAGGCCCGCGCCCGTCTCACGCTCATCAAGCGCATTCCCGTCTCCGCCGGCATCGGCGGCGGCTCCGCCGACGCGGCGGCCGCCTTGCGCGCGCTCTCGGAACTCTGGTCGGTCGCGATCCCCGACGACCTGCCATTGAAGCTCGGCGCCGACGTGCCGGTCTGTCTTGCCGGCCGACCGCTGTTCATGTCCGGCATCGGCGAGACGCTGCATCCGGCACCGCCGCTGCCGCCGGCCTTCCTTCTCCTGGTCAATCCCGGCGTCGCGGTCGCGACGAAGGATGTATTCCGCGCGCGCTCGGGCGCTTTTTCTCCAGCCGCGGCGTTCGGCGAGGCGCCGCGAGATGCCGCCCACATGGCCGGGATCCTGCGCGGCCGCGGCAACGACCTGACGGCGGCAGCGGCCGTGCTGGCCCCGGCGATCCGCGAGGCGGAGCGATTGGTGGCGGCGACCGAGGGCTGCCTGCTCGCCCGCATGTCCGGCAGCGGCGCCACTGTGTTCGGGCTCTACGCCGGCGCCGACGAGGCGGCAAAGGCCGCCGCTTCGATCAGGCGCGAGCGGCCGGCGTGGTGGAGCTGGAGCGGCGCGATCCGCGGGTGAGGTCCGTCATCAAGTTTGCGGATCGTCAGACTTGCCAAAATGAGAGACCCTGCAATCAATGCCGTCGATACCGGCGTTGACTGCATTGCTGTCAAAGGATCGTCACCGCGGCGTCGATGCCGTCTTCCCCAGTGCCGGGCCGACCTTCGCCGTCAGGATCTCCATGAGCTCGTCGGAGGCGAGGCCGGTCTGCGGCAGGCCGGTGTCGCTCTGGAACTTGCGGATCGCCTGACGGGTCTTGTCGCCGAGCATGCCGTCGATGCGGCCGGGATCGTAGCCCAGCTCCGAGAGCATGTGCTGGACCGCGCCGATCACCTCGGTCGCCGGCTTCGCCGGATCGCCCCTGGCCGCATCGGGCTTGGCGGGATCGGGCTTGGCAGCCTCGGGTCTTGCCGCCGGCCGCTTTCCCGGATTGGCCAGCGCCGCCCGGGCCTCGGGGTCGCCGAGGAGAGCGGCGCGGCTCATCAGGGCCCGTGCCGCCGCCGGGTTGGCCGGCGCACCGAGGCCGGACTCGGCGAGGATGGCGAGGTTATAGAAAGCCTTGGCGATGCCCTGGTCCGCCGCCCTCTTGAACCAGCGTTGCGCCTCGACGTAGTCGGTCGGGATGCCGCGGCCCTGGGCATAGAAGACGCCGAGATTGTACTGGGCCCGGGCGTGGCCCTGCTCGGCGGCCGAGTGATACCAGAGCAGCGCCCGGACATCGTCCTGGCCGACGCCGAGCCCGTGCTCGTAGAGGACGCCGAGATTGTACTGCGCGCTCGAGTTGCCCTGCACCGCCGCCTCGCGGAACCAGTAGGCGGCCTTGCCGTAGTCCGGCGCCCCGGTCTCCGGCTGGGCGGCCATCACGCCCAGCTCGTACTGCGCCTTGACGTCGCCCTGCCGGGCGGCCTTCTCCAGGTCCTCGGTCTCGCGCGTCGCCGGGGCCGCCTCCGCCGGCGGCTGGACCATGGTCGGGAAGGCTGCGGTCTGATCGGCCGCCGACGGCGGGCTCGCGCCAGGCGGCGGGGTCGGCGGCACCGGAGCCAAGGATGCCACCGATACGGGCGGTGCCGCAGACGCCGGCGGCGGCGCGGTTGGCGGCGGGGGCGAGGGGGCTTCGCTCGCCGCGGTCGGGGTCTCGGACGGCGGCGGCGGCGAGGCGACGGGTGCCGGGGTCGCCGCCGGCAAGGTCTGGGGCGGCGGCGGAGCCGCCGGCGGCAGGGCGCCGGTCTGGACGGCGGGGGCAGGCTCGGACGCCGGCGGCGACGGGGCGGCTTCCGAGCCGGTCCTGGGGGTCCCGGCCGTGGGTTCCGCCGGCGGAACCGCCGCCGGCATCGGCTCGGCCGGTGCGGGATCTTCGATCAAGCCCTTGATAAGGCCGGTCATATCCCCGATCCAGCGCGTTGCCAGATCCCCGCCCTCGAAGACCAGGACGCGACCCTCGCGGATCGCCCGGTCGACGCCGGCGGCGACGTCGTCGATCAACCGGGGCGGCAGCCCGACCAGCTCGCCGTGATCGAGAACCAGAACGGACGTCCCGGCGCCGAGCGTCAGCGCCAGCACCGCGGCGATCGCCTGGCCGAGCGCCCGGCGGAACCGGCTCTTCCGCACCGGCTTGAGTCGCGCCCGGGGCCTGGCCCAGCCGCGGCGATGGGGTCGTGTCTCGGTCTCGGCGGCCGTCTCGGCTTCCGCCGCCGCCAGCATGAGATCGAGGGCCGCTGTCTGGGACGCCCGATCGTCCGGTGGCGGCACCGGGTTGGGGAAGTCCTCGACCGCGGGCGCCGGGGCTTGGAGCGACTGCCGGGGTTCCGGCTCCGGTTCGGGCTCCGGCGGGGGCTCGAAAGCGGGCTCGGGCTCTGGAAGGGGCTCCGGTTCGGGTTGAAGTGCCGCCGGCGGCGGCTCCTCTGCCGGCGGCGCCCGCGTCCTACCGGAGACCCGCGCCTGCTCGATTTCGATCAGCCGGTGGGCCAGCTCCTGGACCTTGAGCGCCACCGGTATGACCATGTCGCCGCTGCGGGTTTCCGCCTGCTCGACGCCATGCCCGAGCGACCGCACCTCCGCCCGCTGCGCCGCCGCCAGAATCCCGGCTCCTGCATCCGGCTCCCGGGTCGATCCGGCCGGCGGCATCAGCGTCGCATGTGCCCGGATTGCCTGCTCGATCCAGGTGCCGACGGTCTGGCCCGCTGCTTGTGCCGACTGACGCGCGAGGTCGCGGGTCGGCCGCTCGACCCCCTTCACGCTCCATGGTGCGACGCTGCTCTTGCCAGCCATATTTATGGTACTACCGAGGCCTGGACTCAATATCTAGATCGGTCATCGGGACGACGGGTCTCCGGCGGCGGTAGCGCCGGGGCCTCGAGGGCCTCCAGGCGCCGGGCAATGTGCGACAGCGCCTGGTCGAGCGGCTGCAGCGATTCGCGGATCCGGCGTTCGACGCCGGTCAGCCGTTGGGTCAGGGCTTCGATATCGACCCGGAGCTCGGCCGGCGCCTCCGGACGCATCGCGAGGGCGCCGCCCTCGAGCGCTCCTGGCTGACCGAGCTTGGCCGCGGCCGCGGCATCGATCAACCGGGAGAGCCAGACGCCCATCGGCTCGCCCTCCGCCATCGCGGCGGCCTTGGCGATCTTCCGGGCCTCTGCCGATACGCCCTTGATGCTCCAAGGCATATGAGCCGCCGCGGACATCCGGTCCTCCCTGGCATACTTGGTATGACCCACCCCAGAAAGCAACGATACCAGAGGTCGGACCGGAGGGCGACCAGGAAGTCACGCGGTGAGACGGCAAGCCGCGTTGATGGCCATCCGGTTTGCGGTTATGGTGCCGCGGCTTCGATCGGCGGGCGGCGTTGGGGCGTGGCCAAGCGGTAAGGCAGTGGTTTTTGGTACCACGATCCCAGGTTCGAATCCTGGCGCCCCAGCCAGCCGACGGGAGCCGGCCGGGCGCCGCCCCGAGGCCTCAGCTCTTTTTGGTCGCCTTCATTCCCGGCTTGGTCGGGGCCACCGGCTTCGCCGGCTTCGCCACCTTCTCCTTCTTCTCGGACTTCGCCTGCTTCTGGATGCAATCCTTGTGCGCCTGGGAGTTCGACGCGAGGTCGGAGCAGGCCTTGCCCGGCTTCTTGGCGGCGGCCGCCGGCTTCGAGTCGGACCTGCCTTGCGCGAAGGCGCCGGTCGCGGACCCGGCGAGAGAGATGGCGGCGAGCGCTGCGGCGAGGACGAGGGTTTTCACGATGGGCATGATCGTTCTTTTTTAAATCAACAGGTTACGGTGTCAGCGTCATGCCCTCGCGGGCGACCAGGGTGCCCGGGCGGCGCTTCGCCGCGGCTTCGGCGATGCCGTCCATGATCCGGTCGTCATGGCTGGGGTCGTGATGGAAGATCACCAGCCGCTTGGCACCGGCCGCCTCGCAGACCCTGATGCCTTCTTCCCACGTGGAGTGGCCCCAGCCCTTGAACCGCGGGTATTCCTCGTCGGTATACGTCGAATCGTAGATGACCAGATCGGCCCCGGCGATCAGGCCGGCGATGGTCTGGTCCGGGCCTTCGCCGGTGTGCTCGGTGTCGGTCACGTAGCAGATCGACTTGGCTCCATACTCGATCCGGTAGCCGGTGGCGCCGTTCGGGTGGTTGAGCGGCGCGGTCTTCAGGGTGACCCCGGGCTTGGGCGTCAGCGTGTCGCCGGCGACGAAGTCCTTGTAGGCGATGTCCGCCTTGAAGATCTCGATCGGCACCGGGAACAAGGGCGGCATCATCAGCTCGCAGAGCACGTCGCAGAGCTCGAGCCCCTGGCGCTCCAGGTGGCCGGCCCAGAAGCGGAAGCGGTTGGCGGGCAGGAAGGCCGGGCCGAAGAAGGGGAGCCCGCTGACATGGTCGAAATGGGTATGGGAGAGGAAGAGATCGGCATCGATCCTTCCCTCCTTGGCAAGCTTGTGGCCGAGCGGGCGCAAGCCCGTGCCGGCGTCGAAGATCAGCAGGGCCTCGCCGCAGCGCACCTCGAGGCAGGAGGTGTTGCCGCCATATTTGAGCATGTCGGCGCCCGGACAGGCGATCGAGCCGCGGACCCCCCAGAAGGTGACGCTGAATTCCGGGCTTGCTGGCACTCTAGGCTGCTTTCTCAGCTTGTTCAGATGACCAGGCGGTAGCCGCCCTGCTCGGTCACCAGGATCTCGGCCTTGGCCGGGTTGCGCTCGATCTTCTGGCGAAGTCGGTAGACATGGGTCTCCAGCGTATGGGTTGTAACCCCTGAATTGTAGCCCCAGACCTCGTTCAGCAGCACGTCGCGGGAGATCGGCCGGTCGCCGGCCCTGAACAGGTATTTCAGGATCGCCGTCTCCTTCTCGGTCAGGCGGATCCGCCGGCTCTTCTCCGGGTCGATCAGCAGCTTGGAGGCGGGGCGGAAGCGGTAAGGCCCGATGGCGAAGATGGCGTCGTCGCTCTGCTCGTGCTGGCGAAGCTGCGCCTTGATGCGGGCGATCAGGACGCCGAGCCGGAAGGGCTTGGTGATGTAGTCGCTGGCGCCGGCCTCGAGGCCCTGGATCGTGTCGTTGTCCGAGTCCGCCCCGGTCAGCATGATGATCGGTGCCTTGAGGCCGCCCGAGCGCATCTGCTGGCAGACCTGGCGGCCGTCGCCGTCGGGGAGCCCGACATCGAGCAGCACGAGGTCGACATGGGCACGCTTGACCGCCTCCAGGCCCTCGGCGCCGGAGGCCGCCTGGATGACCTCGAACTCCTGCTGCAGTTTCAGCTGCTCGGCCAGGACTTCCCGGAGGTCGGGGTCGTCATCGACGATCAGGAGGGTCTTGGCCTTGGTCATGGAGGGAGGGACGCCTTCGTTTCCGCCTTGCAGATATAAGCTACCACGCGCCGGCCGTTGCGGCGACGGTCCGGCCCTACTAGTCATAGGGGGTGGGACTACTTGTCACCCCATCTGTGGAAGAAGCTACAGACCGAGCATGCCGGCCGCGGTGCGGAACAGAGGATGGGCGGCATCGGCAAGGGTGTCGACGATGGAAAAATGATTGAGGCCGGCGAGGCTGCGGGCCTCGACGTCCCAGGCGGACGCGAGGCTGTCCAGCTGACGGTGATACTCCTCGCTTTCGGCCCCGCCGGCGGTGAGGATCAGCCGGCCGCCGGACGGCCGCGGCAGATGGACGGGGCTGAGCCGCCGGGCCGCCTCCGGCGTCAGCTTGAGCGCGGCATTGAGGTAGGAAAGCCGAATCGGCTCCAGGTCGTAGAGGCCGCTCAAGGCGATGCCGCCGGCGAGAGCCGGCCCCGGGCCGGTCATCGTCATCGCGGCCAGGTGCCCGCCGGCCGAGTGCCCGGTGACGACGATCCGCCGGCGATCGAGGCCGAGCGCGTCCGCCTCTCTGGCGATCCAGGCGATGCCGGCTCGGACCGAGGCGACCAGCTCGTCCATCGACACCGCCGGGCAGATCGGATAGCCGAGCGCCGCGAAGGCCGCCCCTTCGCGCACCCAGGTCCGGGCGAGGAAGCTGAAATGGGACTTGTCCAGGCCCTGCCAGTAGCCGCCATGGATGAAGACCAGCACCGGAAGCTTGCCCTTGGCATCGCGCGGCCGGAAGAGGTCGAGCCGGTCGCGGGGCCCCGGGCCGTAGGCGAGATCGAGCTCGCCGCCCAGCAGCGCCCGCGCCCGGGCGGAGGCCTCGGGGAAACGGGCGAGGTACGTCGCGAAGTCGGGGACGCGCGAGCGGTTGTTGTACTGGAGGTCGAGCCGGGCCTGGTCGTAGGGGCCGTAGACCGCGGGGGTTGGGGCATCGGACATGGACGGGGATCAAAGCCCGGCGCCGCCGGATTGGCAAGACGGCGGTGGACTGGTACCCTCACGGCCTAGCGACAAACCGCTCGCGGGAGAACGACCATGCGCAAATTCGCTCTGATGGCTCTGGCCGCAGCGCTCCTTCTCTTTCCCCAGCTGGCGATGGCCCAGGCCCAGCCCCAGGCGCCGCTCCTGCCGCAGGTCCAGGCTCAGGCGCAGAAGGTGGGCGACGTCTTCGGCCTCACCGCCAATCAGGTTCTCGCCATCGGCGTCGGTGCCGTCGGCGGCGTCATCATCGCCGAGGCGCTGCACATCACCGCCATCCTCGGGGCCGTTGTCGGCGGCGCGCTCGGCAACTGGTGGTATGCGCAGAACAACACCGAGCTCGCCGCCGTCGCGAAGAAGTAACGCCGACGCTCGGCCTCTCCCGGCCGGAGCGCCGCTCGCCCGCCAGGCCCGGCGCATCATGGATCGCGTCTAGGCGGAACTCATCCGGGCGCGGATCTACGGAGCTCGGCGGTCGTCCGCCAGGACCCCGCGCAGCTTCGCCGCCAGTTCGTGGCGGTGATGCGGCTTGGTCAGCAGATCGTAGCGCCTTCCGGTCCGGCTCTGGCATCAGCACTTTGACGTTCCGGCCGACGACCTCGGCGGCGGCGTAGCCGAACATCGCTTCGGCCGTCCGTTTGAACTGGGTGATGCGCCGATCCTTGTCGATCGCGATCACCGCCTCACGATCGCGGCTGCGCGCGCGATCGGGCATCGATCCACTGATCGGGAAACCAATCGAGGCCCATGGGCGAGGGCGCATCGACCGAGGTCAGATCGCAATGCGTCGCCGGCGCCGCAGCGTTGGCGGTTCCGCGCCTGCCTACGAGCCGGAGACGTCGCGCACCGACGCTACTTGCCCCAGCGGAGCGCCACCAGATCGAGTTCGCGCGCGAGATCGAGCAGCCCCGCGACCGTCGCCGGATGCAGCGGCTCCAGCGGATGGCGGACGGCGTCGCTCTCGATCACGCCGCCGGCCATCATCGCGGTCTTGGCGGCGCGAAGGCCGCATTGCCGGTTCTCGTAGTTGATCAGCGGCAGGATGCGGGCGTAAGCCGCGGCCGCCTCCGTCTTCCGTCCGGCGGCGTAGTGCTGCACCACCGGCTTGATCAGCTCGGGCAGCAGCGCGCTCGGCATCGTGCCGGTGGCGCCGGCATCGAGGTCGGCCATCAGCGTGATCGACTCCTCGCCGTCGAACGGGCCTTCGATCGTGGCACCGCCGGCCTCGATCAGGCCGCGCAGCTTGGCGGCGGTGCCGGGCACCTCGATCTTGAAGTAGCGGACCAGCGGGATCTCGCGCGCCAGCCTGGCGAGGAACGGAACCGAGAGCGTGACGCCGCTCAACGGCGCGTCCTGGATCATGATTGGAATGCCGGCGGCGTCGGCGACCGCCGTGAAGTGCTCGATCATCCCCTGCTCGCCGGCCTTGAGGAACGTGCCGTGATAGGGGGGCATCAGCATCAGCATGGCGGCGCCGGCCTTCGCCGCCTTGGCCGCGCGCTCGGCGGCGATGCGGGTCGAGAAGTGGCTGGTGGTGGCGATGATCGGCACGCGGCCGGCGACATGGCTGAAGCAGATGTCGCTGAGGACGTCGCGCTCGGCGTCGGAGAGCAGGAACTGCTCGGAGTAGTTGGCGAGGATGCAGATGCCGTCGACGCCCTGGTCGATCATGCAGTCGAGCACGCGGCGCTGGCCGTCGAGATCGAGGTCCCCGGACCGGGTGAACGGCGTCGGCGCGATCGGAAAGACGCCGGCATAGGGCTTCGCCCGAGGCGAGGTCACGTCGCGTTTCTCCTATGGTGCCGACGGACGGACGCCAACGCTCGAGCGAGCGTCGGCGGCCGTGTTTCGGTCGGCGCTACTTCTTGACGCCTTCTTCGGCGGCCTTCTGCGAGTACCACCAGTTGCCGACCACACCGCCCACGGCGGCGCCGACATAGACCGGGGCCGACAGGGTCAGCGCCTCGATGACGATGATGCCGCCGACGATGCCGACGCCGATGGCGACGACCTGCGAGCTGTTGAGGCCGAAGACGTCGCCTGTCTTGGCGGCGGTCTGGGCCGAGGCCGCCTGCGGCACGAACGGAACCGCGGCGACCAGAGCGATGAGAGCGAGTTTGCGCATCGGAGTTCCCCCTGTGTGGCAGGCTTCGGCTGCCGGGTTGATCACTCGAAGTCGAAGAACGAAAGACACCACCCTTTCGCGAGTGCAGCCCCCGCGACCGGAGAAGACTAGCAGCCTCCGCCCCCCGACCTCAATGCCGCCGCCTCAGGCCGCGTTGGCAAGGCCCGCGGCCGCCCTATATGTTCCGCCCATGGGAGACCCTGGCAAGACGAGCCACGATCGCCGCCCGCGGGCGCTGATCGCCGTCGAGCGCGGACTGGCCGAGCTCCGGCGCGGCGGGGTCGTGGGCCTGCGCGGGCCTGAGGGCCGGGTCGCGCTGATGCTGGCGGCCGAGATGGCGACGTCCGACGGACTGGCCGAGCTCGCCCGCCTTGCCGGCTCGACCCCGGTGCTGGCGGTGACCGGGCGGCGGGTGGCGGCGCTTACCGGCCGCGACGGCACCTCGGACGCGGTTCACACCCTGGCGCTGCCCCAGGGCAGCGACGATCTGGCGATCCGCCGCCTGGTCGACCCGACGCTCGGCGCCGACGCCTTCGATCCCTCGATCGCCGTGCTGGCCGAGCCGCCGAAGAGCCTGGCGACCGCCGCGGTCCGGCTCGCCAAGCTCGCCCGCCTGCTGCCCGCCGCGCTGGTCGCCTGGGCGCCGCCGGGTGAGCTGGACGAGATCCGGCGCTGGGCCCGCAGCCAGTCCCTGCTGCTGGTCGAGCGCGACGACGTCGCGGCATACTCCGGGCTTGCCGCAAGGCGGCTGACCCGGGTCAGCGAGGCACGCGTGCCGCTGGCCGATGCCGAGGACACGCGGGTGGTGGCGTTCCGGCCGCTGGACGGCGGCGGCGAGCATCTGGCGATCGTCGTCGGATCGCCCGACCCGGCCGCGCCGGTCCTGGTCCGCCTGCACTCCCAGTGCTTTACCGGCGACCTGATCGGCAGCCTCCGCTGCGACTGCGGCGACCAGCTGCGGGGCGCCATCCGCCAGATCGCCCGGGCCGGGTCCGGCATCGTGCTCTACCTGGCCCAGGAGGGGCGCGACATCGGCCTGGTCAACAAGCTCCGCGCCTATGAGCTGCAGGACCGGGGCTTCGACACCTTCGATGCCAACGAGGCCCTGGGCTTCGATGCCGACGAGCGGGTGTTCCTGCCGGCGGCCGAGATGCTGCGCCAGCTCGGCATCGGCCGGGTCCGGCTGCTCACCAACAACCCGCACAAGGTGGACGCGCTGGCCGAGGCCGGGGTCGAGGTGGTCGACCGGGTCGCCCATGCCTTCCCTTCCAACGGCCACAGCGCCGCCTACCTCCAGGCCAAGCGCGACCGCGCCGGTCACCTTCTGTAGGACGTTCGCCGCCGCCGCCGGCATGAATTGCCGAGGCGGGACAGGCGCTTCCGGAAATAGCCGAGGGAATCCAAGGACCGGCTGCTGGCACCGTCCTTGCTTCTCATCTGCGCGAGCTTGTCAGCGGACCCATGACCGACATCGATCCTCGTCCCTCCCTGAGCCTTGTCCCGGCGCCGCCCCCTCCCGCGGCGCCGGGTTCTTCTTCTGCGAAGGGCATCAAGACCTGGCAGGACGGCGACACCACGAGCTTTCGCGACATCCTCGCGATCGTGAACCCGCTGCAGCACATCCCCGTCGTCGGCACCATCTACCGCGCGCTGACCGGCGACAGCATCGCGGTCATGCCCAGCGTCATCGGCGGCACCCTGTTCGGCGGCCCGGTCGGCCTGGCCCTCGCCCTCGCCGGCAACGCCTTCAAATCCCAGACCGGCATGGACCCCGGCGAGACCGTGGTCGCCAGCCTGTTCGGCCCCGGCTCGCCCCCGCCCGCAGATCAGCCGCAGATGGCGGCGGTTCCGGCCCCGGCCCCGCCGGCCGCCAGGGCGCCGCCCAAGCTCGTCATCGACATCCCCGCCCCGAAGGCCCCGATCCAGACCGCCGCCGCGCAAGCCGGCCCGCCCGGTCCCCCGGCCGGCATGCCGCTCTCCTTCCACGGCGAGAAGAACCCGCTCGCCGCCCGCTTCCGTTCGACCGACCTGCCGCAGCCGGTCGGCGAGGGCGGCGGCGTCCCGGCGCGTCCCGGCTCCGACCTGGTGCCGAGCGCCAGCGGCACCCCGATCAAGCTCGACGCGGTGCCGACCGCCATGTTCAGCGCCCTCGACAAGTACAGCGCGATGATGAAGGCACGCACCGCCGCCGCCGCGCCGACCCAGGTGAGCATGTTGCGCTGAGCGCAACTGGCTGCGCTGGGCCTCGGCGGGGCGTATGATCCCGCCATGGACGAGAATCTGTTGATCGCGACGCCGAGCGGACGCCACCCGTGGTCGGCCATCGCGCAGTTCCGGGATCGGAGCTTCCGCGCCTCGATCGGCCGGGCCTGCCTCACCGCCGACAAGCACGAAGGCGACGGCGCCAGCCCGATCGGAATCTGGCCGATGCGCCAGCTCCTCTTCCGGCCCGACCGGGTGACGCCGAAGACGACGCTGCCGATGCAGCCGATCCGCCCCGAGGACGGCTGGTGCGACGATCCCGCCCATCGCGACTACAACCGCCTGATCCGCCTTCCCTTCGCCGCCAGGCACGAGGTGATGTGGCGGAAGGACGGGCTCTACGATCTGGTGGTGTTGCTCGGCTACAACGACGACCCGCCGGTCGCGGGCAAGGGCAGCGCCATCTTCCTGCACGTGATCGACCCCGACCGCGGCCCGACGGCCGGCTGCCTCGCGATCGGCCGCGAGGAGCTGCTGGGGGTGCTGGCCGAGATCGGCCGCGGCGCCGCCGTCGAGTTCCGGCCGGCGTGACCTTCGTGTCCCCTCACCCGTGGCGCTTGCCGAACAGCATGGTCACGTTGATGCGGCGGTTCTCGTAGCCCGGCTTGAAGTCGAGCGGCGCGGTCGCGTGGAAGAGATCGGAATTGAAGATGACCGCGCGGTTCTGGCGGTAGGGGACGTTGACCGGCTTCACGCCCGATCCGTCGAGGAAGCGGCGGATCTTCTTCCTGTCCTTGTTGTAGTCGTCGAAGTCCCAGGCGGCCGGCGCCTCGATCGGATAGAGGACGAGGCCGCCGGTCTCCGGGTTCAGGTTGGCCTCGTCCGGCGTCAGCCAGAAGTTGACGTTGACCGCGGCGTTATCGCCGTGGATGCCGATGCCTTCGAGGCGCGGCTCGTATTTGTAGGCCCACATCTGCTGCAGCCGGTGGTCCTTGAAGATCGCAGGCAGCGCGCGGGTGAGATCCTCGGCGATCTGGAACAGCAGCGGGCAGCAGAAGCCGTCACCGGCATAGGTGCCGAGATAGGCGTGGCGGGTCGCGTCTTCCTGGAAATTATGGCCGACGTCGTTCCAGATCGTCGACTCCAGGCAGAAGCGGCGGAGGTCTTCGAGCGCGGCCGGCGTCAGCAGCCCGTCGACCCAGCAGATCCCCGGCGGCACCTCGTAGCGCCGCTCGACCTCGCGCCGGTCCCAGCCTTCGCTCAGGACCGCAGCCGCATGGGCCGGGGTCTCGCGCCAATGGACGACGCGGGCATAGCTGTCGGCGAGGGCGCCGAGCTCGTTCGCCGCCAGCGCCACCGTCGCGGCCTCGCCGTGGATGCGCTCGATCTCGTGCTTGAAGGACCCATAGGCAGCGGCGGTCTCAGCGAAGTCGGAAGGCAGCAGGCCCTCGGCGACGAGGAAGGCGAGCTGCTCGACGTCGTGGGCGAGCTTCGGAGCGTTGATCGGCAACGGCGGGCCGGGCGGCGCCGGCGGCGTGCCGCCTCCCGGCCACCAGCGGCTGGAGCGCTTCGCCACCAGGCCCGCCTTGAAGCAGCTTGCGGCCTCCTCGTAGCGGCGCTGGCCGACATGAAGCCAGCCGAGCCCGACCCAGGCATCGCCGAACCCGGGGTTCGCCGCGACGGCTTCCTCGTAGCGCTCTCTCGCTTCGTCGTCGCGGCCGAGGGCACGGAGCGACTTGGCGAGCGCCAGCAAGACGCGCCCCAGGCCCGGCGAGCGGTCGAGCGCCTTCCTTAGCGGCTCCAGCGCCTCCGCCGGGCGGTCGAGGTCGGCGAGGCTGGTGCCGAGCACGGTCAGGGCCGCGGTCAGGTTGGGATCGAGGCGGAGCGCGCGCCTGGCCTCGCGCACCGCGTCCTCGAGCCGGCCCGCCGACCGGCAGGCGAAGGCCAGATTGCAGCGGATCATCGCCGACTTGGGCGCCCGGCCGGCGGCCTTGGTCAGGACCTCGACCGCCTCCGCACCGCGGTTTCGGCCCAGAACGGCAAGGCCGAGCAGGTTCAGCGCGTCGGGATGGTCGGGCACGCGGGCCAGCACCAGCCGGCTCGCCTGCTCGGCTTCCGGCAGCGCCCCCCGCTTCAGCGCGTCGGCGGCGAGGCCCAGCAGGCGCGTCCGCTCGAGGTCGTCGGCCGCGGCAGGCCCCGGCGGCCTGCCGGTCATCCCCTGGCCCCGAAGATCGCCGAGCCGACCCGGACATGGGTGGCGCCGCGGCGGATGGCGATCTCGAAGTCGCCGCTCATGCCCATGCTGAGCTGATCGAGGCGGTTCCGGCGGGCGATCCCGGCCAGCCGGTCGAAGAACGGCGCCGGGTCGCCCTCGGCCGGCGGGATGCACATGACGCCGTCGAGCGGCAGGCCGGAGGCACGGACGGCGGCGATCAGCGCGTCGGCGGCGTCGGGGTCGACGCCGGCCTTCTGCGGCTCGCGGCCGACGTTCACCTGGACCAGCACGTGCGGGCGGCGCCCCACCTGCTCGGCGGCCTTGACCAGCGCGTCCAGAAGGCGCGGGCGGTCGACCGTCTCGATGACGTCGAAGAGCCTGACTGCCTCCTTCGCCTTGTTGGTCTGCAGCGGCCCGATCAGGCGCAGCCGGAGGTCGGGATGCCGCGCCTTGAGCGGCGGCCACTTGGCCTCCGCTTCCTGCACGCGGTTCTCGCCGAACAGGCGCTGGCCGGCCGCGAGCGCCGCCTCGAGGCCCGGGGTCTCGACGGTCTTGGAGACGGCGACCAGGGTCACCTCCTCGGCCCGCCGGCCGGCAGCGGCCGCCGCCTCGGCGATGCGGCGGCGGACGAGGGCGAGGTTGTCGGCGATGGTCACGGTCGCCCCCCGGTCACTTGTAGTCGGCAGGCACGTAGCCGAAGCGCTCCATCTGCTCGCGGTGGTCGGCGATCACGCGCTTCACCTGCTCAGGCGCCAGCTCGCGTCGCCACTGGCCGGCCTCGCCCTTGCGGAAGAACGCATCGGCCTTGGCCGGACGCTCGATGAAGCCCTTGGCCTTCTCCTGGGTCTTCAGCACCTTGAACGAGGACTGCTTGATCGCCTTGTCCAGGCGCTCGCGGGTCGGGTTGATGCCGAGAAAGCGGGCGATGCCACCGAAGCTCTTGAACGGGCTTTCCAGCAGGTCCTCGTAGCGGACGAGGTGGAGCCTGGGGTTCGGGCGGCCGGTCCAGCTCTCGACGTGCTGCGACCAGGAGCCCATCAGCTCATGGACGTGCTTCTCGGAGGGAATCGTCATCGCGCCTTTGGTGCCGAGCAGCTTGATCGCCTCGTCGTAGTCGACGGAGAGGTGATGGGCATAGGAGATGGCGACGTCGAGCGGGTTCCTCACCACGTAGATCGAGCCCACGGTCACCTCCATGTTGACCGTGGGGTGGCCGAAATCCTCGAGCAGCGCGTTGTGGGTCTTGGCGAAGACGGTATCGGGGAAGGACTTGGTCAGCTCGCGGTGGACCAGCGGGCGGATCTTGGCCACGTCCTCGCGGGTGTACTCGGTCCAGGGCCGGGGATCGAACTTGCGGTAGAGCACGGTCTGGCTCTCGCCGGCCGTGAACTCCATCAGCTTGTTGATGTCATAGGGCTGGTCCGGGTTGCGCATGAAGTTGTGGAGGAAGGCGCGCAGCCAGGTGTTCCCGGACTTGGGATATGACGCGAGCCAGAGAATGCCGCCCATGGCCGGACCTGAAAGGAAAGGCGTCGCAGAAAAGAAAAGGGGAGCGGCCTGGGCCGCTCCCCTCTCAGGTACAGAGACGCGAGACTTAGAAGTTCGCGCCGATGCCGAAGACGAGCGACGAGGCCGACGGATCGACGCCGGTC